>JANWVU010000012.1 GCA_025056465.1 Verrucomicrobiia bacterium | reverse complement strand
GGATGGGACCCAACCGGCTGTACGAGTACATTCGCGCCTTTGGATTCGGCCAACGCACCGGAATTGAGCTGGTCGGCGAAGTGGCCGGCATCGTGCATCCGTTGTCGCGTTGGACGAAGCTTTCGATCACGCGCATTCCGATGGGACATGAGGTGGCCGCGACGCCGTTGCAGATGATGATGGCGTTCAATGCGGTGGTCAACGGGGGACGGTTGATGCGGCCCCGCGTGGTGCAAAGCGTGGAGGATGCAGCGGGTCGGCGCGTGGTGGAGTTTGCGCCGCAAATGGTGCGGCAGGTGATCACGCCGCGCGCCAGTGTGTTGACCGTGTCGGCGTTGCGCAAGGTGGTGACGGAGCAAGGGACGGCACCGCGCGCCGCGGTGGCAGGGTACGACGTGGCCGGTAAGACCGGCACGGCACAGAAAATTGAGAATGGTCAGTATGTGCGCCGCTACTACTCGACGTTTGTCGGGTGTTTGCCGGCTAGTGACCCAGAGGTAGCGATTTTAGTGACGCTCGATGATCCGTCCGTTGGCGGCTACTACGGCGGGACCGTAGCGGGGCCGGTGTTTCGAGCGGTGGCCGAGAAAATCGCACCGTATCTCGGGGTGCCGTCGAGCGCACAGCAATTGGATCGGGGAGGTTGGTCATGAAACTACTCGCGCAGTTGGTGGAAGAGGTGCAGCCGCTGGCCGTGGAAGGGCCGTTGGATCGTGAAATTACCGGCATCGCCTACGATTCGCGGCGCGTGCTACCGGGACACTTGTTCGTGGCGGTGCGCGGCGAGCGCACCGATGGCCACCAGTTCGTCGAGGCGGCGGTGGATCGCGGTGCGGCGGCGGTGGTGATGGAGCAGGAGAGGTGGCTCAGCCCGCGCGCGACGCGGATTCGTGTGCGGGACGCGCGCGAGTCGTTGGCGCGCGCAGCGGCTAGTTTCTATGACCACCCGTCGCAGCGGTTACGGGTGGTGGGCGTGACCGGCACGAACGGAAAAACAACCACCGCGTTCATGGTGAAAGCCCTGCTGGAGGCCGCTGGCGTGGGTTGTGGGTTGATGGGGACGGTGCAGTACGAGATTGGCGAGCGCCGGATACCGGCATCGCGCACGACTCCGGAATCGGTGGAGATTCAGCAGATGATGCATCAGATGGTGCAAGCCGGTTGCGGCGCGGTTTCGATGGAGGTCAGCTCGCATGCGCTGGATCAACATCGGGTGGCGGGCGTGGATTTTGATGTGGCGATTTTCACCAACCTGTCGCGCGACCATCTCGATTATCACGGGACGATGGAGCGGTATTTTGAGGCGAAAGCAAAACTGTTTCGCGGGTTGGGCCGGTATCGCAAATCGGGGGTTGCGGTAGTGAATGTAGATGATGAGGCCGGGCGACGACTGGCAGCGGAGTTGGGTGGGGAACGCACCGTGGTGACATACGGTGTGCTAACGCCCGCTGCGGTCGGCGCCCGGCAGGTGCGGGTGAGTCGGTCGGGCACAGAATTTGTAGCAGTGACACCGCGTGGCGAGTTTGCGGTGCGGTTGCCGCTGCGTGGTCGGTTCAACGTCCATAATGCGTTGGCTGCGATCGCCGCGGCACAGGTGCTGGAGTTGCCAGCGGCCACTATCCAGCAGGCGCTGGCGGAGTTGCGGCAGGTGCCTGGCCGCATGGAGCGCGTGCCGGTACCCGATCCGATTGATGTGTATGTGGACTACGCCCATACGCCGGATGCGTTGCGCAACGCCTTGCTGACGGTGGGCGAGCTGACACGCGGGCGGGTGATTGTGGTGTTCGGTTGCGGTGGCGATCGTGATCCGGGCAAGCGCCAACCGATGGGCGCGGTAGCCTCGGAGTTGGCGGATTTCGTAATTCTGACGAGCGACAATCCACGCTCCGAAGATCCGCGAGAGATTTTGCGGCAGATCAGCAGCGGGTTCCCCGCGGAGGCGCGGCATTACATGGTGATTGAAGATCGGCGCGAGGCGATCGAGCGCGCCCTGGACATCGCGCGGGAGGGCGACACGGTGCTGATCGCCGGTAAGGGACATGAGGCGTATCAGGAGTTTGCGGACACTGTGGTGCCGTTCAGTGACCGGCAGGTCGTGGAGGAGTATTACGCCGAGTATGGGAAACGCTGGTGGAGCCAGCGCGTCGTTTCTGCCTGAGCGATGAAACTGGAGCAAATTTGTGATTGGACAGGCGGGCGTCTGGTGCGAGGCGACCCGAGTATGGATGTGACGGAAATTTGCACCGACACGCGGCGGTTGCGTCCACAGAGTTGTTTTGTGGCGTTGCGCGGGCCGCGTTTTGATGGTCATCAATTTGTCGCGGATGCCGCTCGGTTGGGGGCAGGCGCGGCGGTAGTTTCGGATCCTACCTGTGCAATGAACTCGCCTAGTGCCCTGGCGCTTCTCCAAGTACAGGACACCCTCACCGCATTGCACAAACTCGCAGCCAACTACCGCCGTCTCCTGTCCCCAACCACGCGATTGATTGCCGTCAGCGGTGCCTGCGGCAAAACGACGACGAAGGAGATGATCGCCGCCGTCTTGGGTGAGCGGTTTCATGTGTTCAAGACACCGGCCAATCAGAACAACCATATCGGGGTGCCGCTGAGTTTGCTGAGCATGGAGACCTCGCACGAGTTTGGCGTGCTGGAGTTGGGGTCGAATCATCCCGGCGAGATGCGGGTGTTGGCGGAGATGGTGCGGCCGGAGATGGCGGTGGTGACGAACATCGGTCTGGCGCATGTGGAGTTTCTCGGTGACGAGGCCGGCGTGGCGCGGGAGGAAGGCACACCGTTGGAGTATTTGCCGCGCAACGGGGACGGGCTGGCCGTGTTGAACGCCGACGATGCGTGGTGCGGTGAGCTGAGGGCACGGACACGAGCCACTGTGGTTACGGTCGGAATCGAGCGTTTCGCAGACATCCGCGCCTGCGACATTGTGATCAACGGCGATGTGAAGTTTCGGTTACACATCGCCAAGAAACGCGAGGATGTGGTGGTGCGATTGCGCACCGTGGGACGACATCAGATTTACAATGCATTGCAGGCGGCGGCGGTTGGGTATTTCTGCGGTTTGGATCTCGATGAGATTCGAGAGGGTTTGGAGAACGTCGAGTTTCCCAAGCAACGCATGGAAGTGGTCGAGCGGAACGGGGTGCGTTTTCTCAATGATTGTTACAACGCGAACCTGCCGTCGATGGAAGCGGCGGTGCGAGCGCTGGGGGAATATCCGTGGTCGGGCCGCAAAATTGCGGTGCTGGGCGACATGTTGGAGTTGGGCGCGTGGACCGAGTGGGCACACCGACGGGTGGGCGAACTCGTGGCCGGTAGCGCGGTGACGCTGTTGGTGACGGTTGGTTCGCTGGCGCGCGAGATTGCGGCGGCTGCGGTGAAAGCCGGCATGGAAGCCCACCGGGTGTTTGAGGTGCCGGATACGGCGGCGGCGACGGAACTGGTCGGGTCGTTGGTGCGCGAGGGCGATTTGGTGTTGGTAAAAGGGAGTCGGAAGCTGGAGATGGAACGACTGACGGAGTGTGTGAAGCAGTGAATGGCGAAGTGTGCAAGTGTTCGGGCGGGGTAGTGCGCAAGTGCGCAAATGGGAAAGTGGAGAAGTGTACGTGCTCGAGGCGCGAGGTGATGTTCTTGGTGCACATGAACACGTAGGCATTTGGGTCTGAGGGGAGACAAGGAGGTAGATGGGGTGCTGTATCACTTAAGTGAATTGACGACGTGGTTTTCGCCGTTGCGCGTGTTTCAGTACACGACGTTTCGCGCGGTGGGGGCGGCGTTGACGGCCTTGTTGATTTGCGTGGCACTGGGGCCGTGGCTCATTCGGAAGCTGACGGAGTGGAAACTGCAGCAGCCGATTCGGGGTGAGGATGATCTTCGGGAACTGGCGAAAATCCATGGCAAGAAGGCGTGCCCAACAATGGGCGGGTTGCTGATCATTTTGGCGGTGGTGGACGCGACGTTGTTGTGGGCGCGGCTGACGAATCCGCTGGTGATGTTGTCGGTGTTGACGCTGGTGTGGTTGGGCGGGGTGGGATTTCTGGATGATCTGGCGAAGGTACGGCGGCAACACTCGGCGGGGGTGCGGGCCTCGACGAAGTTGTTGTTTCAGGTTGGGCTCGGCTTGGTGGTGGGCAGCGTGTTGTGGATGGATCCGCAGTTGGGGCCGATTACACGGCAATTCATGGTGCCATTTGTGAAAGAGCCGGTCATTGCGGACATGGGATGGTGGACGTTGCCGTTCATCGTTTTGGTCATTGCGGGTGCGTCGAATGCGGTGAATTTGACCGATGGATTAGATGGGCTGGCGATTGGGTGCACGCTGACAGTGGCGTTGGCGTACACGGTGATGTGTTTTGTGGCCGGTCATTTTCATCTGGCCGGTTATCTGGCGGTGCCGTTTGTGCCGGGGGCTTCGGAGTTGACGGTCGTGTGTGCGGCGTTGATTGGCGCGAGCCTGGGATTTCTCTGGTTCAATTGTCACCCCGCGCAAGTGTTCATGGGGGATACCGGGTCGCTGGCTTTGGGCGGGTTGATTGGGGCGATTGCGGTGATGATCAAGCAAGAGTTGGTGCTGGTGATTGTGGGCGGGATTTTTGTGTTGGAGGCGCTGAGTGTGCTTGTGCAGGTGGCCAGCTTCAAGTTGTGGGGGCGGCGTGTCTTTCGAATGGCGCCGCTGCATCATCATTTTGAGTTGGGCGGCTGGTCGGAGACCAAGGTGACGCAGCGGTTTTGGGTGTTGAGCGTGATTTTTGCGTTGTTGGGTCTGGCAACCTTGAAACTGCGGTAGGTGACAGATGCAGATGCTTGAGGTCAGAGACAAGGACGTGGCGGTGTTGGGGCTGGGTCGCAGTGGTTGGGCGGCGGCGCATTTGTTGCGCGAGCGCGGTGCGCGCGTGGTGGTGCTGGATGAGAACGACGGGCTGGAGTTGCGTCGGCGCGCCGATTCACTGCGGCTGCGCGGGATCGCGGTGGAGCTGGGTGTGCAGCCGGAGTCGGAGCGGGAGTTTGACCTCGCCGTGCTCAGTCCGGGCATTGCACCGGAACGGCCGGTGGTGCGGGTGTTGGGACGGCGCACGCCGGTGTTGAGTGAGGTGGAGCTGGCTTACCGGCATTGTGCGTGTCCGGTGGTGGCGATTACGGGCACAAACGGGAAAACGACAACGACGGAATTGATGGCACAGGCATTGACCGCGGCGGGGCAGCGGACGGTGGCGTGTGGCAACATCGGATATCCATTCTCCGAAGCAGTCGAGTTGAGCCGAGACCTCGATTACCTGGTGGTCGAAGTCAGCTCGTTTCAACTCGAGCGAATTGAGCAGTTTCGACCGCGGGTGGCGGTGTGGTTGAACATCCGACCGGATCACATGGACCGGTACCGTCGGTTTCAAGACTACGTTGCCGCGAAGGCGCGAATTTTTCTGAACCAGACGTTGAATGACACGGCGGTGATCAGCGCAGAGGTGATGCAAACGTTGCAGGAGTTCGGATTTCCCGTGCGCATACCGACACTGACCTTCAGCGCGTACAACCACGAGGCGGACTTGTGGTTGGATTGGGCGGATGGCGACAGCATTTGGTGTCGGCTGCCGGATTACCGCGGTGTGTTGCTGCGGTTGAGCGAGACGCAACTGCGGGGCGCACATAACGCGGAGAACATCATGGCAGTGTTGGCGGCAGGCATCGCGCTGAACTTGCCGGTGCATTTGCTGCGGGAGGGGATCATGGCCTACCGGCCGCAACCGCACCGCTGCGAGTTGGTCGCAGTAGTAGATGGGGTGCGCTACGTGAATGATTCCAAAGCGACGAATGTGGACGCAGTGTTGCGAGCGTTGGAAGCCGAATCGGGGCCGGTGGTGTTGATTGCCGGGGGCCGGGACAAGGGCTTGGATTTTGCGCCGTTGACGCCTGTTCTGGAGCGGAAAGCGCGAGGGGTAATTTTGATCGGGGAGGCTCGCGAGAAAATGCGCGCGGCGTGGGGTCGGTCTGTGGAGTGTCGCGAAGCCCAGACGATGGAAGAGGCAGTGTATCAAGCACGCGCATGGGCGCGAGCGGGAGACACGGTGTTGCTGTCACCGGCATGCGCCAGTTTTGACATGTTCCGCGATTATCAGCATCGCGGGGAAGAATTTCGCCGAGTCGTGTTGACGATGGCGGCAGAGAACAACCCAAACCAACCAACCCAAGGAGGAGAGAGGTCGTGAAAATATCGAAGGTTATACTGATTGTTGTTGCGTTACATGTCTTGGTCATCGGAGGCATTTTTGTCTTCGAGGGATGCAGTCGGAGCCGAATGCCGTCTTCGGAGATGGCGGAGGCAGAGGCCCCGGTGGGGAGCACACCTTCGCCAGCCATCGCCCCGGCGAGTCCGTCAGCCGAGTTACCGGGTTTGACGCCGGTCGCGCCATCGGCTGGCGTGCTGACACCGGTCGCTCCGCCTGCGCCGCCTGCTACAGCAATGCCCCCGACGACAACACCCGCTCCTGCGTCGTCCATCACTCACACCGTCAAAAGCGGGGATACGTTGTGGAAACTGGCGCGGCAACATAACGTGACGGTGGCCGCACTTAAGAAAGCCAACAATCTGACCAGCGACACACTGAAAGTTGGGCAAAAGCTGATGATTCCAGTGTCGGCCCCTGCATCCGCATCCACTGATACCGGCTCAGCGATGGCGGCGACATCGGTGTCCTCCGCCCCGGCGACGGAGGGCACGGCGTACACCGTGGCGTCGGGAGATTCGTTGTGGAAGATCGCGAACCGCAACGGCATCACGGTGGACGCGTTGAGGAAGGCCAACAACCTGACGAGTGACTCGCTGAAGGTGGGTCAGAAACTTGTCATACCGGCTCGCGCCACGGCAGCACCTGCTCAGGCGACTGCGACACCAACGACCACGACAACCGCCAGCAGTGCGATGCCGACGGTCAGTGCGGGAATTGCGCCGTGGTCGCCCTCGGCCGTGTATCGCGAACCCGGTACGTATCAGGAGAACAGTCAGACGATTCACGTGGTGGATCACAATGAGTCACCGGCGACGATTGCCCGGAAATACGGCGTGCGGGTGGAAGATTTGATGCGGGTGAACGGCATCACGGATCCGCGACAGATTCACTATGGGCAGTCGTTGATCATTCCCTCGACGCGCAGCGGGCCGGTCGCGCCGGTCAGCACGGTAACGCCCGGATTGAGCAGCGGTAACTGAACGACAACACGCCAAGCAGGCAGCCATGACGGTGACGACACGGTGGCTTGGTGCGATGCAGCGCACGAGCTACCGGCACACTCCGAGTGGTTGGTGGAACGATGCGAGGGGACATCGCGGATGTCCCCTCGCTCGGGTTGCGCTGGAATGAATCGTGCCCCGGTGATTTTGGTGGTTGTGACGCTGGCGTTGGTGACGCTGGGCGTGGTGATGCTGTTCAGCACGAGCGCGATGTATGCGCGGGATCGGTACGGCGACGCGCATTACTTGCTGAAGCGCCAGGTGGTATGGTTGGCGATCGGGATGGTCGCGTGCGGGCTGGCAGCGAATTGTCCGTATCCGCGATTGCGCGTGGTGGCGGGTGTGGTGCTGGCGGTGTCGGTGTTGTTGTTGGTGCTGGTGTTGGTGCCGGGGTTGGGAGTGAAAGTGGGTGGGGCACGCCGATGGTTGTCGCTGGCGGGGATGCGATTTCAACCGTCGGAATTGGCCAAGTTGGCGTTGGTGCTGTGGTTGGCGCACTGGCTGGCGCGAGAGAAACGGCGGTTGGGACGGTTTGGGCGTGGGTTTTTGATTCCGGCATCGGTGGTCGCGGTTGTGTGCGGGTTGATTCTGGCGGAGCCGGATTTTGGGACCACGGCGTTGGTGGGGGCCGTGGCGATGGGGTTGATTTTTGTGGCCGGTGGGCCGTGGCGGTTTTGGGTACCGGCGATTGTGCTGGGCGCGACCGGTTTTGGTGTGTTGGTAGCGACGAATCCGGTACGCGCGCAGCGGTTGATGGCGTTTTTGGATCTGGAGAAATACAAGGCGGGCGCGGGGTATCAGGTTTGGCAGGCGATCATGGCATTTGGTTCGGGAGGCGCGCAAGGGTTGGGCCTTGGGAATTCGCGTCAAAAGATGTTTTACCTGCCGGAAGCACACACCGATTTCATTTTCCCGATCATTGGTGAGGAGCTGGGTTTGTTAGGGACACTGGGTGTGCTGGGGGCATTTTTGGCGTTGGTGATTTCGGGAATCGTGATCAGTTGTCGGGCCCGCGATTTTTTTGGCCAGTATTTGGGATTTGGGCTGACGCTGTTGTTGGGGTTGCAGGCGTTGATCAACATTGGCGTGGTGACGGCGTGGCTACCGACGAAGGGACTTCCGTTGCCGTTCATAAGTTTTGGCGGGTCGAATTTGCTGATGAGTCTGACGGCGGTGGGTTTGCTGCTGAGCATCCACCGATACGGCACGGAGAAAACAACGACGACCGGGGAGGAGCAGGAGATTTTGAGCCGGCAACCTGAGTGGGAATCACTCGCCAGCGTGGCCGGTCAAGGAGGAAGGACCAATGAATGAAAGTCATCATCGCATGCGGTGGAACCGGGGGACATTTATTTCCCGGCCTGGCGGTCGCGGAATGCTTGTGGGAGGCGTCGCACGAAGTGCGGTTGTTGGTATCGGAGAGAGCGATCGAGTCCACGTGGCTGTCGGATTGGCGCGAACGGTTGGCGGGGCGGACGACGGTGCAGACATTACCGGCGATTGGGTACGGCGGTGGGCGACGGTTGATGCGTTTCTGCAGCCGTTTGGCACGCGCCGTTCGTGAGTGTGGCGTGATCTACCGCGCGTTTGAGCCGGACGTGATCTTGGGGATGGGCGGCTACACGTCGGCCCCGGCGGTGTTGGCTGCGCGGTGGTTTGGTCGAAGACGGCCGGTGGTGTTGCATGAGTCCAACGCAGTGCCCGGTCGGGCCAATCGTTGGAGCAGCCGGTATGCGGACTGGGTGGCGGTAGGGTGGAGTGGGTGTGAGCAATATTTTCGACGGGAGACGGTCTCGGTGACCGGCACGCCGATGCGCGCGCGGTTGCGGTCGGGTCAGCGCCTACCGGGTGCGAAGCGGCGATTGGGTCTGGATGAAAGTCGGACGACGGTGTTAGTGATGGGAGGAAGCCAAGGAGCGCGGTCGTTGAATGAAGCGGTGATGGAGGCGCTGCCGTGGTTGGGCCGGTGGCGCGATCGGTTGCAATTTGTTCACCTGACCGGTGTGCAGGATGAGGTGCGGATGCGTGCCGCATACGAACGGCAGGAGCTGCGCGCGTGTGTGATGGCGTTTTGTCACGAGATGGAATGGGCGTATAGCGCGGCGGATGTTGTGGTGGCGCGTTCGGGAGCAGCCACACTGACGGAGCTGGCGGCGTTTGGGCTACCGGCGGTTTTGGTGCCATATCCGCACGCAGCCGGGAACCATCAATGGCACAACGCGCAGGTGTTTGCTCGGGCGGGCGCGGCGGTTGTGCTGGAGGATGCCGCAATCAAACCGTGTGGCGCGGGCGATTGCGGGCGACGTTTTGCGGAGACGGTCATGGAGGTGGTGCTCGATGCGCGTCGGCGGGCGGCGATGGGTAATGCGGCACGCGCGTTGAGTCGACCGGATGCCACGGAGCGAGTCGTGGAGCTGTTGATGCGTTTGGGAACGAGGCAGGAAACACTGGTCGCATAGGAGAGGACGAAGCATGGGCGGCTACAACACGTTGACGCCTCGGCAGGCGCGCGAGCTGGTGCGCAGCGCACCGCGCGTTGTGCACTGCGTGGGGGTGGGTGGCGCTGGGATGAGCGCGCTGGCGAAGTTGCTTGTGGAGCAGGGGCATTGTGTGACGGGCTGTGATTGCTCGCTGAACGGAGAGACAGGCCGGTTGCGGCAGATGGGTGTGGCGGTGTCGGCCGGGCATGATCGAGGTCATATCACGCCAGCGACGGAGTTGGTGGTGTACAGCGCGGCGGTCGGACAAGACCACGCGGAGTTGGAGGCCGCGAGGGAGATGGGAGTGCCGTGTGTAGCGCGCGGGACGATGTTGGCGGCGTTGATGGACCATGCGGTGAACATCGTCGTGAGCGGTACCCACGGGAAGACCACCACCAGCGCGATGGTGGCGCAGGTGTTGACGCGTAGTGATTGCGCGCCGACGTATTGTGTAGGGGCGACGGTGCCGGTCTTGGGAGACAACGCCCGGTATGGTGGCGGGAAGTATTTTGTGGCGGAAGCATGTGAAAGCGATGGAACGTTGGTGGGGTACACGCCGGAGTATGCGATTTGCCTAAATATCGAGCCGGAGCATCTGGACTATCACGGGACATTGGATCGGTTGGTGGAAACGTTTGCGTGTTTGTGCCGCAGCACGCTGCGGGCGGTGTTGCTCAGTGCTGATTGTGCAAGGACGCGCGCACTGGCGGCGCAGGCGCGACGGGCGATCACGTTTGGGTTATCGGAGACGGCTGACTACCGGGCGGTGAACGTGCGCCCAACCGCACGGGGCAGTCGGTTTGAGGTGGTGTGTCGCGGGGAGCGGTTGGGCGAGTTGGAGCTGGTGATACCGGGTCAGCAGAACGTGCACAACGCGTTGGCGGTGGTGGCGTTGGCGGATGAGTTGGGGATGGAGTGGTCGCGTGTGCAGGCGGCGTTGCGGGAGTTCACCGGCGCGCGACGACGATTTGAGCGGAAGTGGGAAGGCAACGGCATCGTGGTGGCGGATGATTACGCGCATCATCCAACAGAGATTCGGGCGACATTGGCGGCGGCGCGCGGTTTGGGATTTCGGCGGATTCGCGTGGCGTTTCAGCCGCATCGGTACACGCGGACGAAACTGTTGTGGTCGGAGTTTCTGACGGCGTTTCGAGATGCGGATGAGGTTTGGTTGACGGAGATTTACGCAGCCGGTGAGGCGGCGATACCGGGTGTGACGGGTGCGGGACTGGCGGCGGCGATGGCGGATAAGGGACAGCCGGTACGGTTTGAGGTGGATTGCGACCGATTGGCGGTGGCGCTGGCGGAGGGAGCGCAAGCGGGGGATCTGATTCTGACGATGGGCGCTGGAGACATTTATCGAGTGGCCGAGAAAGTGGTGGAACGCTTGCGAGCCGGTAGCGGTCTGGAGGACAAGAGGAGGATGCATGCGACGAGTGTGGAGTCGGACCTGCGCGCGTTGGTGTCGGCAGGTTCGCGGGTGCGGAGCGGGGAACCGATGTCGAAACACACTTCGCTGCGGGTCGGTGGACCCGCGGAGTTTTGGGTGGAACCGAAAGATGAGCGGGATTTAGCGCGGGTGCTGCACTACTGCCATGTGCGACAGATTCCAGTGACGGTGGTGGGGCGCGGGACGAATTTACTGGTGCGGGACGGTGGGATTGATGGGGTGGTGATTCATCTCGATGGCGATGAGTTCACGAAGGTTTGGGTGGAAGGCGATCGGATTTTTGCGCGAGCCGGGGCGCGGTTGCGCACGGTGGTGAACGCGGCGCGGCGAGCGTGTTTGGGTGGGTTGGAGTTTTTGGAGGGGATACCGGGATCGGTGGGCGGTGCGTTGCGGATGAATGCGGGGGCGATGGGGCATCAGACATTCGAGGTGGTGGAGCGGTTGCGGTACATGAGCATGGCCGGTGAGGTGTATGAGGCGGAAGCGCGGACGGTGCCGGTGGGGTATCGGAGTTGTCCGGTGCTGCAATCGCACATTGCGTTGGAGGCGACGCTGGTGGGGACGCCGACGGAGTTGAGTCGGATCGATGCAGTGTTGCGATTGTTTGAGTCGAAACGGTGGAGCAGCCAACCGGCGAAGCCGAGTGCGGGGTGCATCTTCAAAAATCCGCCGCAGATACCGGCAGGCAAGCTGATTGATGAATTAGGTTTGAAGGGGTTGCGAGTGGGTGGTGCGTGCATTTCTGAGCGACACGGGAATTTCATTGTGAACGAGGGCGGCGCGACGGCGCGGGACATTTTGCAGTTGGTGGAGTTGATTCGTGAGCGGGCGCGACGTGAGCGAGGCATTGAGCTGGAGCCGGAGGTGATGATCCTCGGAAAGGATGACCATGATTGAGGGGTGGCATGTAGCGGTGTTGATGGGCGGGGTCTCGGCGGAGCGAGAGGTCTCGTTGCGCTCGGGCGCGGCGGTAGCCGGGGCGTTGGAGCGGTGCGGCGCGCGGGTCACTCGGGTGGATGTGCAAAGCCGGCAGCTTGAGTTACCGGCCGAGGTAGATGTGGTGTTTGTGGCGTTGCACGGGACATTCGGGGAGGACGGCACGGTGCAACGAATGTTGGAGGAGCGCGGGCTGCCCTACACATTCAGTGATGCGGCGGCGAGTGCACGGGCGTTCGACAAGGTGCGGTCGAAACAGGCGTTTTTGGCGAATGAGGTGCCGACACCACGGTTTGTGGTTTTGTCGGCGCGTCGTCCGAATTTCTCGGCGGTGGAGATGCTGCACTGGCCGGTGGGAGTGAAACCGGCGCGGCAAGGTTCGAGTGTGGGCGTGATGCGTGTGGAGCGACGCGAGGAGTTACCCGCAGCGTGTGCGGAGGCGGGCCGGTACGATGACTGGTTGTTGGTGGAAGAGTGGGTGACGGGACGTGAGCTGACTGTAGCGGTATTGGAGGGGCGTGCACTGCCGGTGATCGAGGTGCGACCTCGGGATGGGTGGTTTGATTATCGGGCGAAGTACACGAGTGGGCGCACGGAGTATTTAGTACCGGCGCCGTTGGAGGAGGATGTGCGACGGCGTGCGGAGAATTTGGCGGTGCAGGCGCAAGAGTGTTTGGGTTGTCGGGATTTGACGCGGGTCGACATGATGATGGATGAGAAGGGGCGATTGTTTGTGCTCGAGGTAAACACGATCCCAGGTTTTACGGAGACGAGTTTAGTGCCGAAGGCAGCGCGGGCTGCCGGTTGGAGTTTTGAGCGGTTGTGTGAGCGGTTGGTGGAGCTGGCAGCGGCACGGGACGGAAGACTGCTTGGGTCGGGTCGTGGAGTTGGCGAGGTGGAGGTAATGCGGTGAATCGGCGACGTGGACGGCCGATGTACGTGCTGGATGTGCGGGTAAGCGGCGACTCCCGGTGGTCGGCGCGGATGCGGCGTGGGGTGAAGTGGGTGTTGGGTTTGGGTGTGGTGGCGGTGGTTGCGTGGGGTTTAGCGCGCGGGGGTGTATGGGTTTTAGATCGGCTGCTGTTCGCTAATCCGCGGTTTGCGATTGCGGATGTGGTGATTGAGAACGACGGGGTTTTGGAACCGCGCCAGGTGATGCGGTTGGCAGGGGTGCGACCGGGACAAAACTTGTTTGATGTGGATCTGGAGGATGTGCGGCGTCAACTGGAGATGGTGCCGTTGATTCGTCGCGCGGAGGTGCGGCGCGAAGTGCCACGGCGGTTGCGGATTCGCGTGGAGGAGCGGATACCGGTTTTCCAGACGGTTTGGACGACTCCGAGCGGGCGGGAGGAGCGGTTGTATCTGGATGCAAGCGGTGTGGTGATGAATCGGTTGCGGCTGCCGGATGGAAGTGTGGTGGAACCACGCGGGGCGGCGATGTTGCCCGAATTGCGCGGGGTGCCGCCGACGGAGTTGTTATTAGGCCGGCGTTCGCAGAGCGAGCGAGTGCAGCGGGCATTGGGGGTGTTGGAGAAGTGGTCGGCGTCGCCGATGAGTTTGATGTTGAGCCTGACGAGCGTGGACGTCGAGGCGGAGCGGCTGGTGCGAGTGCATACGCGCGAGGGTGTGGTGGTGTCGTTGGGTGCGGAAGAGGTGGGAGCGCAACTGCGACGGTTGGGGGCGATTTTGTTGTGGGCGCGACAGCATCAACGGTCGGTGCATGAGGTGAATCTGACGGTGGCAAGCATGGTGCCGGTGACGTTGGCGAATTAGATCGAACGAGGAAGGAGAATCATGGGTTTGTTTGCGCGAGAGCAAATCGTCGTGGGGTTGGAGGTTGGAACGACGAAGGTGTGCGTGGTGGTGGCCGAGGTGTTGGAAAATCATGAATTGATGATCATCGGCAGCGCGTTGGCGCCGTCGCGCGGGGTGCGCAAGGGCGAGATTGTGGAGATGGAAGCGGCGGTGCAATCGGTGCAGGAGGCGATCACGCGGGCTGAGGACGAGACGGGGGTGGAGATTCACACGGTTTATGCGGCGGTGACCGGTGGCCACATTCGCAGTTTCAACAATCGCGGCAACGTGGTGGTCACACGGGACGATGGCGAGATTGGCACACAGGATATCAACAACGTGCTGTTGAACGCGAAAGCGGTGAGCATCCCGGTGGATCACGCGATCATTCACGCGATCCGGCAGCGTTTTTTTGTGGATGGCCAGGACGGGATTCAGAATCCGGTGGGGATGTTTGGGACGAAGTTGGAAGCGGATGTGCATGTGATCCACGGGTTGCGGACGCGCCTGCACAACACGTTGCGGTGTATTCGACAGGTGCCATTGGAAATCAAGAGCATCGTGGTCAGCAGCTTCGCGTCGGCGTTGGCCGTGTTGACGCCTGAGAATCAACAAGAGGGCGCCTTGGTGATTGATATGGGTGGGGGAGTGACGGACTACATTTTGTTTCGCGAGGGGATCGTCGAGCACAGCGGGGTGTTGGCGGTCGGTGGGGATCACGTCACCAACGATATTGCGTTGGGGTTGAAGGTTCCGATCAATCGCGCGGAGCGGTTGAAAGTGGAGCACGGAAGCGTGCTGATGCCGGATACGGAAGAGATCATTCGGTACAAACGCGAGGTGGGTTTGCCGGAGTTGGAGCTGTCGCGGCGACAGTTGTGCCGCATCATGAATCTGCGGATCGAAGAGACACTGACGCTGATTCGGCAGGATGTGCAGAAACGAGGTTTTTTGGATTATCTGGGTGCCGGTGTCTTTTTGACGGGCGGGTGTGCGCGGACGGCGGGAATTCAAAAGCTGGCGGAGGGTGTGTTCGGTTGCCCCGTGACTTTGGCTTACAGCCGAGTCGCACCCGGAACCGGTACGGTCATGGAGAGTCCCGAATACTCGACGGCAGTGGGGTTGGTGCGGTACGCGGTCAGCAGTCAACGGGACGTGGCACCGATGGGGGGATGGAGCACGCGGTGGAATCGGATGTGGCAGACGGCTTGGGATCGAATACGAACCTTTTTCTGAGGAGTGGGGAGATGAGTCGGCAAGAAAAGGCGCGGGGGTCGCGGATGAAAATGATTGGCGTGGGAGACGCCGGCGGGCAGGTGGTGGAACACATATTGCGCGCGGGCTGGTTGCCTGGTGTGGAAGGGGTGGTGTTCAACACGGACGCGGTGGGATTGGGGCGGATGCAACTCGGTGAGCGGTTGGCGCTTGGGCGCTCATTGACGCGAGGGTTGGGAACCGGTGGCGACATGGAGTTGGGTCGTCGCGCGGCGGTGCATGATGCAGATGAGGTGAAAGCTGTAGTCGCCGATGTTGCGTTGGTGTTTTTGATGGTGGGTTTGGGCGGCGGTACGGGCGGCGGTGCCGGGCCCGAGATCGCGCGCATGGCGCGAGATTGTGGCGCGATGGTACTCGGGATGGCAACATTGCCTTTTTCGTTCGAGGGAGAGCGACGACGTCAACAGGCAGCGCAGCAGTTGGAAATGCTTCGGCAACATGCGGACGCGGTGGTGGTCATTCCCAACGACAAGTTGTTGAAATTGGTCGGCGACGACGCGACGGCGTTGGAAGCGTTTCGGAAATGCGACGAGGTCATGGCCATAGGTGCGCGGGCGGTATGGCAATTGTTGGCGCGCCCGGCCCTGATACATCTCGATTTTGCGGCGCTGCGAAATGCATTGGGCGGGCAGCATGGGGAAGGGGTAGTGGTGTTTGGGGAGGCCACCGGCGCGGATCGCGCCACGCAGGCGGTGGAGGCCTTACTGGCCAATCCGTTGATGGAGAACGGACAGATTCTCGGCCGCTCGGAGCGGGTGTTGGTTAGTGTCTGCGGGGGCAAAGATTTGACGTTGGGTGAAGTGCAGAAATGCGCCTCGGCGGTGAAGCGGATTGCGCCGCGGGCACAAATCGAGCTGGGTGCAGCGGTGGATGAAGATTACGGCAAGAAGCTTTCGGTTACGATCGTGGCGAGCACAGCGGTACCGGCACGGAAGCCCACGCCAGTTCCGGTGCCGGTGGCTGTCACAACCGGGGAGGCGCAGCCGACGGTCCGACCGGCTGAGCGGTCGGCGGCCGGTACGGTGCCCGGTGCCGCAGCGCGGGAGGTTTCGGCAAAAAGCCGGCCCAAGCAGGGGGAGTTGCCGTTGGAGAAACGGTCATCGGGTCGGTTTGAAAACAGCGAGCCTACGTTGTGGGAGGGCGAGAATCTCGATGTGCCGACCTATGTTCGCAAAGGGGTGGCGCTGACGGGGTAGACAATGCTCTCGCACCAACGACCGATTTGGCAATGCGGAGTAATCGCGTGGCGACGCGAAGGCCAGCGGGTCGAGTTTTTGCTTATCACGTCCACGCGTCGGAATCGGTGGGTGATTCCAAAGGGACATTTGGAACCTGACCTGACTGCTGCGGAGTCTGCGCTCCGTGAGGCATGGGAGGAGGCCGGTGTGGCTGGAGTGGTGCGGGAGCCGGCGGTAGGTGTGTATAGCTACGAGAAATGCGATCGGACGTACCGCGTGGAAGTGTTTGTGATGGAGGTGCAGGACGTTTTGCCGTTGTGGCCCGAGGCCGACCGGCGCACACGCCGGTGGGTTTCCTGGCGTGACGCGGTGGCGTTGGTGGAGGAACCGGGTCTGAAACGGTTGTTCCGCCGGGTGGCGCGTCAGCTCCCGCGTCGGTTGGGCAGCACGGTGACGGTCTGATCAGTGGACGTGTCCGTGCGCGATCTCTTCTTTGGTCGCGTCACGGATGGCGACAATCTCGACATCGAAGGTCAGGTCCTGTCCCGCGAGGGGGTGATTGGCGTCGAGCGTGATGTGCGAGTCGGTCACCTTGATCACGGTCAATGGTGTGGGGTATTGGCTGGAGCGAAATCGGTCGCCGACTTTGATTTGGCCCGGTGGCAGGCGGTTGCGCTCGATTTCGACCACCAGTGATTCATCGCGCGGTCCGTACGCATCCGCCGCGGAAACGATGATGTGCGATTTGTCGCCGACTTTGAGTTTGGTGAGGTGCGCTTCGAGGCCGGGGATGATTTGGCCAGCTCCTTCCAAGAAGGCGAGGGGTTCATCGCCGAACGAGGAATCGAGAGTTTGGCCGCTGGAGTTGGTTAGTTTGTAATGGAAGGAGATGACGCGTGGGTTCATGGGCGCACCCTAGCGGCTCAAGGTGCGGAGGGGAAGGAAAAAGGCGATTTTTTTATGGCTCGCGTGGTTTGGGAGGAAGAGGTGTCCAGTCACGAAAGGTGCACAACAGCCCCACAATCAGCAGGACCAATCCCCAAAAACGTAGGGCGTTGGCATCGAGCGTGTAGCCGGCAATAAGCACTAAAACGCCCGCGGCGCTAGTGATAAGGAAAGGCGCGATTTTGCGTGGCGGTGCTTCGACGATGACGATTTCATCGGCCGGTGGTGGCGACGGGTGGGGAGCGGGGCTGGAGATTTGGGGAGGCTCTTGGGTCTTGGTGGCAGTTGGTGATTGTGGTGCGAGCTGGGCCGGTCGGTTGGATGGAGGTTGAGGAACGGGGTCGCGGCGCAGCTTGGGAATGGCCGGCGAGGCAGCGGGGGCTCGAGTTCCGGCAGGCTCGGATCGGGTGGAGGCCGGTACGGGGATGGCTGGAGTAAGCGCTGTTTGGGCGGCGGATGATGGCTCGGACGGTAAGGAAGATGGAGGCGATTTTTGGGGTGGGGGAAATACTGTATCGGCCTCAAACCGCATCACCACATCGGCCAGCTTCACGATGTCACCATCTTTCAGTTCGGCTTCGGTGATCGGCTGGTCGTTGAGGAACGTGCCGTTGGTGGAGTCCAGGTCGCGGACGACAAAGGTTTGGCCTTTTTGAACGAACTCGGCATGGTGACGCGATACCAAGCCGTCGGGGAGGTAGATGGCGTTGTTAAGGTCGCGCCCTGCCAACACGCGATGTGCGGCCAGTTCAAACACTTCGCCGGAATGTGGTCCGTCGATGACCCGAAGTTTTGGCATGGCTTCGTCGTGAGATTATACCACCCCGGCCATGGCGGGGCTATCGGGGAGATTGTGGGGTTGGGGATGACAATGAGGCGCTCAATTGTTGGAGCAACTGATCCACGCGTTTTTTTACCGCGGGGTCCATGCGAATCAACGGTGGCCAGCGGCGCGTGTTGGCCTCGCCGGGGATTTTGTGCGTGGCATCAATGCCCATTTTGCTGCCAAATCCCAACTCAGGCGTGGCGTGATCGAGCACGTCGGCGGGGCCTTTCGAGAAGATGATGTCGCGCGCGGGATCCACGTTGGCACACAGTCGAAAGAGCACGTCGCTGAAGTTGTGCACATTGACGTCGTCATCCACGACGATGATGATTTTGGTGAACATCATTTGGCCCATGCCCCAGAGACCATGCATGACTTTCATGGCATGGTAGGGGAATTGTTTGCGGATGGAGACGACGACGAGGTTGTGAAAGACGCCTTCGGCCGGGAGCGCAAGATCCACGATTTCGTTGAAGGTCAGTTTGAACACCGGTAGGAAAATGCGCACGCTGGCGGTGCCCATGTAGAAATCTTCCATGGGTGGAATGCCGACGATGGTGGAGGGGTAAATCGCATCGGCCCGGTGGGAGATGCGTTCGATGTGAAATTTGGGGTACGGTTCCGGCAGGGTGTAGTAACCGGTATGGTCGCCGAACGGACCTTCGGGTTCCGGTGGTTCTGAAGGATCCACATAGCCTTCAAGGACAAAATCGCAATCAGCCGGTACTTCGAGATCGTGGGTGACGCAACGAACCAGCTCGATGCGTTTTTTTCGGAGGAACCCGGCCAGCATCAACTCGTCCATGCCATCCGGTAGCGGTGCGGTGGCGGCGAACGTGTACACGGGGTCGCCCCCGAGACAAACGGCGACGGGCATCCGTCGCTTGAGTTCACAATAGCGACGCCAATGACGCGCGCCGGTTTTGTGCAGTTGCCAATGCATGAACGTTGTGCGCTCGTCCACGACCTGCATCCGATACATGCCGACGTTTCGTTCGCCCGTATCCGGATCGCGGGTGAAGACCAGTGGGAATGTGATGAAGCGGCCGGCATCCAACGGCCAACATTTTTGAATGGGCAGAACACGGAGATCGGGCGCTTTCATGACCACCTGCTGGCAGGGGCCGCTGGACACGCGTATCGGCTTTGCGTAGCGCAGGTCCATGGCGGTGGACAACAGTGCGATGGCCTCGCGAAACGAGCGTGGCGGTTTGGCTTTCAACAATCCCTCCAGCTCACGCGCGATTTCCTCGACGTCTTCGACGCCCAATGCCCACGCCATGCGCCAGTGGGATCCGAAGGCGTTGATCAGCAAGGGAAATGCGGCGTCGCGGCATTTTTCGAAGAGCAACGCTTTGCCGCCGCCCGGCGACTTCATTTCGCGGTCGGCAAATTCGGTGATTTCTAGGATCGGATCAACTTCGATCGGGATGCGACGTAGCTCACCGGCTTGCTCGAGTCGCTGAACGAATTGTCGGAGGGAGTCGTAAGCCATGCTCTCACCATAACACCGGGCCGACCGGCTCAAAAGAGTTCTTCACGGCTTGGCAGCGATGATGTGTGCGTCGCGATACGCGGCGGCACGTTCGGCGCATTTATTGCAGCGTTGGCACGGCCGACCGCGCTTTGGGTTGATGCAGGAGAAACTCAGATGGAGGGGGAACCGCCGGTAGCGTCGGAGGACATCGGTCTTAGAAAGCGAGCGGAACGGTGCCAGCACGATCAGTGGTTGGCCCAGCGCCCGGGCGGCCAAGCGCGAGAACAGACGGAAAAAGGTCGGGCTGGCGTCAGGGAATGGATTGTGAGCGAGGGAGCCGAGAGCGATGTAAGGGATTCGGTGTTTTGCGCAAAACACCGCGGCATTTGTTAGCAACATTAGGTTGCGCCCCGGTAGGTACACCGCGGCGTCGGGGCTTTTTCTATCCGGCACCCCGCGCCCGGTAAGGCTCCAATGATTTCCGTAGAGATTTCCGATGGGTTGACGAATGACGGTGAGGGGCTTGATTTGGTGGGAGTGAATTGCGCGAAGAAAGCGGCGCAAAGCGCGTTCTTCGGCTGATTCCCAACGGAGTCCCTGCCGGATGAACAGAGGGTACACGTGCCGGTAGCGTTGGGCGAGGTGAGCCAGTAACGCGCAACTATCGAGTCCGCCGCTGACCAACGCGCACACCGCGTCGGCTGGTGTGCGGTTTGCGTCTGTCACGTTTTGGCGCGCTGACGGATTGCGGCGCGTTTTTGTTCCCATTCGTCGCGGAGTTTTTGGATGGAGCGGCGTAAGTGGTCCGCGATTTTTTCGGCTTCCTCGGGAGAGGGCGCGGCGGCGATTTTAGGTTTTTCGATGATTTCGAGCTCGGCGATTTTGGCGGTGTAGTATTTTTCCAGTTCGGCTAATTGCGCTTTTTGGTCTGCTGAGAGTTCAGCGGCGGCACCGCCCGTGCGCTCCATCGCGCGTTCCCACGCAGATTTCAGGGTCATGGCAAACGAACTTTCACCTCGCCGTTTTCGATGACGCACTCGAAGGTATCAATTTTGACTGGCATGACCGGGGACTTACCGGTGGTCACATCGAATCGCCAACCATGCCATGGACAAATGACTTGCTGACCATCAATGGTGCCCTCGCCAAGTGGACCGCCTTGGTGTGGGCAGGTGTTGTCGCAGGCGTAGAATCGGCCGCCAATGTTGGCGAGGGCGAGCTCGCGGTCGCCAGCCGTTACGGTTTTGCATTCGCCAGGGTTGAGATCAGAAACTTTCGCAACGGAGATGAGGTTGCTCATGGTGATTGTCAGTTCCTTTCTGTGTCGGCTAAGCTGATGGCATGAATTCCGCGCGCTTTCAAGAGGCGATTGCGCGATTTGACGCGGCCAATGCGCGCGATCCGCACGGGAGGGAGTTGCCGTATGCGCAGCGGCTTAGCGCGTGGGTGGAGCGACTGTGTCCCAACGCGTCGGAACCGTTGCGGTTGGCGGCACGCGCGCAGCACATCTGCCGGTGGGAGATTCCACGCGCGACATATCCGCCCGGTCGCTTAGGTTATTTGCAATGGCGGGAGGACCTGAAGCGGTTTCATGCCGAGAAAGCGGCCGGGATTTTGCAGGAGGTGGGTTACGACGCGGCGACGATTGAGCGGGTGAAACATTTGATCTGCAAACGAAATTTTCCGCGCGATGAAGAAGGCCGGGTGTTGGAGGATGCGTTGTGTTTGGTGTTTTTTGAGACGCAGCTGGCGGAGACGGTGGAGAAAACCGGGGAGGAGAAGATGGTGGAGATTTTGCGGAAGACGTGGCGGAAGATGACTCCGCGTGCGCAAGCACTCGCGCTGCAGCTACCGATGACGGCGTCATGTCGGACGTTGGTGCGGAAAGCGGTAGGGGATGCCGGGAGGGAGCCGTCGCAGTGAGTGGGTTGGCCTTGGATGCGGAGGACAGAGCGTTGTTGTCGGTGCTACAAGCTGAGGTGCCGGTGGTGGCGCGTCCGTGGTTGACTATTGGGGTGCGAGTTGGACTGGATGAAGATCAGGTGATGGAACGAGTGCTCGCGCTGAAGCAGGCCGGTATCGTGCGGCAAATCAGTGCAATTTTTGACACGCCCTCGCTGGGGTATCGGTCGTCGTTAGTGGCCTGCCGGTGCGCACCTGAGCGCGAGGAAGAAGTGGCGGCGATCATCAACTCGCATCCAGGGGTCTCGCACAACTACCGGCGGGAGCATCCGTTTAATTTGTGGTTCACACTGGCAGCTAGTCGGCAGTCGCGGTTGGGTCTGGAGGGTACGGTGGAGCGATTGGCGCGGTTGAGCGGCGCAACCAGCATGCGACTGTTGCCGACGCTGCGTTTGTTCAAGATCGGCGTGCGGCTTGATGTGAGTGGTGAAGACTCGCCGTTGGCGCGGGATGAGGGTGGCTATCGGCAAACGCACCGGCAGACGGCACAGCCGTTGACCGAGGAGGAAATCCGGTATGTTCGCGAAATGCAGGGGGATTTGCCGGTAGTACCGATGCCGTTTGTGGGGATCGCGGAGCGGTTGGGGATGAGTTTCGATCGCTTGCAGGCGATGACGGAAGTGATGCGAACCCGCGGCCGGTTACGGCGGATTAGCGCGGTGTTGCGGCACCGAGAAGCGGGTTTTCGAGCGAATGGCATGGCCGTTTGGGTGGTGCCGGGAGGCGACGAAGAAGTGAAGCGGGTGGGCGAGCTGTTGGCGTCGGTGCGGGCGGTGACGCATTGCTATCAACGGCCGACGTATCCGGATTGGCCTTACAACCTGTTCACCATGATCCATGCAAGAAGCCGAGAGGAATGCGAAGCGATCGTGGCAGGGTTGGCGAAAATGACCGGGTTGGACCAATACGCCGTGCTGTATTCGACGCGGGAGTACAAGAAGGTGCGGGTGCCGTATTTCACCGAAGCGGAAGCAGAGTGGGAAACGCAGCACGGATGAGTGGCGAGACCAGCGTGGCACGACGGTGTGTCATGACGAGCGGGCGGGAGCGGTGGCCGATCCCGTGGGTTCAACTGCGGACATACAGTTTCAGCCCGACAATTTATCCGGCAATGATCGCCGGTAGCTCACCGAGGGTGGCAGCGGGCTCGTGGGTGTCGGTGTACGATCGAGAGGGCAGGCACTTCGGCAATGGTTGGTACAACGCGCGGGCGAAGATTCCGTTGCGGGTAATTTACCACGGCTCGGAACCGGTGGGGGAAGAGTATGTGGATGGGTTGTTGGATCGGGCGGTGGCGTGGCGGGTGGAGGGATTGCGGTTGGATGAAACTACAGACGCCTATCGAGTGGTGAACTCCGACGGGGATGGGATTAGCGGGTTGATTGTGGATCGGTATGCGGATGTGCTGAGTGTGGAGGTGCACAGCTTGGCAGTTTGGCAACGGTTGGAGCGATGGTTGCCCAGGTTGCACGCGCGGTTGGGGACAAAGCGCGCGGTGGTGCAAGTGGACGAGCGGTCGGCGCGGAATGAAGGGATGCCGGCACGACCGTTGGAGGGCGGGGTCGTACGTGTACGGGAGAACGGGATGCGGTTTGAGGTGCGATTTGATGCGGCACACAAGACCGGCTTCTTTTGCGATCAACGGGAGAATCGGCGCCGATTAGGGATGCTGGTGCGAGGACGGAGGACGTTGGATTTGTGTTGTTACACGGGTGGGTTTGCGATCGCGGCGGCGTTGTTGGGAGGAGCGAAAGATGTGACGGGCGTTGATTTGGATGAGAAGGCGATTGCGCAAGCGCGCCGCAACGGCAATCTGAATCAACAAACACGCATTCGGTGGGTGCATGCGGATGCATTTGCGTATGCACGGCAGATGCAGCAGAACGGGGAGCGATGGGGCGCGGTAGTGCTGGACCCGCCGAAGTTTTTGGAGAACCGCGAGGAGATGCGTCCCGGGATTCGGAAGTACGAAGACTTGAATTCGCTGGCGATCCAGTTGGTGGAGCCGGGTGGGTTACTGGTGACCTGTTCGTGTTCCGGTTTGTGGACGATGGAGGAGTTTGAGACGCGCGTGATTCGCGCGGCGCATCGGTTGGGTCGGCGGTTGCAAGTTTTTGATCGGACCGGCGCGGGACCGGATCACCCGGTACTCTCGAATTGTTTGGAGAGCCGGTATCTAAAGGTGTTGTGGGCGCGGGTGTGGTAGATGCCGGGCGCTGAGCGGGTTGCAGGTCGTGGACGAGGCCAAGCACACACGTGCGCCCCGCCAATACATGCGGAACGGTCAGCGGATGATCGGCCTCGGGCGCATTTAGGGTTGCACATTTTCAGTAGGACCACAGTGTGTGGTGTTTCTGCGCTGAGGTTGGACAAACCACGCCGAGCGTGCGCCGGTAACCGATGGATCGGGGGCGAAACAAAAAGGGGCAACCCGGTGAGGTTGCCCCTTTTTGTGATATACGTGGTTTAGTACACGTGCGTGGATTCTTCCTCGACGACCGGCGTCTTCAGCAGGTCGGAGGTGAGATCAACTTTTAACCGATGATCGCCAGCCGACACCCCTTTGGCCGTGACGGTCCATGTGACGGATTGCTTCGGTGACAAGCGAGGCACCGGTGCAAAGGTCACATTCTTACCGGTCACGGTACCGGCTGTCGCGCCACTGGCCGACGTGGGATCAATCTCTGCACCGAACCGGGCCGCGATGCGGATATTGGTGTCATCCGCCGTGCCCTGGTTGGTTACGCGGATTGTGTAGCGGGTCGCTTCACCGACCGAAATCGGGTCGGGATCATCCACCACTTCGATAAGCAACGCCGCTTGACCACGCCAATCCGTGCACGCCTCGGCCACCTCGCGCAGTCCCTCGGCCGCCGCTGCGGAGACGCTGTTGCAGTGACGTCCCGCCGTGCTGCTAGTCAGCACGACTTCGAAGCTTTGACGTCCGCCCTTTGCGAGGTTGGCGATGCGCCACGTGGCGGTGTTGCCGCTGATGGTGGCACCGGTGGCACTTACAATGCGCGTCGCGGCCGGTGCGGTGTCGGTCACCACCACATCGCGCAGGTCGGTGTCACCGGTATTGGAGACGACAACCTGATAGGTAGCGGTGCGGCCAACGAATTGCTCCTTCGTGCCGCTCTTCTCGACTTTTAGACCGGGTTGGACGACCACCGTGCACGCGTCGTCTTTGAGTTCGCCCAGCCCTGTGCCGCGCACGCTCGCGACGTTGCAGACCTCGCCACGTTTGGTGGTGCGCAGCGTTACCGGGATGCTGCGGGAGGCGCCGGGGGCCAACGTGCCAACGTTGAAGGTCAGCACGCGCTCACCGCCGGGGGCTGCCAGACCATCGGGAATGTTATCGGTGACCACGACGTTCTCGGCATCGCTGGAGCCGGTGTTGCGCACAACGATGGTGTAGGTCACGTCACTACCCAACCGTGCGGTGGCCGGGCCGCTCTTCTCGATGCTCAACGCCGGTTTGCCAATCATGGTGCCCGCGCACCCACGCGGGATGGCCGATAGCGTGGCACAGTTGACCAACATGCCCTCGCGGTCGGCGCGATACCAAACTTTGGCGCGGATGACCTGACCGCGGTCCATGTTGCCGATGTCCCACACGAGCTTGTTGCCCTCGACCCGCGCCGGCGGCTCGGCTTTGACGAAGCTTGCGCCCTCCGGCAGGTAATCGACCACCACGGCTTCAGCGCAATTGTCGAGCGCAGTGATGGTCAGCTCTGCCTCCAAGTTTTGCCCCAACGTGCCCTGGGCAGGGACGCGTTTGTGGACTTGGAGCAAGTTGGACTTGATGGTGAACTCATTGCTGGCAGCGGGACGCGGCTCGGGACGCGGCGCGGGTTGCGCCGGGGCTGGAGCCGGTGGGCGTTCCCGTTGCTCGCGATGGTAACGCGGCACTTCGGTGCGTCCCATCGGGTCGGTTTGCATGTACCTCGCCTTGTCCTCCTCCCGCCAGGTGGCGCAGCCGGACTGCAGCGCAGCGGCGACGACCACGGCGAGCGTGGCGAGGTGCATGCTTGTTGCGATGCGATTCATATGTGCTAGACCTCCTCCGTTTGATGTGGTTGTGATGGCTGAACGTTACTTGCCCAACATACCGCCCACGGCTTTGCCGGCTTCGCTGGCCGCCTTATCGGTGGCGACTTTTGCCAACTCCCGTTGAGCGGTGGCCTGAAGTTCCTGCACCAATTTTTGCTGCTCGGGCGTGAGCTTCAGAGCCGACACTTGTTGTAAAACATTGAGCGCAGCCTGATAATCTTTCTTGTTGATGAGTGCGCGCGCCTGATCAATGAGCGTTGCGACTTGTGCCGCGATCTCGCTGGCTTTTTCCACCGCCGAGGGCGCTGGCGCTGCCGGGGCGCTCGGTGCCGAAACCGCCGGTTTATCCTTCGGGACCTGAACGGCGGGTGGTTCCGATTCTTTCTTGCCGCAGCCGACCACCGTTAAGACGGCGGCCAGAACCGTGGCTATTCCAGTAATACGCTTCATTTGTTCCTCCATTCGAGTCGCGTCCTTGCGCAGGTAGTTTTGACGGTCGCCTCACCTAACGCCATGCAATCGTAGTTTCACGGTGCGGAAAAGCAACCGGCAATTTTGTAAAATTGTCCAGTCATGTCATCGCCCGCGCGGGCAAGAAAGATACGTGTGGGGCTTTCCCAAAACCCCTATCGGGCTGGCGGCCTTGCTGACCGCCAGCCCCGGGCTGGATGTGAGGAGCACTGTGGAGGCAGTCTCGCTCACGGCTGGAGATGGTTCGTGCGACGAGGGCGGGCTTCGACCGTGGCCAAACAATCGGGGCAGACCCCATGCACAAATGCTACATCGGCGTGTTGCTCGAAGTAGTGGGTAACGCTGATCCAATGCTGCCCTTGGCGAATCCGTTTGCACCCCGCGCAGATACTCAACAAACCATGACTAGTCGCCTGATGCGGCGGTCTCAACCCTGACAACAACGCGACGCTTTCCTGTAACGTCAGGATTTGCCGCCGAATTTCCAACTCTTGCATTATCAGGCGCGCCACACACGTCAGGGCATCCCGCTCGGCACGTCCAAACCGGTGCGGACGCACATCGCCCACCGTCACCGCGCCCAAAATTTTCCCTGTCGGTGTGCGGAGGGGTGCGCCCGCAAAAAATCGCAGTTGTGGCACCGCGCATAACAACGGGTTGCCAGCCAGTCGCGGGTCGTTTTGCGCATTGTGGATGACGGTCACCTTTTCGTCGCGCCGCGCCGCCTCACTGACCGCGCAGCGGCGCGGTGCCTCTGAAATCGAAATGCCCAATCGGGCTTTGAACCACTCGCGTCGCTCATCCACAAAACCCAGATATGCCACCGGCACCCGGCAGGCCCGAGCAGCCAACCGCACCAAATCGTCAAACGGCGGTTCCGGCAGCGTGTCCAAAATCTGGTACGAAGCCAACTCCTCCAATCGCGACACTTCGCTGCCGTGATCACTTGCGGGAACTCGCATCGGGCGCTCGTCTTTCACGGCCCGACCATACCGGTTCCGAGGCAAAAAAGGGAATGGGGGCGATTCCGTATTTTGCGATAGGGAAATCCTGTAGTCGCCCGATTGCGACTACGGCTCAATGATGCGGTTCCGCACCGCGTAGCGCACCACATCGGTCACGTCGCGCAATCCCAGTTTTCGCATCAACGCTGCTCGGTGAGTCTCCACCGTCTTAACACTGATGCCCAAGCGCCGCGCGATATCTTTGTTCGATTGCCCCTCGGCCACCAACTGAATGATCTCGCGCTCGCGCGTCGTGAGCGTCTCCGCCGACCGCTCCGCCTTCAGAAAACCATCCAACACGGTCCGCGCAATGGGGCCGGCGAAATACGGCTTACCGGCCCGCACCGATTCCACCGCTGCCACCAAATGTTGCGCCGCCTCCGACTTCAACACATACCCCAGCGCACCCGCCTGCAACACGTCCCGCACCAACTGCTCGGCATCGTGCATCGAGAACACCACCACCGCCGGCCGCGGTTGGAGCCGGCACATTTGCCGCACCGCCTCCAAGCCGTTCAACTCCGGCATGGACAAATCCACGACCACCACATCCGGCTTCAACCGCCGCACCAACTCCACCGCCTCTCGTCCGTTGCTGGCTTCACCGCACACCTCCCAACCCGGTTTGCTCTCCAACAAGCTGCGCACGCCGCGCCGCACCACTTCATGATCATCGGCCAACACAATCCGCGTCATGCGCTCGCGGTCTCCTCCCGGCCGATCGGCACCACAGCCACCACGCGCGTGCCCGTGGGGCTTGAGTCAACCTGCAACTTCCCGCCGATCTGCCGCATTCGTTCGCGCATGCTGGCCAACCCGACCCCGCCCGCTTCCGTTCTCGTGGACGGGAAACCACGACCCGTATCTGCCACCTCCACCCGCACCGCGTCCCGATCCGTGGCGAGTGTGACGCAAACCGTCGCGTTGCCGGCATGGCGATGCACGTTCGACAGCGCTTCTTGCACGACGCGAAACAACGCCAGCTCCACCGGCCGCGCCAACCGCGGCAGCTCACCCACCGCCTCGCACCGCACCACGATGCCGGTACGTTTCTGAAAACCCTCCACGAACCATTCCACCGCGCGCGCTAACCCGTGCTCGTCCAACACCGGCGGGTGCAACACGTAGCTCAACGTCCGGATCTCCCGCAGCGATTGCTCCACCAACGCCGCGCACTCGGCCAAACGCTCCCGCTCGCGTTCCGTAGTGGGATGGATTTGGGCCAAGTTTAAACTGGCCGCCGTCAGATTCTGGGCCGTCACATCGTGCAACTCGCGCGCGAGCCGGCGCCGCTCCTCGTCTTGCGACTGCAGCAGGCGCAACGACAAATCCTGCAGCTGCCGGTTGGCCTCCGCCAATGCCTCCGTCCGCTCGGCCACCCGCTGTTCCAACTGCCGGTTCCACTGTTGCAACTCCTCGTACAACCGCACCCGCTCGATCACCAACGCGCAACGCACCGCTAAAGCCTGCAAAAACTCCAACGCCTGCGCATCGTACTCTCGTGGCACTGCACTCCACGCGTACAACGCGCCGCGCACCACGCCATCCTGCTCCAACGGAATGGCCACACAGGCTCGCAAACCCGCCTCACGCAACCACGACGCAATCTCGCTCGGTTGCTGGTCCCGATCCGGTACCACCAAGACCCGATGGTGTTCGCGCAACCACCGGTTCGGTGCCGCCTCCGGCCCCAGCGCCGACAATCCCGGTGGCACCACGCGACTGTCTGCACGGCGCGCACTGAACGCTACCGGTTCGCGGTTCGACTCCCACACCACCACCGTGGTCGCGGCGGCCGGTAACAAATCACGCGCGAGGATTGTCACGCGTTCCAGCAACCGCGTCAGCTCCATCGGTTGGTGAATCGCCAGCTCCAACTCCGCCAGAGCTGATTGTCGTTGCGCCATCGCCTCGATGCGCTGTCGTTGCTCAGCCATGGTTTGCTCTGCCAGTGCCCGCGCGTCCACCTGCACGTTCAAATACCAGAACACGCCCACCAACCCGGCCAGACTCATCAGAAACAATCCCACAGCCGCCAATGTCAGCAACGTCTCCCCGGTAGTCATCGCCACACTCAGACGTTGCCGCAGATAGGGCGTCGCCAGAGCGATCAACAACAACAGCGCGCCCCAAAACACGCTGTGGATCAACCACCGCTCTGTCCGCGTTGTCATCGCAGCACCACCGGCAGCATACCCGGCAACCTACCCCACCGGCAACGCCGCGCGGCGGTGCGTTCATTGACGGCGACCGGGGGCTTTGATAGCCTGCGTGTGTGGCGGACATCTTGGTCGTTAACGAAATTTTTTACAGCATCCAAGGGGAGTCCTCGTGGGCCGGTCTGCCGTGTGTCTTTGTGCGGTTGACGGCCTGCAACTTGCGTTGCACTTGGTGCGATACCACGTACTCGTTCCATGAAGGTCGCCCAATGACGGTGGGCGATGTCATCGTCAAGGTGCTCGAATACAACTGCCCGCTCGTAGAGATTACCGGCGGCGAGCCGTTGTTACAGCCAAACGTTTATCCGCTGATGACGCGCTTGTGCGACCTGGGAAAACGTGTGTTGCTTGAGACGAGCGGCTCCGTGGATGTTTCCCGCGTGGACTCGCGCGTGGTCAAAATCATGGACCTGAAATGTCCGAGCAGCGGCGAGTCACACCGCAATCTGTTCTCCAACCTCGACCATCTCGATAAAAAGGATGAACTAAAATTCGTAATCGCCGACCGCGCCGATTACGAGTGGGCGCGCGATGTTCTCCACCGGTACGACCTGCAAGGAATCGGATGCATTTTGTTCTCGCCGGTTTGGGACCGTCTTCCCTTGCGCACGCTGGCCGAGTGGATTTTGGCTGACCG
>JANWVU010000129.1 GCA_025056465.1 Verrucomicrobiia bacterium | reverse complement strand
TGGCGGCATTGGTATCATGAACATCATGTTGGCTTCGATTCGTGAACGCATCCACGAGATCGGCATTCGCAAGGCGGTGGGTGCACGAGACCGAGATATATTTGTGCAAATTTTGGTGGAGAGCACCACGTTGGCGATGATCGGCGGAATTATCGGATTGGTGGTTTCCTTCGGACTTGTACGGATTTTGCAATGGATGACCCCGCCGGATTACACGCCGGTTGTCACATGGCCTGCGTTGTTGGTGAGTTTAGTTTTCAGCGTCGGGGTAGGTGTGGTGGCAGGGTTGTACCCGGCATTTCAGGCGGCGCGTTACAACCCCATCGAGGCGTTGCGGCTCGAATAGGTCGGCGTCAAAAATTAAATCACCGACCCGAGACGCGTGGCTCAATCAAGCGTTGCAGTTCTGGTGGTCCAAACAGCTCCCGGTATGGAGCCGTGTCACGAATGGGGTCAAAGTCCGGGTCCTCCAATATGTGCGAACGAAAGAGGCCCGATTCGTCGCGCTCAAGACAGATGCGCGCATGCCGCATGGCCGCCTCGGGTTGACGAAGCGCGGCGTAGGCGCATGCGAGATTATACCGTACGTCCAGGCGGGCATTGTCCTTGTCCAACGCCGTCTGAAATCGTTCTATCGCGCGGCGTACCATCTGACTATCGCGCTGCATCTGGCCGAGCCGCAACAAAGCAATCCCCCAAAGGTTGAGCTCTGTAACCGTGAAATCGGTCGCAACGGCTTTACGAGTGGATTCGAAATGAGCAACAGCCTCTTGATACAACGCTCGCTTGTCAGCACCACGGTCTTCCTCTGCCGCGATAACGCACAGTGACGCCAACTGGCGCGCCACCCGGGTTCGCTCGCCGGTAAATCGTGCCATTTCCAAAGCACGGTGCAACGCCGTGCGGGCGTCCGAAAGAAGTTGCAGTCGCCTGGCGGCGGGGGTTGTGGGGTGTCGCGCGATTTGTTGCAAGAAGTGCCCTTGACGTTCATGGACCACCAACTCGGCGTCCGCGCACCGGGCAGCCGCCTCGAATCGTTCGCGCGCGGCGGCCATAAATCGGTCGCGCTCTTCGGGGTCGGTGGAGGTTTCAGACAAACGACCAAGCGCCAGCGCCATCAAGAAGTGGGGCTGGGCGCGGTCCGAAATGAATTCGATGGCAGCCTCATACCGTTGAACAGCTTGTTTGAGTAACTCAACCGCGCGCGCGACGTCGTTGGTGAGCGAATCAGCTTCGCGATGTAGGCGCACGCCATCCTGAAAAACCTGCGCCGCGCGAGCCTGCTCCATGCGACGGCGGATTTCCTGGCTGGCGGCGTGATACTCTGGAAGGGCTCGCATCTCCGCAAATTCAGGGATTTGATCCAGTTGTTTCCAAATTTCCAACCCGGCGGGTTGATTTAGGCAGGTGCGCAACCGCTCCAACGCGGCCGTGGGGCGACCACTTGCCGCAAGCGCACGCGCTAAAACCAAACGCATGGAACAGTCATTGGGGGTGACGTCCACAGCTTTTTCCAACAACTTGATCGCCTCTAAAGTCAACACAGGATCTTCGTTCAGTTGGCTGAGTCGCAGTAAACCAAGACCGGTAATGAATAAAATCGCAGCGTCGCGCGGTTGTCTGCCGAGCGCGTCCTGCAGCAGCGGCAGACCCTCATTGATCAACGCACGGGCCGTGGGTGCATTGGTCTCCCAAACTCCAAGCCGTACCAAACACTCACCCAGGAGAGTGCGGGCTTCCGACTTGAATTCGGGTACTAATGTGGCCTCTGAAACTTTCTGCAACCCGGTTCGACACTCGGAAACCAGTTCTGCCAGCTCACTCAATGGGCGACCTACATCCAATTCGCGGCGCAAAAGAAAGCGTGTCCAATGCAGGAAAGCGCGCCCGTCGCTTTGCGGGGATCGTTCCGCTTCCAATACACGGCGCCGGGCGCGCTCAACGAGCTCCTTGCGTTGGGGGCCCGGCGGTTCTAATTCCGCCAACTGGCTTGTGGCCACGGCCCACATTGCAAGCGAAGGATAATGGTGGGCATCGCGATCCACTGCCGAGACGTAGTGTTCAATGGCGCGCTCGAGTAATTTACGAGCTTCCTCTGATGACGTCGCGCGCTCGGCTTCTTTGTGCAGCTCCAACCCAGAGTGAAATTTCTCTTCCGCGGGGCTTTGCGCCAGCGCGATGGCAACCGACAGCATCCCGCTTATGGTCCAAGAAATGGCGCCACGCCAACTCATGGGCGAATACTAAATCTGCTCGCCGTGCGATGCAAATGAGCTAACCAGATTATCGGTTGACCGATCGCGAGAGACGTGGCAGGAACGGAATTGTGGCGTAGGGCAAATGAACAAGGCGGAATTGATTTCGGCGGTGCAACGAGAGTTGGGAGGCAAGGTAAGCCGAGCCGCCGCGGAGCGTGCGGTCAACGCGGTATTGTCCGCGATTCGGCAGGGTGTCAAAACGGGCGCGCCGGTTCAGATCACCGGTTTTGGGACATTCCGACTGGCCAAGCTACCGGCTCGCATGGGCCGCCATCCGCGCACGGGCGAGCCGATACCCATTCGCGCGACAAAAACAGTCCGATTCTCACCCGGGCGACGCTTCAAACTAAGCCTCTGAGAAGTTAGCAGCGCAATCAGGGTGGTCGTTTACGTGGCCGGTAGCTCCACCGCGTCGCCGAACGAGGGCACGCTCACAATGGCCTGCGGATGCAACGTGCGCAGCGACTCAGCCAACGCCTCAGATGCCGGTAGCTCTCCGTGAACCACATAGATGTTGCGAAGCGTACCGGTGATCCCCCCGGCCCACGCGCGCAGCTCCGTCGAATCCGCGTGGCCGGAGAATGCGTTGATGGTCTCCACGCGCGCGCGAACCCGGTAGTCCTCGCCGAAGATGGTCACGGTCGAGTGACCGCTAGCAAGACGCGACCCAAGTGTATGCGGGGCGCACCAGCCCACGATGAGGATCAAGTTGCGCGGATCACCGATGTTGTTTTTGATGTGGTGGCGAATTCGTCCAGCCTCGGCCATGCCGGAGGCGCTAATGATGATCGCAGGGCCGTCGTGATCATTCAGCGCCATGGATTCCTCTACGCTCCCGATGAAGGTTAAGTGATCGCCGCTAAATGGGTTTTTCCCCTCGCGCATGGCATGGGCAAACGACGGGTTGAAACACTCAGGGTGCCGCTGAAAGACCGCCGTGGCCTCACGCGCCATGGGGCTATCCACAAACACCGGTAGCGCAGGAATGCAACGGGACTCTACGAGTTGGTGCAGGACGTAGAGTAGTTGTTGGGTGCGATCCACCGCAAAAGCAGGGATGATAATTTTGCCCCGCTCCGCATGGGCGCGCTGGATCATCTGGCAAAGGCGCTCCTGCACATCCTCCAAGGGCTCGTGGTTGCGGTTGCCGTATGTGCTCTCGATGAGCAAGACGTCCACATCGCGAGGGTATTCGGGGTCGCGCAGAATGTTGTTTCGTCCGCGTCCGATATCACCGCTGAAAGCCAAGCGCAGTCGCCGGCCGCTCTCTTCAAGATCGAGAATGATCATCGCCGAACCCAAAATGTGTCCGGCGTCCAACCATCGCGCGTGAACGCCCTCAGCTACCGCGATCGCATGACCGTAGGCTACCGGCTGCAATTGGCGCAGCGTTTTCTCCGCATCGGCGATTGTGTACAAGGGGCTAACGGGCGGCAGGCCCCGCTTGAGATGTTTCTTGGAGACGAACGCCGCGTCTTGTTCCTGAATTTGGGCGCTGTCCAGCAACATCACCCGGGCCAAATCCACCGTGGCCTCGGTGGCGTAAATCGGGCCGTGGAAACCTTGCCGCGTCAGCACGGGTAAAAGCCCGCTATGATCAATGTGGGCGTGGCTTAACAATACGGCATCCACCGTCGCGGCATCAAACGGCAGCGCGCTGTTGTACTCGATCGTTTTGCGACGCCGTCCCTGAAACATCCCGCATTCCAACAGCAGCCGGTGCCCGTTGATCTCCAACAAATACTTGGACCCGGTGGTGGTGCGGCAGGCACCAAAAAAATGCAGTTTCATCCGTGGGGTCTCATCTTCAGGTTGCGAATACGAAGCAAACGTTGAATGCGATTGGTGCGGGCGGGGGGACTCGAACCCCCACGGATTGCTCCACAGGTTCCTAAGACCTGCGCGTCTGCCAGTTCCGCCACGCCCGCGCAAGTATGCATCGCACTTTACCGTTCAGCCGCCCAAGCGCCAAAGAAATTTTGCAAGCCTAGGATGTCCGATAATCTCCCACGATTTGCCCGTCGCGAAGTTCCAAGCGGCGTTTGGCAAAACTGGCCACATGCGAGTCGTGCGTCACGATGGCAATAGTCCGTCCGTTCTGATGTAGCTCGCAAAAGAGACGCAGAATTTGGTCGCCGGTTCGTGTGTCGAGATTCCCAGTAGGCTCATCCGCGAGAATGACTTTCGGGTCATTGACCAGCGCGCGCGCAATGGCCGCCCGCTGAATCTGGCCACCCGACAACTGATTCGGTCGGTGGTGCATGCGGTCTGCCAAGCCCACTGCCTCCAATGCCGCCGTGGCGCGTGAATGGCGCACGGAGCTCGGCAGTCCGGCATAAACCAACGGCAGTTCGACGTTTTGGAGCACGGTGAGTTTGGGCAGTAAATTAAATGCTTGGAACACGAAACCGATCTTTCGGTTGCGGATTCGTGGCAATTCCGCTGTTGAGTGCGCGTCAATCAGTTGTCCATCCAACCGCACGGTTCCTCGGGTTGGCGTGTCCAAACATCCCATGATGTGCATCAGGGTTGATTTGCCGCTGCCCGACGGCCCGGTAATTGCCAGGAACTCGCCGTCCTCGATCTGCACACTCACGCCATTCAAAGCCGGCACGGCGACCTCGCCGACGAGGTAAATCTTGTGGACGTCGGCTAGTTCAATCAAGGACATGGGCGGTGGCGGCTCAATCAAGTGCCTTGGCGAGGTGGTTCTAGCAAGACCACATCACCCTCGTTGACCCCCTCGCGGACCTGCACGCGCCGGTAGTCTGCTGGTCCGAGCGTGACCAATCGTCGTTCGGTGCCGGTAGGTTGCTGGACGTACACAACGCGGTTGGTTCCATCGGGGAACACGGCGGCCAGAGGAACGGTCAGCACGTTCGTGAGCGCGAGCACGGGAAAGCTCAATCGCGCATTCATACCGGGCCGAATTCGCGGATCACGCTCCGCTAACAACACGTCCACCGTGAAACCCTTAATATTGTTGCGCACGGTGGCAACCGGGGCAATGAAGGTGACGCGGCCCGCGAGTTGCAAGCCGGCAATTGCATCAACCGTGACCTCAACTGGCTGGTCGAGCTGAAGTTTTGTGACGTCCACTTGATTGATATGGGCGCGAATCAGCAGCGAATTCAAATCGGCAATCGTCATCAGGTCGGTTCCCTGTGAAACACTGGTTGCGCCACTCACAACCTGTCCTTCGGTTACCATCACGTTCAAAACGGTGCCGGTGAACGGCGCCAGGATCCGGATCTTTCCAAGCCTGTCATCCACCGTCTGCAACAACTGCCGCGCGCGCTCGAACTCGGCGCGAGCCAGATCCAACTCGGTCAATGCGTTGTCGAACAGCTCGCGCGTGGTCAGATCGTTGGTCAGCAACGCTTGCTGCCGCGCCAAGTCACGCTCGGCCTTGGCCAGGCGCGCGCGAGCGGCCGTGATCTGCGTCTCGGCCGCCGCGCGTTCCGTGAGTAGCTCGGTGTCATCGAGCATCAACAACAGCTCATCGCGTTGCACGGACTGACCCGCATGTACGAAAAGCCGTTTAATTCGACCACTGACTTCTGGTTTGACCACAACCTGAGTGACCGGATTGATTTCGCCGATGGCTTCCACCCGCACGGTGATATCTGCACGGGAGACCACGGCGGTTGCCGGTGGGGTTTCGCGTTGCACGATAAACGGCGCACCCCGCAACACCCACCACAACCCGGCGCCAACCAACAAGGCCGCGAGAATCCACACCAAGCGTTTCATGGCGGCGACTATAGTGGCGCGGCATCATGACGACAACCTTGGCTCGTGCGTTGAGCGAATCAG
>JANWVU010000128.1 GCA_025056465.1 Verrucomicrobiia bacterium | reverse complement strand
GAGGAACCGTTGCGGCAGTTGGCCGACAATGCCGGTGAGGAAGGTTCCCTCGTCGTGCAGGAGGTCAAGAGCCGCAAAGGCTGGGAGGGCTTCGATTGCGAGAAGCTCGAGTACACGGACATGGGCAAGGCCGGTATCATTGACCCAACGAAGGTCACGCGGTGCGCGTTGCAAAACGCGGCCAGCATTGCCGGCCTGTTGCTGACCACCGAGTGCGCCGTGACCGAAATCCCCGAGAAAGAGAAGAACAAGGGCGGTCACAGCCACGGCGGCGGTGACATGGACTACTAATCGGTGCAGTCGATTGAGCACGAATTACCGGGGCGGGGCGACCTGCCCCGGTAATTTCGCTTGTGCGCTCCGAACGGTTTGGCCATAGTACGCGCTCCTGTGCTTCCTATGAACAGCAAGTATCTTTCGGCTGCGTTACAGCGCATTCCACGTCCCGAGTTGCTGATCAACGTCGTGTCGCGTCGGGTGCGTCAACTCAACCAAGGTCAACGACCGTTGACCCAAACCGAGCCGAACATGGAGACGGTCGATATCGCCCTCAAAGAAATTGCCGAGGGCAAACTGACCTACGAATTCACCGAGGAACCAGTCAAAAGCCCTCTGGATTAACGGCGTGTTGACTCACCGTTGAGTCAACGCGTTTCGGACGGCGCGCCCTGTGCCGTGCCGATGGCCTCTTGGGCGGCTCGGAGGTACTCGCCTTCCAAATCCGAACCGCGCTTGATTTCCAAGATCCCCACGCCGGCAGCCAGGAACACCGGCAGCGCTCGCCGATTCAGTTCCTCCGTGGTCAGCGGCTCGCCGAACGTGGCGGTAAGTTCGTCTCCCTTCACGGACCACTGCACGTCCGGGAGGATCGCTTGCAACGCGCTCAACGGTGCGGCGCCTCGCAACCGGTAGGTTACGCGCTGCGCGCGGTGGGTGAGCCGCTCGATGGAGTCCTGCCGCACACAGCGACCCCGCTCAATAAACGCCACCTCGTCGCACAACGCTTCGATGTCCGACAAAATATGCGAGCTGATTACAATCGTCTGACGGCCGCGCCGCTGCCGAATCAATTCGCGCACCCGCGCCGCCTCGCGTGGGTCCAAACCGTTGAGCGGTTCATCGAGCAACACCAACTGGGGCGCGCCCAAAAAAGCCTGAGCGATGGCCAACCGTCGTCGCATCCCGTGCGACAAGGTGCGCACTGCTGAGCGCCGTCGGTCCGTCAGATGCACCCAGTCCAACAAACCCTCAACCGAGTCCTCGCCCGCTCCCTGCAACCGACTGTAAAACCGCAGCAACTCCTCCACGCGCGCGTGTGGTGGAAAGCCGGCATCCTGCGGCAACAGCGTGACGCGCCCAGCGTGTTTTTCGGCGCGAAAAGGCCCCTCGCCCAACAGATCAATTTCTCCGCCATCGGCGCGCAATAGACCCACTGCCACAGCCATCGCGGTGGTCTTACCGGCACCGTTACTGCCCACCAAGCCGAACACCGTGCCGGCGGGCACGGTCCAGTCCAGCCCGTCGAGCGCGCGGCGTCGGCCATACGACTTGGTGACACCGCGAAAGCGAAGCGCCGCCGTCACAAATCCCTCCGTCCGAATCGCGTGTGTCCCGCCAGCAGATACGCCGTGGTTAAGATCCCCAACAGCAAGACGGCCGGTGCCAGGCGTGAAAGATCATTCCACCACAAGTGATGCCGGTAGGCGGACGGCGTCAGCAACGCCACCGTTTGCCAGAGAGCCGCTGTGTCACTGCCTTCCGCGAACCGCCCGATCCACCGGACGAGCGACATGACAAACATCACCATCAGGCCCACGACCACTGCGAGATTGGGACTCGACATCCATTGCGACACAGCCAATGCCACGCCCAGAAACGGCAACGCGTACAGCCACGCTTTGCAGGCATATCCCAGCATGTGCAACATCGCCGCAAGCGGCTCGAACGTTTGCATGTGGATCAACCCCAGCACCCATGTGCCCGCGGCGCTGATCAACAACGCCCCAAATATCTGCAACGCCTGCCCTGCGAACTTACCCAGACACCACAGCGATCGCGTGGTGCGAAACATCACAAACCGCGCCGAACCGCTGGCCACCTCCTCGGCGATGCGTGTGGACGCCGTCAACATCACCAACAACGGCGTGAACGTCAGCGCCAGCCACCCGTAAAACAACGCCAACGGCGGCGCGCCCAACAAATGCGTGACCAACTCCTCATCGCCCAACAGTTTTTTCAACGTGCGTCGAAACGACTCCGACTGCCACAACGACGCCGTGACCCCACCGGCTTTTTTCGGCTCGGCCAGACCGAGCGTTTGCGCCAGCTCACCCTCCAACACCCGCAACGTGTCCACAAACAACTTGGTGCCCCAGAGCGCGCATGCCAGATACAACAACACGATCACGAGCACGCGCCGGCTGCGGACGGAGTCCGCCAACTCGTTCCACGCCACGATGCGCAACGTGACCCACGGCACATTCACGATTTGCGACGGGCCTCCATCAGCGGGAGGGCTACCTCGGGGTTGATGAAGTCAAACAACTGAAACTCCTCGCCGGCCTTGTCGCGCCAATCCGACGGAAACTGACGATCCAATTCATCATAGGCTTCGACCACCACGCCACTAAGGTCATGGACCATCCGCAAGCCGATCTCCGCAATTTCAGCCTCGTTGTCGGAGGCTTCCTGCCAATAGTCGGCCCACTCCTTGATTTTTTCCGCCAACCTCTCATTCATGGACGCGATGATTTGATCAAACATCTGCATCTGCACCGGTGACGCATTCACGCGCGACTGAAAAATGCCTCGTGCCATGTCCGAGCGCGTCTTCCACAAATCAATCGCTCGCTGTAGCTCCTCCTGCGGCGACCGCGCCGTGGGCGCGGCCCCCGGTTCTGTGGCCGGTGGGCTGATAACCTGGTTGGCTTCGGGAGCCGGTAGGGTTTTGGGTGGCGCGGGCGCGGCCGGGGGTTCCGGTAGGCGCAACAACGAGGAGACGTCCGGCATCGCGTCACGGCGAGACGCGCGCCGCTTTAACTCCTCCTGCAACGTGGCGATTTCGCGCTGCGCCTTTTGGAGTTCCGGGCGAACCGTCCAGTGTCCGAGAATCACGCCTACCAACAAAGCAATGATGATCCATGCAAGGGTTTTCATGTTCGACGATGTTTCATCCGGTCGGCCAGCGCGCGGCGGATTTCGCGCTCGTGCGTTTTGCGTTTGATCGTTTCGCGTTTGTCCACCTGGGTTTTACCGCGTGCCACCGCCAGCAACACTTTGGCGTATCGCTTTGGGAAATAGATTTTCAGCGGAATCAACGCCATGCCCTTGGCCTGCGTGCGTGAGGCGAGCCGGATGATTTCCTTTTTGTGCAGGAGCAACCGCCGTGGACGCAGCGGGTCCACGTTCCAGCGGTTGCCCTGCTCATAGTGTTGAATGTGGCAGTTGTATAACCACACCTCACCTTTCTCGATGCGCGCAAACGCATCGTCAATGGAGGCCCGCGCGGCGCGCAACGATTTCACCTCGGTGCCTTTCAGCGCGATACCGGCTTCAATGGTCTCCAAGATATAGTAATCGCGACCGGCTTTATGGTTGTTGATGGTGACCGGCACAAAGACCACTATAGGAAAACCGGTAGGGGCAATCACCTTCCAAAAATTGGCGTGCGGTTGACCGGCTGTGGCTGCGAAGCGCTCGAGCGCGCGCTGCGGCTCACGCGCGACACGAAGCCGGGGCCTGGCGACAGTCAATACAATCGAAGCACGAGCTCCTCCCCGTTGACATGGAGGGTGACGCGGTCGCGCTCGATGGCGTGGACGATGGCGCCGTCCACATATTCGGATTCGCTGCGCAGTTGACCGTTGATGATGGCAAAGTACCGGCCATCGGGCCCTTTGGAGATGCCGGTCAGTTTCCATTTTGGCTCCGCAGCGGGCGACGGTGCGGCTGCCACCGGTGACAGCGATGTGCTGGGAGCAGCCGGCGTCGAATCCTCCACTCGACTGGGGGCTGAGACGGAGACCGGCTCGCGCCGCGATTGAAACGTTGACCACGTAAAAAACGCGACGAGCAATAGGAGCGCCACAGCCAGTGCCCCACACAGGATGAGGAGCGGCCAAAACCACGGCTGCGTAGAGACAGCGGTTGTCGCCACTGCTGCTGGTGCGGCCGCGGGAGAAGCCCCGGTGGGTGCAACGGTGGACGCAGGTACGGATACGGAGGCTACCGGAGCCGAGGTAGTGGTGACGGCAGCCGGTAGGGGAGCATGAGCATGGCGTTGTTTTTCGCGCTCGGCTTTTTGAAGAGCTTGATGAACGAGACTCATGCTGCCGGTAGTTCCGCGGGAGCGAGCGGTGTCAAACCGCACTCGCGAATGGCCAGCTCAACCAGCGAGGGCTCGATATGGTATGTCTCCGCCACGTAGGCCGCGAGGAGCACCGCGTCGCAGAGAATGTTGATGACGCGGGGCAGACCGTGCGTGTGTTGAGCGATGAGCTGGATGGCATCGGCCGACCACTGGAGGCGACCGGGTTCGCCAGCGACGCGGAGGCGGTGATGGATGTAGGCGCCGATTTCGTCGGGTTCGAGCGGGCCGATGTGGTGATGGAGTGCGATGCGTTGGCGAAGTTGGCGGAGGTCGGGACGGTTCAACAGCGCACGTAGCTCGGGTTGGCCGACGAAGATGATTTGGAGCAGTTTTTCTTTTTCCGTTTCGAGATTGGAGAGCAACCGAATTTGTTCGAGCACGCGCGGCTTGAGGTTTTGGGCTTCATCCACGATGAGGGCGACGTTGTGGTTGGCAGCCAGCTCGCGAAGCAGAAATGCGTTGAGGGTGTCGTAGAGGTCTTTTTTGGTGGTGCGGGCCGGTTGGAGTCGAAACTCGTCGCAAATGACGCGCAAAATCTGGGCGTCGGAAAGCATGGGGTTGAGGATGAGCGCGGTGCGGGTACCGGCATCGAGGGTGTTGAGGAGGGCGCGGCAGAGGGTGGTTTTGCCGGTGCCGATTTCGCCGGTGATGACGATGAAACCTTTGCGGGCGCGGATGCCGTATTGGAGAAGGTCGAGCGCGACACGGTGCTGCCGGCTGAAGTAGAGGAATTGCGGGTCGGGCGTGGTGTTGAAGGGGTATTCCCGCAGATGGAAGAAGTCTTTGTACATCGGCGCAACCCTCGTCGCGCGCGGATGCTATCACGCGCTTAGGGCCGTCGCAAGCCGTGGACGGCACTCATGGATGGTGTGCGCACGGGGCGAAAGATGCAGCGTGCCACGTCACGGAGTGCGTTTTTCTGTGAAATTTAGTTGGATGCCGGTTGTGGTTGGCCGGTAGGGCTGGCCTGCGCGGTGAGCGGTGGGGGTTTGGGCAGGCCGAGCGAGAGAATGTAGTCCACAAGCGCTTCGCGTTGTTTGCGGCTGTCGCCCCCGAGGATATTCGGGGCGATGGTGGCGCCGTATTCAAATTGCGGCATGCGGGTGCCGGGCACCAGCTCGGACGGCGCCGGTAGCCATTTTTCGATGAGCCATTCGCGCTGGAGGCGTTGGGCAGCGATGGTGAGGTTGGGCGCGAGGCGCGGGAGGTCTTCCGGTGGGATTTCGTCGAGCGGTTTGCCGAGCGCTTTACCTTCAACGATGTGGCAGAGGGCGCAGCGCAATTGCTCGAAAAGCTGCTTGCCGGCAGCAAGATGGTCGGGATCGAGGTTGATTTGAGGCGATTGATAGGGGAACTGCGCCCGACCTTCATAGGCGAAGTATTTGACGAAGACATTGGCTTCGGCATCGGTCAGGCCAAAGGTGGGCATGCGAACTTTGAGCCATGGACGCACTTCGCCGGTGACCGGTTGTTTGAGGAATCGGAACAGCCAATCCGGGTTGGTGCGTTGACCCTGGCGCAACTGACCCGGTAGGCCACTAACCATGGGCGGTTCCATGCCGGGCGGAATGCCGGTCGCGCGGATGGCCCAGCCGCGGCCTTCGATTTGGTGGCAACCGGTGCAGTTGAGCTCTTTGACGAGCCAACGACCTCGTTCGATCATGTGTTCGGTGGGTGTGAGTCGGCGCGGTTGGTTGGCGGTGAGTTTTTCCGAGGTCAT
>JANWVU010000127.1 GCA_025056465.1 Verrucomicrobiia bacterium | reverse complement strand
AATGTCGCCGCCATGCTCTGCGGCGTTGATCGGTAAGCCCAAATATTTCTGCCACATGACGGACCTCCCTATCCCGCGGTCGCACCGGCTGCTTGTTGGGCAGCCAACCGACGCGCCCGACGCGCAAATCCGATGAAGACCGTTCCCAATCCACCGAGCACCAGACCGGTGACCGCAAGCATGAACAAGATGGCCGCATTCATGCCCTGCGTATGGCTGGAGTTGGGATCACCATAACAAGTGGCGCATGCCAAGATGAGCAAGGTCGTCATCATTCCAGATCCTTCGTCTTTTTCAGAAATGCGATCTCGTAGAACACGAGTGCCAAACCCAACAAGAAGGAAACGATACCGGCCGCCGTGTACGCCCATTTGCCCTGCGCGTATTCGGACCCCAAACACCACGCGCCAAAGCCCAGACACAGCAGGACCGAGATCGTGATGAAAAACACGTGAAACGCGCGCAATGACATGGTTAGTGCTCCTTAGCTGCGGCCGGTTCGGCATGCCGTGCCGGGACGGCAAACGCTCCGCTGTTGTGTCCCTGTTGATCTGCGTGCGTCCACACGATCAACACGATCATGGCCACAAAGAAAAACGCCGTCAGCGCCAAAATCCCGTACACCCATCTCACCTCGTGGAACAAATGCATGAAGTACCCAGCCACCAAAGAGCCCTTAACCAGCGCGACGATCAGGGCGACCACGATACCGAGCAGAATACCCATGTGGACGTTGGCGATGGCCACGGTGATGACCGTGGCCACCAACAACGCCCAAAACACTTTCCAGTAAACGCTGACTTTCTTCTGAATGTCGGGATGTGACGTTGCGCTCATGCCTCGAAACTCCGCTGGTTCACATGCCTTTGCCGGGCAGCAAGTACAATGTGGGGAACAAGAAGATCCAAACCAAATCCACAAAGTGCCAATACAAGCCGGCCACCTCGACGCGGTTGGTGAAGCGGCGCGGCTCAGTTTGCCACATCTTGGCACCGGGACCGAGTAGGTAGCCGTTGACGATCATGCCGCCGATGACATGCAGCGCATGCAGGCCGGTCATGGTGAAGTAAATCGCCATGAATGTGCTCGTGGCCGGTACCAGTCCGTGGCCGAGTTTACCAGAGTACTCGATGTATTTGACGATGAGAAAAATCACCCCCGCCAAAAACGTCAACCCCATACACCGACGGTACCGGGCGAAGTTGTGCGCTTTCAGCGCAGCCCACGACAACACCATGGTGACCGATGACGCAATCAACACCACCGTGTTTAGCGTGGCCAACGGCACGTTTAGAATGTCGGCCCCATGTTCCCACCGATCCGACGCGACCCGTAGCAGGATGTAAGATGAAAATAACGCACCAAACAACATCACCTCCGACGCCAAAAACAACCATACGCCCAGCTTGGCGTTGTACAAACCGGTATCGGGTCGCTCCGTGTCGTTGTAGGGAATCGCAATTTCGGCAGACATGACTCAAGCCTCTTGCGGGACGTGTTGCGGAAGGAAATCGCGGCGTGCGCCTGCCGGGCTGTACTCGTACGGCCCACGATAAACCACCGGGATTTTCTCAAAGTTGCCGTGTGGCGGCGGCGTGGGCGTCGCCCACTCCAAAGTGGTCGCCTCCCACGGATTGTCATTTTCCACACGCTTACCGGCCCAGATGCTCCAGAAGAAATTGATGATGAATACCAATTGCGCCGCGCCCAGCAACCACGCCGAGTGCGACATGACTTTGTTGAGAATCAACACGTCCTGCGCGTGCAAATAGGTCAGCCCGCCGTCATACAACCGCCGCGAAACCCCCGCCATCCCCTGGATGAACATCGGAAAAAACACTCCGTTCATCGCCACCAATGAAATCCAGAAATGGATTTTGCCCAAAGTGTCGTTCATGCGTCGGCCGGTCACCTTCGGAAACCAGTAATAAATACCGGCAAACAAGGCAAACAAAGTACCGGGCGCCACAACATAGTGGAAATGGCCAATGACATAGTAGGTGTCGTGCAAGTGGATGTCGGAGGTCGCCAGGCCAAGCGGCAAACCGGTCAGCCCGCCAATTCCGAACATGGGCAGAAATGCCAACGCAAATAGCATCGGCACGGTGAACCGAATCGAGCCACCCCACAACGACAACATCAACGCCGTCAAAATGATGATCGACGGCACCGAGATGATCATTGTCGTGGTCTGAAAGAATGCATTGATCGTGGTGCCCATGCCGGTCAGGAACATGTGGTGCGCCCATACGATGAACGACATGAACCCGAGGAAAATCGCCGAGTAGACCATCGACTTGTAGCCCCAAAGCGGTTTGCGGGTGTTATTAGCGATGATTTCCGCCACGATGCCCAAGGCCGGTAGGATCAGAACGTAGACTTCCGGGTGAGCCAAAAACCAAAACAAATGTTGCCACAGCAACGCGCTACCCCCACCACTCGCCACCAACTCCTTCCCGCTAACCACCAGGCCGCTCGGGATGAAAAAGCTCGTGCCTGCCACCCGATCCATCAACTGCATGATCCCCGCCGCTTCCAATGGTGGAAACGCCAACAGCAGCAGAAATGATGTGATCAACTGCGCCCAGCAGAAAAACGGCAACCGCATCCACGTCAGTCCCTCGGCGCGCAGTTGAACAATCGTGCAAATGATGTTGATGGAGCCGAGTAACGACGACGTAATCAAAAACACCATGCCCACCAACCACAATGATTGCCCCGTGAGCAACCGACTCATAAAGGTCTCCCCGCCCGGTACCGTTACGTTGGCCAAGGGCGAGTAGCTGGTCCACCCCGATTGCGCCGCGCCTCCCGGAACGAAAAAGCTGAACAGCATTACCAGTCCACCTACCAGGTACACCCAGTAACTCGACATGTTTAGCTTCGGGAACGCCATGTCTTGCGCGCCGACCTGCAGCGGCACCAGGTAGTTTCCGAAGGCACCAACCGCCAACGGCACCACACCCAAAAAGATCATAATCGTGCCGTGCATGGCACCGAGCTGGTTATAAAACTCGGGAGCCATGACGCCGCCCGGCATGCGCGCCTCACCCAACCACTTGTTGACCCACTCCCACGGAAACGGCTGCCCCGGGTAGGCAAGCTGCCAGCGCATCAGCATGACCAGACAAAAACCAATGAACAAAAAGACCAGCGACGTGATGCCGTATTGAATCCCGATTACTTTGTGATCCGTGGAAAAAATGTATTTGCGAATGAACGACAGCTCATGGCCACCATGGCCACCGTGTTCATGCGTATGATGCGACATGGAACCAAAAACCTCCGTGTTTAATCACGCTTGGGCGACCCACCCACCGCATAAATGCCGATTTCGCGGCTGCCTCGGCTCGTTGGTCGAGGTAGCCTTGCGACCCTGGCCAAATCGCAAAGCGGCGGGATTATTCCCCACTCGCCTTGAAAGTAAAGTCCTGTGTTACCTCACCGGCTTCCCCAACGGTGACCTTCGCAACCTGCTCACCAAACTTTTCATGCCATGCCACAATCTCATACTCGCCAGCCGGTAACCCTTTCAACCGGTACGTTCCCTCTTCTCCAGTGGTATCGAAAAACGGATGGGGCAACACCCCGACATACGCCGCCATCCACGGATGCACGTCGCATTTAAATTTGATCATCACCTCGGGCTGAGCAAACGTGCGGGTCGTGACCATTCCCTTGTTGGGCTGGCCGATGTTGAATTCCTTGTTCACCTTCGCCAGCGCGTGAACGTTATGCAGCGTGTCGTCGTCGTTGTGAATGCGTAACGGTTGTTTCGCCATCATCCCGAATACACGCGGACGGTAGAGGCATCCTTCCTGCCGCAAATCCACCGGCTCCTTCGTAGGCTCAAACGTTTTGCCTTCCAACCCACCGCGCACATACACAAATACGTTGCGCAGCGTGCCGTTGTCATTGATTACGACCTCCTCACTCACCGGCGGTTCCTCCTCGTGCATCTCCGCGCACTTGGGGTCCGCGTCCATTTTAAGACGTTTCATGCCCGGCTTTTCACCCTCAAACTTGATCGTGCCCACAACGTCACCGGCCATCGCCAGTGGCGCGGACAACGCTAAGATCACCAACATCAACCACACCCGTTTCGCTTGCATGGATTGATTTCTCCTCCGTTCCACCTTGTTGCGCGCACCATAGCGAACCATCCCGTTCGCGTCAACGCCCACCGGCTCGCAAACTGTCCGCCAGCAACTGACATCCCAGCACCGTCCACACAATCGCTCCCCCCGGCGCCAACACCACCCACGGCGCGTGCGCCAACACGTGCAAACTGCGTTCCTCCCGCAACATCGCTCCCCATTCCGGCACGTCTGGCTGTCCGGCCAACCCCAAAAATGCCAGCCCGGCCGCCTCCAACACCGCGCTGCCCACCGTCACCGTCGCCATCGCCACCACCACCGACACACAATTGGGCAACACCTCCACCCACATCACTCGCACCCGCCCCGCTCCTGCCGCCCGCGCCGCCAACACATACTCTTTCCCCAACTCCGACAACAACGCCGTGCGCACCTGTCGCACCACCGCCGGCAAACTAGCTACGCCCACCGCCACCGCCACGCTACCGGGCGACGGCGGCAAAACCGTCATCGCCACCAAACCCAACAAAATCGGCGGAAACGCCAAAAGAAAATCCACCACCGCCACCACGATCATCTCCCACCAGCCACGCCACTGCACTGCCGACACTGCCAGCACTGTCCCCGCTCCCACCGCCAACATCGTCGCCGCCAATGCCACCCCCAACGTCGTGCGCGCTCCGTACACCAAACGCGTCCACACATCGCGTCCCACCGCATCCACACCCAACCAGTGCTGCCGGCTCGGCGCCGCCAGCGCGCGCTCCCGGTACGGCTGCGCGGTGGGCGCATGTCGCGCCAACCACGGCGCACCTACCGCCATCCACACCACCGGCACCAACAACACCAACCCCCACCGGCCCGACGCCGTCTGATACCACCGGCGTCCTCTCCCCACCGGCCTCATCGCCGCAACCTCGGATCCAACAGGTGATGCAACAAATCCACAGCCAAGTTGACCACCATCACCATCGCCACCAGCACCAACAGCGCTCCCTGCACCGCCGCATAATCCCGCGCCAGCACCGCCCCGGCAACGTACCGACCCATCCCCGGCCACCCAAACACCGTCTCCGTCAACACCGCCCCACCCAACAACTGCGCAAACTCCATCCCGCTCATGCTGACCACCTGTGGCAACGCCGCCGCCAACGCATGCCGGTACACCACCATTGTCTCTGCCATCCCCTTCGCGCGCGCCGTTCGCACGAAATCCTGTTGCAACGCCTCGCCCACCGCCGCCCGCGTCACCCGCGCCACAAACGCCATCGGAATCGTCGCCAACACCGCTGCCGGCAACCAAATGTTGTCCGTCATGGTCGCCCAACCCAGCCGCAACACAAACACCCAAATCGCCACCAACCCCAACCAAAACACCGGCACACTCACGCCTACCAAACTGATCGCCGACGCCACCAAATCCGGCCACCGCCCGGCGTACTGTGCGCCTAATACCCCCAACACCACACCGGCCCCCGTCGCCAACACCATCGCCACCACCGCCAACCGCAACGTCGCCGGCCACATCTGCCGCAGGTCCTCCTTCACATCCCGACCGGTGACGATGGATTCCCCAAAACTGCCGCGCCCCAGAACGTTTTTCATGAACAACACGTATTGCACCGGCAACGACCGATCCAAGCCCAACCGCTCGCGAATCGCCGCGATCTTCTCCGGCGTGGGATTTTTCAACAACAACCGCGCGGGATCACCGGGCACCACGCGAACCAACAGAAAAATCACCACACTGGCCGCCGCCCACCCGGCCACCAACCCACCTATCCGTCTCGCCCAATACAAACCGCTCATTTGCATTGAATGTTGCCCACAGCCTTTAACTCGCCAACATCAAACCGTCGCCGCGAGTCTTTAGCAGCGAGGCATCACGCAACCCACTTTCGCCTAAACCAGAGTCGAAACGAGAGGCTTTTCTAAGACGGATTGTGGATACGTTTGGCAGCCCAGCCTTGTGCCATCAGGCCGAGGAGATGCGACAGGGCC
>JANWVU010000126.1 GCA_025056465.1 Verrucomicrobiia bacterium | reverse complement strand
CGGTGGGATGTGGTTGTGATCGGCAACGAGAAGTACAACCAGTTGCAGGCACGGATGGGCACGGTCAACGAATTGCTGGGCTGGGCACACGCGCGGGTGATCGAGAATCTGTTGGCGAAGGTACCGGATTGTCCGCGCGCCATTTCGGATCAATTCGGGAGCAAGCGATTGGTCGAGCAGGCGTTGATGGAGCGCGGACGAAAGATCGAATTGGTCCAACGACACAAGGCAGAGAGCGACCTGGCCGTGGCGGCGGCTTCGATATTGGCGCGGGATGAGTTTGTGCGCCGGCTGCGACAGTTGAGTCAGCGGTTCGGTGTGCCGCTGCCGAAAGGCGCGTCGGCAGCGGTGCGGACGGCGGCGGTGGAGTTGGTGCGCAAACACGGCGCGGAGGTTTTGGGCAAGGTGGCGAAGGTGCATTTTCGCACGGCGAAAGAAGTGTTGGCGGAGGTGGCGTCGTGAAAGGCGTGATCGTTGCGGCGGTGGTGCTGGTGGTGGTGGGATATTTTGCGTCACAGATATCCCAGATGGTGCGGGCCAAAATGGAACTGACCGACCGGGTTACGCAGCAACTCGATTTTGTGGATGAGGACAATCACGACATGGTGCGCGCCACCTTGGTGCAGGAAGCTGCGAAGTGGAGTGTCGAGTTGGATCCCGGTAAGGTGAACATCTTGTATCAAGACACCGAGCAGCCGACGACGCCGCAGCGGTTTTTGGGCCGCATCGCGGAATTTCGCAACAAGAAGGTCGCCATCAGCGTGCGATACTACTGGCGCATTTTGGGATTTGGGATTGCGCAGGAAATCACACGCGCCAAAATTAAGCAGGTGGAGGTGCGGCCCAAGGCGCCGCCGCCTGAATACCGGGAATTGGTGGAATAGGAGACACGACGATGCCGTTGTACGAGTTTGAATGTGGGGATTGTGGTAAGAGCTTCGAATTGTTGGTGCGTTCCACGCGCTGGCAGGGCAGCGAGTGTCCGCATTGCGGTTCGCAGAAGCTGACGAAGAAGTTTTCGACATTTGCCGCACAGGGCGGGCAGGCAGACACGAGCGTGCCGGCCACGTGCCCGACCACCGGGCGCGCCTGTGGCTGCGTTGGGGCGCATCGGCATTAAAAACGCGCGGAGAACAATCCTCACCAGCCGTTCAGCTAGTTCGCGGGACGGCAGACAGGGGGCTGGCGGCGTTACTTGAAAAGCGGGAGGCACGCTTTGAACGTGTCGGTGCCGGCCTGACGCAACAACTCGAAAACTGCGCTTTCGACGGTGGTGATGACGGCACCGCAGTCGCGCATTCGTTCGATGGCGATGAGGTAATCCAGTTCGCGGCGGGAAGTGACGGCATCTGCGCAGACGTAAACGAAGAGGCCACGGTTGAGCAGGTCGATGGCGGTTTGTTGGACACAGACGTGAGCTTCGATGCCACACAGCAGGATGCGTTGGCGGCCGGTGGCTTTGAGGGCGGAGACGAATTGATCGGAGCCGCAGCAGGAGAAGTGCAGTTTTTCGAACGCCGGTAGTTTGGCGCAGACGTCGCTCAGCTCGGCACACACGGGGCCGAGTCCTTTGACGTATTGCAGGGTCAGCAGGGCCGGTAGGTGCAGGATGTCGGCGGCGCGCACGAGTTTCTCAATGGCGCTGGTGACTTCGGCACGGCGGGGCATGGCGGCCATAAGTTTTTCCTGCGGGTCAATGACCACCACCGCGGCGTTGTCGGTTGTCAGTCGCCAGTCACTCATGCCGGCAAATAGGCCAGAAGCGGTGCGTGGTGTCACGCCGAAAGGAGTTGCCTTATTACCGGAGCAACGGATGCGATCGTTAGAGGCCGCGGATTTGGCGGGCGCGCGCGAGGCATTCATCACGTGCCACGCGGTCGCCGGTCAGTTCATGGATAGCGGCGAGATTTTCGAGCACGGTGGCAACTCGCGGGTCATTGGGGCCCACGGAGCGTTCGTAGGCGGCGAGGGCTCGCTGGTAAAGTTGTCGCGCTTCGATGTACTCGCCGCGGACCCGATGAAGCATGGCGAGGTTGTTCCACGCGGTAGCGACGCGTTCGTCGGCGTCGCCGAAGTTGGCGGTGCGAATGGCGGCGGCTTTCTCTGCGTGGATTTGAGCGGTGTCGAGCTGTCCCTGCAGCGCATGCAAGTCGGCGAGTTGAGTGTGGCTGGCGGCGACGAGCCGGTGGTCATCGCCGTATTGTTTGCGGCGAATAGCATGGGCTTGTCGGGCGTAGGATTCAGCCGCCGGCAGGTTCCCACGGGCTTTCTTCAGAAACGCGAGAGTGGACAACGCAGCGGCGACTTGCGGATGGTCGCGACCGAGTTGTTGGCGACGAATTTCAAGGGCGCGGCGGACGGGCGGCTCGGCAGCCATGAGGTCACCGGCGGCGATGCGAATCTCGGCGAGGATGATCAGTGCGTGAGCGAGATGGAGGTGGTGAGGGCCAAGCTGAGTTTCCAGCAGCCGGCAGGCCTCCTCGGCGAGGCTTGTGGCTTGTGCGAGGTCGCCTTGCGCGGCTTTGAGAAATGCAATGGTGGCGAGGCTGCGAGCGATGTCGGGGTCATGGTTGGGGCGGTTATGCCGGTAGATGTCGAGGGCACGTTGAGCACACCGTTCGGCTTCGGCGAAATCGCCACGGGCGCGATGGTACCAGCCGAGGTTGTCCCAGATGATGGCGACGGCGTCGGAGGTTTCGCCGTCGTGGGTTCGATGGATGGCGAGCGCGCGTTCGTAGAGTGATCGGGCGTCGTCCCACCGGCCAACGATGCGGTAAAGCTCGGCGAGGTTGTTGCAGACGACGGCGACGCGCGGGTGATTAGGACCGTAGTGGGCTTCGCGGATCGCGAGGGCTTGCCGGTAGGCTTGTTCGGCGTCCTGCTCGCGACCGAGCGCCAGCAGGATGGTGGCGTGATTGTTGAGCGCGGTGGCGACGGCAGGGTGGTTGGGGCCGAGTTGGCGTCGGGACTCGGCGACGACTTGCTGGGACAGTTCAGCGGCGCGTCGGTATTGGCCGGCGTGGTATAGCTCGTTAGCGCGGCGGTTCAGGGCACTGAGGCTGTCGGGCTGGGCTTGAGCGGAAGCCGTGAAAAGCAGGCTGGCGAAAACGGCGCGGACGAGGTGAGGCGTTTTCATGCCCGACAATACAGCGTAGCGCGTACCAAAACGACCACACGGCTGTATTTGTAACAAAACAGTGTGCGGCGCCGGCGGGCTTAGGCGGTGGGGCTGGAGCTGGGCGAGCTGGGTTCGGAAGCTGCCGGCGGTGGTTGCGGGCTGGTTTCGGTGCCCGCAGGTTGGACGATGCTGGTGGTGGTGGCCGGTGGGGCAGGTTGTTCGGTGGCCGCGGCCAAACTTGTCCCGGTGATTTGAGGTGCTGGTGGCGCGGGTTTTTTCTCGGGGGGCGCCCAAAAACGTCCGTCGGTGAATTCGACGACGTAGCCGTCGGCAATCAGCCAGTGCAGGTCGGCGACGATGCGCTCTTCGGTGATTTTTGGGCCCGTAACTGGCGCGGTAGGATCAGGAGCTGTCGCGTCGGGGGCGGTCGTTTGAGGCGTGAGTAGTTGCGCTTTAATTTCCGCCATGGTGACGCCTTTGGGTTTGGAACGCAGGACAGTGAGAAGTTGGCGAACTTCGTCGGTGAGGTTCGTGCCGGCTTCAAATCGGCGGACGCGGACCGGGTTAACGAAGGTCACGCCATTGGGTAGTTTGAAAAAGGCGAAGCCGTTTTTCTGAAGGGTTGGGCGGATGGTGTTGACGAGTTTCAACGGGAAGCGGAGCTCGGCTTCCCACGCTTGGCGGACGGCTTGGAGGATGCCGGGGTGGGGAATGTTGCGGCTGGCAACACCGCTGAGCACCAGTTCATGGACCGGCGTGACGAAGGAATCGAGGAAATTGTCCGCCACATATTTTTCGAGGTCGCGTCGGTTGGTGAACGTGCGCGGTTCGGGACCGAGGCGGCAGACGTACTCGGTGCGTTTCGACATACTTTCGAGCCACGCTTTGACGGCGGTTTCGTCGCGCACGGTTTGAATTTTCGCTTTGAACTCGTCGAAGGGAACATGCGGGATGCGGGTCTGGTGATGACGAACAAGGATGTTTTGGTATTCGTGGTAGTTGGGTGGGCCGAGCCACTCACCGGTGATGCCGCAGCGGTTTACGAAGGTAAAATTGCCTTTGGGAGGCTCGACTTCTTGCACGACGGTTTCGGCGATCCAATCGAAATGCCGCTGGAAGATATACCGAGCCGCTTCGTCGCGTGTCAGGAATGGGGCCTCGGCTTGGGCGACGAAATACAATGGTGGACGGTTGCCGGCAGCGTCGGGCTTGCAGGTGATGCGCACGCGATGACGTTCGGCTTTGTGCAATAGCAACTTCGCCAAATCAAACAGCGCGTGTGCGCGTCGGGAATGTTTCAGCGTCTCGATGATTGTCTGCAGTGCCTGGTCTTCCGGTAGGAATTCAACCTCCACCGGCGCAGGGGCGAGTGGGGTTTTGGGGCGAGAGGGTTTGTCGGAGCGTGTGGGTGCCGAGCCGGTCGTCATCGCGGTTGAGCCAGTCGGCCGGTCGCGATGTTTCGGGACACGCCGAGGCGCGGTGGTGGAGGATGAGGCCGGAGCGCTACCGGGCTTTGGTTCCGAACTGCTTGCAGGGACCGGGCGCGATGGTTTCTTCACCCAGTCGGGTGTGAAATTCAATTCATGCAACGGCAGCTCAGCCGTTTTTTCCGGTTCGGTATTCATGATTACCCCACGTTTCGACTTCCGACCGATTAAGCTCGCGAAACATATGGGTTGTTCGCGATATAAAACCGCAACAGTCGCCGCGCCCACCACCCGGCGTATTCGACGCCGATGCGCGGCCGTTTGACGACGGCAATCTTGCGCTGGTTTGGCGGGTTCGCAATATAAAAATCATCGCTCAACAAATCGTGCCCATTGAGCGACCTGTCAATGCCCAGCGCACGGCAGAGTCGGCCGGGTCCGTTGGTGGGGCCGGTGAGGTTGGCGACCGGCTCCAGGGCGCGGATCAGCACGGCGGAGGCGTGACCTTCCCTCTCGGTGACCACATTGAGGCAGTAATGCATCCCGTAGATGAAATACACGTAGGCATGGCCCGGGGGGCCGAACATCACGGCGTTGCGTGCTGTCAATCCGCGTGCGGAATGCGCGGCGCGGTCGTGGGGACCGAGGTATGCCTCCGTCTCCACGATGCGACCGATGCGTGTCACGCCGTTGGTGACACGCACGAGGTATTTGCCCAACAACTCCTGCGCAACGCGCGTCGTATCTCGATCGTAGAACGAGCGCGGCAGTTTGTTCACGGATTGGGAGGAGGACTATAAACCCGCAGATGCGGCTGAAAGACCGCGCGCATTTCCTCGTCGTTCAACTCGACGACCAAACCCAGGGGCGATTGGCCCGTCCGGTCGCGCACACTGGTGCTGGCACCGCGTGCGAGCAAAACTTTCGCCGCATCGCGGTTTCTTCCCAGCACGGCCAGGAAAAGCGGCGTCTGACCGGCGCGATTGATCGCATTGACGAGCGCGCCCTTGGCCAGCAACAACTCGACGATTTCGCGATGGCCGCCAAACGCTGCATAGTGCAATGGCGTGTTGTCATAGTTGCCGAGCGCGTTGACGCTGCGTGGTCGCTCGGACAGCAACTCACGGACACGGCTTACGTCGCCGGTCTTGGCCGCCATGTGCAGCGGGGGACCGTCGGCCAACATCTCCTGCACCGCCTGTAATCGTGCAGAGAGCGTAACCGGGGACTCCTGAGCCATCACTGCCGGTAGAGCTCCCCACACCGCTGCGAGGTAACACAACCAGCCAGCAACCGAAGCGCACTTCACGATGCTCGCCTCCTGTCATCAATTACATAAGCCCCCGCGGCGCACTTCGCAAGCGAGGGATTGCGTGGATGCCCTGCGGCGTGCATGCTGGGTGCATGGCCGCGTTCCCGGTTCGACCCGAAAAAGAGGAACAACTGCGTGCGCGCATGGCGGCGCTGGGAGTGCAGGAATCGGACCTCGAAGAGCAATTTGTCCGTGCCGGTGGGCCGGGAGGGCAACATCTCAACAAAGCCGCCACCTGTGTGCTGCTCGTTCATCGTCCGACCGGCCTGCGCGTGAAATGTCAGACAACGCGACATCAGGCGTTGAACCGATTTCTGGCGCGGCGATTG
>JANWVU010000125.1 GCA_025056465.1 Verrucomicrobiia bacterium | reverse complement strand
TCCGCAAAACGGTTTCGGGCACCGGCCTCGTAACCGTATGACAAAAACCCGCACCATTCATCGCGAAAATCCGCAATCCAAGGCCTGCCGGTCAGGCGATGAAGACCATGACCGATCATCAAACTGGAGAACGGCGGCGCGGTCACAAGCATCGCTTGGATGCGCTGCTGATGAACCAATGGCCAGCCGCGCACGGTGGCGAACGGAACCCACCCGACATGCGTGTCGAGCACCTGGACTTTCGCATGGAGGGGAACCTCACCCGCAGCCGGTGGTTGTGCCTGCCGGGTTCGGAGCCACTCGCGAACACGCCGTTTCAGTGCGGTGGGTGGTTCCAGCGTTGGGGCTCGAAAAACCCGAACTGTGAGGGGAATGCTGCTTCCGTTTTCGCCCGTGCGCAGTTGCGCCGGTGGGTTAGCCACGGTCAACACCTCCGGCTGCCAGCCGAATTGCGGCAGGTATTTGCAGAAACGCAAGACGCGCTGCACTGGCGCATGCCCAAACGGCGGCCACACGTACGTGATGATCAAGACGCGGCGCATAACAACACCGCGTGGCGATGGATGTGCCCGAGGACCACTTTGATTTCGGTCCGTAGAAACAGTTTGAAACCAACCTTCTCGATCCCACGTTGTGACGCCGTGTTGTCGGCGGTGGTGGCAATGTAGCAGCGATGAACGGATTTCATTTTCAACTCGCGCAGGATGTGAGCGAGCACGGCGGGATAGATCCCCAGGCCGCGCGCAGCGGGAGCGGTTTCGCAGAAGTGGATGTAGGCTTCGTGCTCGTTCAGCCGGTAGGGAGCGAGGTCGTGATGTTGCTGAACGATGCGCGGACCGAATTGGACCCAACTGCGATGCACCACGTGTCCGTCGAGCAAAGCAAAATACCCCGCGTCGCTGTCGAGCAAGAATTGCCGGAAGCGTGCGATTCGGTAGTCGGGTTCCATTTCACGGGCGCGGGGGAGATTCGCAGGGGTGATTGGTTCAATCAGAATGGGTCGTCGTGGCAAGGGGGCGGGTGGCAAGGGGGCTCGCAGATCTACCGTGTAGAGTAGGACCGTGGCGCGATGGGTGCACCACCGTGCCAGCCGCGCCAGCCGGTAGGTCAATCGCCCGGTCATGCAAAGCGGCTGCGGATCCAGCGGAGGGTTAGCCGTGCAAGGAATCGCCCGCCGAGCGGATCAAGCTGAAAGTACGGTGTTAGAGCAGCGCCGAATTCGGATTTGGCATTGGCCACCGACGGGATGTTGGCCCCGCAAAAATCGAAGCCCTCGCTGGATGTAGTTTTGAGGTCATCGAACAGAGCCAGCCGCGCCAATTGGGTGACACCGCTCTTGAGATGCTCGGTGGCGGTGGCGGCGATCCAATCCATCGTCACGGCACGCTCCCGATAAAGTACAATCAAGCTGCACGCGGGCTGGCCCGTTGAGTCATATGCGTTGTAGATGCGGAGCCGATCCGCGCCGAGTTTGTCCAAGGCATGGCGCAGATGATCCGGGGAGATTTGGTAGTCGAAATCTTGTCGCTGTTGAGTGCTGCGGATGTTGTGCCATGCGGCGTCGAGGTTTTGGTCGCGTCGAACGGTGTAACCGAGCTTGGCGGCTTTTTTGGCTTTGCGTGGGATCTCCGGCGAACAGCCTTTTTCCAAGCAGAAATCCTGCGGCCATACGATGTAAGTGTACCGGGGCGTCGCCAACATACCGGCCCACGTAAACGGCCGTGCGTCTGGCAGGCTTGGCGGTAGGGTCAGCCAGCGGTTGTAGCGACGACGTCGCAACTCGCGGATGAGTGCGTCGCCCAGCTCGTGCCACTGGCGCGTGAGCCGGGCGGGCTGCTCGGTAGGAGTCAACTCCACCTCAAGACCTGCATAAGCCATGTAAGGAGGCTGAAAAAATCCATGACGATTTGAGAAAAACACAGTGCGAATTGTGGCGCCCGATTCCCGGCGGAACTCCCATGGTTCGCTCCATGCCTGACACCATTGCTCCATCAGCCCGATCCATTCGGGCAGCAGGTAGAATGACCGGCTCACGATGCAGAAGGGTAATGTTGCAACCAGTATGTGCCCAGCTCAGCAACCGTGGCGAACCAAGCCTTTCGCTGACGCAATTCGCGCAACAGATCGCAGTAAAGGTCGAACCAACCGGGGCACCGCGTGGGATGAATCACATCTGGGTGGAACGATACGGTGAACACACCGGCGACACGTCGGACCGCCTCGATGAGTTGCTCAAGGTATGAACGCGCCGTTGGGATGTCCAGGCGGAGACCCTTCATGGGATTGAGCAACGCGGTGTCTTGCGCGATGAGCGGAATTTCGAGGACACCAATCGGTTGGTTCGTTTGCGGGTCGCGCAACTGCCAAGGACGGCAGGTGCCGAACCGAAAACCCACGTTATCGTTGAACCCCAACGTGCTGTCGAAGCGTAGCCCGGTAGCCGCTTGGAGTCTCGGTGTAGAGCGAATGTCGAAATGCAACCAATGATGACGCACACTGACAACGGGTTGCTCGATTGCCTGCTCTACCGATTGTTTTTGGCCGCGCAACTCCTCGGCATCGAGGGTTGCGTTCCACGATGGATGCACGCCGATTTCCCATCGGTCGCGCGCGAGGGCGCGCAGGAAGTCGCCCACACGGCAGCGACGCTGTCGAAACCGGATGCGATCCCGGTAGCCGTAGTGGCAGTCGCTAAAGTGAGGTTGCCTGACGCGCTCCGGGAAGATGAAAAATGTTGAGCGTGCGCCGACATCCGCCTCGGCATCCAACCATCGCTCGTAGCACCACAAGGGGTCCGGTCGGGGCCCGCGTGCAACCGCTTGCAGCAAACGGCGAAGTGCCAACGCAGTTTGGAGGCATTGCACGGCGCGCGGGGGGGCGGGCGGGATCGCCATACGCGCGCGATTTTGCGAAGCGACTGACGAATACCGGCTTCACTGACGACATCGAGGTCGTGCGTGAGGCAAACCGCAAAGGGTGAAACACCGGGCCAGCGCGGTTGAAAGGCGCTCTGCTCGTCGAGGATGGGCTGGTACAACCAGCCGTTCCGATAGAGGGGGTTGAAAGCGAAATCCGGTACCTTGCCCGAGCGGCCGTCGCATGTCGGGAGGCTTTGCGCTTCCCACGCGCCGCTGAGGATGGCGGAGGCGTCAAGATCCACGGGTGAGAGCAGAGGAAACGACGGTTGCCTAGCTTTCCAATGGCGCTTGCTGCCGCAACCAGCGAGCGTGCACCTCGCGCAGCAGCTCGTTCAGTTCACGTCCGACGTCGTCCCACGTGCGGGTGGCATGACAGGCGATTTCGCTCGGGTCCCATGATTGACCTAAGAGATCGACGATAGCCGAGGCCAGAGCGGCCGGATCGTGGGGCGCAACCAACCGTGCGAAGGGCATCGCGGTGGGGTTAAGCAGTTCGGGGATGCCACCCACGTTTGTGGCCACGATGGGTCGGCCGCACGCAAGCGCCTCGAGAATCACGTTGGGACATCCCTCGTACCACGAGGGCAACATAAAGAGGTCGCAGGCTGCATACCATTTGGGCATCTGGCTTTGGTCTTGCCGGCCCACCAGTTGGCAGTCAGCATGGAGACCGAGACGGCGGATGAGTTGCCCATAGCGCATCGGTTGCGGACACGGGCCGACCAGCAACAACAGTGGTCGTTGTTCTCGGCGTATTGAGGCGAGTGCCTCCAACAAATCGTCCGCGCCTTTTCGTGAATGACATTGCCCGCGAACAAGAGCACACGCCGCTCGACCGGCAGGCCAAGCTCTCGGCGAACCGGTTCGGCCGGGCGCGGGAAAAACAGCCGTCCATCGACACCGTTGTGAATGACGGTGATTTTGGAAGCCGGTATGCCCAAGGCGATCAATCGCTCACGCAGCGCGAAGGAAACCGCATAGATGTGGTCGCTATTCCGCAATGCCCACAGCGTCTGCGAGTGACGGGGTCCCCACGGGGGTAGGCGATTTACGTCTGAACCAATGACGTTCACGATGCAGGGCCGTTTGCACTCGCGTGCTCGACGCACCACTGCGTATCCTTCCGGCCAAGCGGGTGAAGCCATCAGAATTTCCGCGCGACAAGGTCGTCCCTGCAACGCTTGGGCCAGGCTGCAGCCGGCAAAGATGCGATTCAGGCCGCGAATCCCAAGAAACCGTGGATGACGGATCAAAAGTCCATCCTGCCAGCGCAGCATCGGCGCAGGTCGTCGGGCCTCGAGATGCGAAATCGGAACGACCACCTCGAGATAGACCTGCGACCGCAACGCGCGCGCGATGTGGCGGTTGAATGCGCCCGCGATCGGGTTTTCTGGGTGAGGATAGCTTTGGGTGTAAAAGCGCACGCGAAACGAAATGCGCTTCGACGCGCCCAACTGCAACTGAGTGGTACCGGGCCGCTCGCCCTGACCCACCGCATGCTGAAACACTTGATGGTAGAGCTCGGCGGCTCGTTCCCAGGTAAAAAGTTGGGATCTCCGAAGAATCTCAGCGCGGTCAAACGGCCACTGCAGCGCGCGCTGTAACCGATCCTCCAACGCTGCAAGGTCACCGGGATCGTAGAGAAATCCGAATCGAGTGTCGGGGATCAAATCCGGTACCGCACCCACGTTGGTAGCCACGACTGGTAGCCCACATGCCTGTGCTTCCAAAATCACGTTGGGCATGCCCTCGTTGTAACTGGGTAGGCAAAACAAATCACACGCGTTATAAATGACGGGCAGGTCCGAATGCGGCACGCGCCCCAACAATCGCACGGAGCTGGAAACTCTTCGCTGTTGGATTTCACGCTCCAATGTCGTGGTGAGAGGACCAAAACCAACCAGGACCAACTCGAGGCGATTGTTTCCTCCCGATCGGATACGCGCGTGGGCAGCTAGCAGATCGAGCACACCTTTACTCTCTGCCAGTGAGCCGACATAAAGCACTCGTTCGATTTCCTTCGGCCAGCCGAGTTTTGCGCAGGCTTCGGTCCTGTCGCCGGGTTGAAACCGGTGATGGTCCACTCCGTTATAAATGCAAACGAGTTTGGCCTCCTCGACTCCTTCATAGAACAGCGTTTGGCGCATCGCCTCGCTGCGCACAATAAGCGAGCGGCAAGCGGTGAAACTGCGCAACATCGTGTCGCCGATCCAGCGGGTCTGCAGACCTTGATTCACATCGCTGCCATGAAACTCACCGACGACCGGCACCCCTAAACGCTCCGCCAACTGGACGCCCACCACGACGTCGGGGTATCCCCACGTGGCCCAGATCAGGTGGAACGGTTTCTGGGCATGGAGCGAGGTCACCAGCGGGGATACCACGCGCAACATGGATTTGGGGATCCAACGACGTCCGACCACCGGTATGTGAGGAACGCGAGGGTACCAGACCGGGATTCCCTCCAGTTCATCGCACTCAGGTAGTGACGCGGCTTTATTGGTACTCGGCCGGACCGAAAACCACGGCAACGGTGACACCACGCGGAAGTCGTGCCACTGTCGCAGCACGCGGATTTTCTCCAACGCCATGCGTCCCCGCTCCGGTTCCAGCGGATTCGGGAATAGATTGCTGAACAACAAAATGTTCATGACGAACTATGCCGGCGGAGTGCCATCTCATAAAGCATCCGGTAGCGCTCGACCATCGCCGCCACACTGAATCGGTCCACCGCAGTCTGACGCGCGTTCGCGCTGAGCGTCTTGCGCAATGCCTCATCCGACAAAATCTCGTCGAGGGCCGTTGCCAAGGCTCTCGGGTCCTGCGGTGGCACGAGCCGACCGGCATGCGGAGGCTGAACAATCTCGCGGTTGCCGCCCACATCCGTGGCCACAATCGGCAACCCACACGCCGCCGCTTCAATCAACGCCATGGACAATCCCTCCGACAGTGACGACAACGCAAACACGTCGGCGGCCTGTAAAAGATCTGGTATGTCTGCCCGTTGTCCCCAGAAAACGACGCGGTCGATCAACCCCAGTTGCCGCGCCAGTTCGCGCAACGACTCTTCCTCGCTTCCATATCCCACCAGCCACCACGCCACTTGTGGCATCAAAGCCACAGCGCGCAGCAGCGTCGCGAGATCCTTTTCGGGGGCGAGCCGCGCCACGGTAATGATCACGGCACCGGGTTGAGTCCATCCCAGCCGCTGTCGGACAGCCATCTTACTATCTGCAGGCCGGTAGGTGTCGGTGTCCACGCCGTTCGGCACCACGTGAATGTCCTGTGGGCGCAGTCCGCTCCAGCGCGCAAGC
>JANWVU010000124.1 GCA_025056465.1 Verrucomicrobiia bacterium | reverse complement strand
GAGATTCCGCCGTCCAACAACAGGTGGTCGACGAGATGACGCGCTGGGTGGAAAGTGAGCTGGGCTGGACCGTGCGGGGTGTGGTGGAGTCCCCGTTACGCGGCCCAGCCGGTAACCGCGAATTTCTGTTGGGAGCGGTGCGACCATGAGCAGCGCGCCGTTCACGGTGATTGGTTTGGCGGCGCATGCCGGTAAGCCGGAATGCCGGCCGCACTTGCTAACGGCGTTGCGGTGGTTGGGTGAGCGTGGGGTGAACGTGTTGTTGGACGTTGAAGCCGGTACGGTTTTGGGTCGAACTGCCGACACCCTGCCGATGGCGCAGATCGGTGCCCGCGCGCAGCTTGTCGTGGTGTTGGGCGGCGACGGTACGATCCTGCGCGTCGCACGGGAGCTGGAGGATCACTCGATTCCGATTTTCGGCATCAACACCGGCAATCTCGGGTTTCTTACCGGCGCACGCTGCGATGAGCTGGCGCAGGCGTTGGAAATGTTGTTTGCGGGTCAGTACCAGATCAGCGAGCGCCAGACGTTGGCCACAGTCATTGAGCGCGGCGCGCAAGAACTTCCGTGTCCTCGCGCGCTCAACGATGTGGTGATTTCGCGAGGCGCGTTTTCGCGGATTGTGCGGCTTGAGTTGGAGTTGGATGGCGAACTGTTGACAGAGTACGTATGCGACGGCATGATTTTCGCCACGGCCACCGGTTCCACGGCGTATTCGCTGAGTGCTGGTGGCCCGATTTTATTGCCGCAAACACGCGCGTTTGTGGTGACACCCATTTGCGCACACGCGTTGAGTAATCGTCCCATCGTAGCGGGGCGAGACTCGGTGGTGCGCGGCCGGGTGGTCAATGCGGCGGGAGAACTATTGTTGACCGTGGACGGTCAGGTGCAAATACGGTTGCACGTGGGCGATGTGGTGGTGGTACGGCGTGCCGGCCATGTGGTTCGGTTGGTCACGCCAAAAGGGCATTCGTTCTTTGACGTGTTGCGACAGAAATTGAAATGGAGTGGTGCCAATGTCTAGTCAGGGAAATGCCGGAGTGGAGAAAATTTCGGCGCTGCTGCGGGCGGATCGCATCAAGTTGAGTCTCGAATCCCGCACAAAGAATGCATCGGTGCGCGAGGTGGGTGCTTTGTTGCGGGACACCGGGGCGGTGATGGATTTCGACGTGTTCATGCGCGAGGTTTTCGACCGCGAGCGACTCGCCAACACCGCGTTGGGGCACGAGGTCGCGATCCCGCACGCGCGAACGGAACAATGTCAGGAGATCGTCATCGCAGTGGGACGAAGCTTGGAGGGGATTGATTTTGAGGCGAAGGACGGCGTGCCGGTACGGCTAATTTTTCTGATCGGCGTACCCAAACGGATGATCACGGAATATTTGAAGTTGGCTAGCAACCTCTCGCGATGGTTGCGTGATGACGATCTACGCCAGCGGTTACTGGAGGCAGACACTCCGCAGAGGTTCATCCAGGCGTGGGTCGACATAGAGTCGTAACGTTTAACGACGGACCATCACTCGTATCCGCGCGGCCCCTTTCATCGCCTGGCGCCTCACTTGACATTGCGCTCGCCTGCAAGAGAATGCGGGGTGACGCCGGCGTAGCTCAATCGGCAGAGCAGTTGATTTGTAATCAACAGGTTGTCGGTTCAAGTCCGACCGCCGGCTCCAGTGCGTGAAGCGCGGCTTAAATTGGGCACTTTCACCAAGCAGTTCTCCCACGACCTCAGCATTGATTCACCAGCGGTGGTTGTTATAGTCCGCGCTCATTATGAGCGGCCATGGAAAGTCGGTGGGGACGCAAAATCTGGTTTATTTATCGGGAACGAAATTTGTCGTTGGGTGTGCGGTCGCTGCCGCAGTGATTTTGGCACTGGGTCTGTCGAACGTGTGGCGGCCGAAGCCGTGGATGTTGGCCGCTGAGGTGTTCGCTACAATTGTGGCCCTATTCGTCCTCGGCTCTATTCGCTACCGGCTGCACAAAAACGCGCTCACCTACGGTGCGGCGCTCGTCATCGTGGCCACGTTTGCCATGGCCGGCACTCCTGAGACCGCCGAGTTTCACCGGCAGGTGGCTGAGCACGGGTGGTGGTATTTCATAAAGAAAAACCTGCTGAGCTTTCACGGTCTGGACAAATTGGTCCACGCCGACACGATGTTATTCATCTTGGGGCTGACATTTTTTGTGGCCGTCATCGCCCAGACCCGACTCTTGGAATGGACCACGATGATTTTGCTGCGACGGTGGCATGGGTGGGTGTTGCCCACGGTTATTTCGGTCACTGCGGTTGTGTCGTTTGCCTCGGGCATCCTCGATGGCGTCTCCATGATCGGGCTAACGATCCGCACTTTGGTCATCATCTTGATGATTGCCGCGGCGCCGAAAGAGTCCATCCGGTTCGCCGTCATGATTTGTACCGCCGTGACGACCGTCTGCGGCATGTGGCTCGCGTACGGGGAGCCTCCCAACCTCATCATGAAAGCGAACGTTGTGGTCAGCTATCCCGACAACAATTTCGGGCCGAATGGCACGCCGTTGCCAATGGGCAAACCGTTGCTGACCGATGGGTTCTTCTTGCGGTACTGCATGCCGGCAGCCGTCTGCGCGTATCTTTGCGTCGCGTGGAATTTGCGCCGCAAACTACGCGGTTCCCGTGTCAATCTCTCCCAGATGGATGTGCTCGATACCCACGCCGCCACCGTGCGATTCTTGCAAGCGCAGCGACACGAAGAGGTGTTTACCCCGATCGAGTTCGTGGAGAACCATGCCGACGAGCTGAACGGTCGCGCGCACGCCATCGTAGAGCGAATTCGTCGGGGGGAACCGTTTGGGAAAGCGATGGTCTTGGAAAACATCCCACCCGCCACGCGACGTCGGCTGCTGGGCAAATACGTGGCCGAAGAGTTGGCCGAGCCACTGGACGACCACTACGTGGCGATGGCCACCGGCGACGGCGCCAAAACCTCGCGCTCGGAGCAAATCGTCAACGAAGCCATCGCCAAGCTGAAACCGCGCCGCCTCTTGGCCCAGAAAATCGGGGCGTTGGCGTTGATTCCGTTCATCGGGCTGCTGGTGGCTCACGCCATCAACCACCACATCCCGCTGTTCTTCGCTTCATGCGCAGGGTTCGCTGTGGCTTTTTTGGGCATCGCCAACATCCCCACCATTCGCCGGCTCGCCTTGCGCGAGGCGCGCCATGAATACGCAGAGTATTACTTCCTGTTCCCGTTGTTCCTATCGATTACGCTGCTGGCAAACATCGGATTTTTCAACCAACTGCAAGCCCTAATCGAGCGCGGGGTTGAGCACATGGGTGTGACCATGGTCGCATGGCTGCAATTTGCTGGCTGCACAGTCTTGTCGGCGATGCTCGACAACAATGTCGTCGCGGACTTTGCCTCGCGCGCATTGTTGCATCTGAAAGATGTCACGATGATTTACCTGTTTGCCATGTCGCAAATTGCCGGGTACGCCGCCGGTGGCTGCCTGACCCACATTGGCTCCGCCCAATCCGTGGTTGCCTACGCCTTTATCCAGCGAGACGTGGATGAGACCTACACGCCGTTTCAGTGGATCAAAGAGATGACGCCCGTGCTCATTTCAATCGTTGTGGTCCTGACCGGGGTTATCATCGTCGAAGGCACCATCCACTAACGACCGGCCCTAATTCGAAAACTGGGGCGGTGGCGCTCGCCCAACTCGCGCTCTCCCAGCCCCCGTGCGGCTAAAGGCTTGACCGGTCAACTCGCCATTCTAAGATGCCGGCACAAGGAGGGAGCAAATCACCGTGACGAAGATTTCTCGCATTCATGCCCGTGAGATTCTCGATTCGCGTGGAAATCCGACCATCGAAGTGGAGGTGGAGTTGGAAAGCGGCGTCGTGGGACGTGCGGCGGTGCCCAGCGGCGCCAGTACCGGCGAACACGAAGCGTGGGAACTGCGCGACGGTGACAAAAATCGGTACCTCGGCAAGGGTGTGTTGAAGGCCGTTGCCAACGTCAACACGAAGCTGGCCAAAGCGTTGTGCGGCCATGACGCGCTCGATCAAGTTGGTCTCGATCGCGCGATGATCGAAATGGACGGCACGCCCAATAAGGGCAAATTGGGGGCCAACGCGATTCTCGGTGTCTCTCTCGCCAGCGCGCACGCCGCCGCCAACGCGCTCGGCCTGCCGTTGTTCCGCTACCTTGGTGGCCCCAACGCGAAGGTGCTCCCGGTTCCCATGATGAACATCCTCAATGGCGGCGCGCACAGCGATGCCCCGATTGATTTGCAGGAATACATGATCATGCCTAAAGGTGCTTCTTCGTTCCGCGAAGCATTGCGCATGGGGGCCGAGGTGTTCCACGCCCTGAAAAACGTGCTCAAAAGCGGCAAATACAGCACCGCCGTGGGCGACGAGGGCGGGTTCGCGCCGGCATTGAAAAACAACGAACATCCGCTGGAGGTCATCCTCGCCGCTATCAAGCAAGCCGGATACAAAGCCGGTAAGGATATCTTCATCGCGTTGGATGCAGCAGCGAGCGAGTTTTACGACGCTGACAGCAAACGTTACGTGTTCAGAAAATCCGATGGTTCCAAACGTACCGCTGCCGAGATGATCGAGTTTTACGGTGCCCTATGCAAAAAATATCCCATCATCTCCATCGAGGATGGGTTGGCGGAGAGTGACTGGGATGGTTGGAGACAACTGACTACCGAGTTGGGTCAACAGGTGCAACTGGTCGGCGACGACCTGTTCGTAACCAACACCAAGTTTCTCCAACGTGGCGTCCGCGAGGGAGTGGCCAACTCAATTTTGATCAAAGTCAATCAAATCGGCACGCTCACCGAAACCCTCGACGCCATCGAGATGGCCAAAGAAGCCGGTTACACTGCGGTCGTGAGCCATCGCAGCGGCGAGACCGAGGACACCACCATCGCGGACATCGCGGTTGCGACCAACGCCGGCCAGATCAAAACCGGCTCACTCTGCCGCACCGACCGCGTTGCCAAATACAATCAACTGCTGCGCATCGAGCAGCAGCTCGGCTCCAACGCGATTTACGGAGGAAAACTCTAACCAATCGCGTCATCACGGCCATCATGCCGGCATCCCCCACCATCTGGCAGCGACTGCAACCATTCGGATTGCTCATCGTCGCGGCCGTGGTGGTTTTGTCTGCGACGCTGATGTTTCTGCCATTGCTTCACAAGCGGCGCGCGTTGCTGACCGAACTGGAACGACTCGACCGCGAGATCGCTCGCCAGGAGGCGCTCGAGCAACAACAACGCGCCGAAATCGAAGCACTGCGCACGGACCCGCATTACATCGAGCGCACCATTCGCGACCGGCTCAACCTGGCACGCCCCAACGAGCTGATCTTTCGCTTCGAGACCCCACCGGCTCCGCCCCGTCAATAACCGCGTTGCTCAAACTCCGCCACCGCTTGCCGGTAGGCTTCGGGGCCACCCTCGCGATTGATGCTCAGAAACGTCGCCACCGGCTGACCGCACTGCGCCATTTTCTCGGCCACAGTTCCCCAAATCATGTGGCCTGCTGTGATCATCGCCACACCGGATACCGGCAGCAACTTGTGCGGGTAACCCGTCACCTCAACCGCCGCGTCTCCGTAGGGCGCTCCGATGTCAATCGCGACATCCACCACTTCCATCAATTTTTTCCCGCTCGGATGCAGCGATGTCACCTGCCGGCTGTATTCAAACGACGTCAACCCAATCGTCCGCACTCCTTTCTCCCGGCACACCAGCGCCAACTCGACCGGCACGCGGTTTTTGCCTGATACCGACCCCAACACCAGCACATCACCCGCCCGCAACGTCGAAGTGTGCACCGCAAACCGCGCCGTCTGAATGTCGCGATCGGGATTGCTGCGCTGCTGGCATCGTGCGGTGCGTTCCTGCATCTCCATCCGCCACGAAAACGCCTGCACCGCCGCCAACCCACCGGCCCGATTGATGAAATCATGCTGAATCCCATGTCCTATCTCTGCGCAAAACACCGCCCCGCTGTTGCGCAGCGCGCTCACCACGTGGTCCGCCGCACGCGCAACGGCCGACAGTTGACTCCGCTCCAGGTGATCCAGCACTGCCCGCACCGCCTGCAAGTACCGTTGAGCTGTCATTGTGGCACCTCATTCGCAAACGTTTCCCGCAACCGCGCCCGCACCACGGCTCGACTGCGACCGCTTCGTCCTGGCTCGCTCGCGCAAACCCGCCGCACCACCGTGCCATCCGGCTCCACAAC
>JANWVU010000123.1 GCA_025056465.1 Verrucomicrobiia bacterium | reverse complement strand
AATTCCAAACGGGATACTCGTCATTACGATCAACGGTTGAACGTAGCTCCGAAATGGCACGGCCAACAAAAAGAAAATCCCCATCAACGCCAGCAACAACCCGGTTTGCAAACCCTGCACGCTTTCCCGCAAATCGGCCTGTTGACCTTGATAGCCAAAGGTCAGCCCCGGATAGTCCGCCGCCAAAGCCGGCAGCGCTATGTTATTCAACCAATCCAAGACCCGTGGCGTTTCGCCTAACGGCTCGACATCCGCGGTGACCGTGACCGTGCGCCGTCCATCACGACGCGTGATCGTGGTGTAGGCCCGGCCCCGTCGCACCTCCGCCACTTCGACCAACGGCACGTCCGCGCCGCTGGCAAGCCGCACCATCAGGTGTTCGACATCAAATTCGCTGGCCCGTTCCTCGGCCGGTAAGCGCACCAGCACCTTCGTTTCGTTGCGACTGCGCTGCTGCCGCAATGCCTCCGCTCCATAAAACGCGTGCCGAATCTGGCGCGCCACTTCCTGCGACGTCAGACCCAAACTACGCCCCACCTCGGTCACCACGAAATCCAATTGCGGCTTTCCACCGCGAAACCCGGCATCAATGTCTTTGACCACCGGCAACTCGGTCAACCGCGATGCCAAATCCCGGCTCGCTCGCTCCAACACGTCTACATCCCGGTGACTCAACTCCACAGACAACGCGGCACCCGCCCCCGGTCCGCCCCGGTCGGCAGCAAACTGAACCGAGTCCACGCCCACCAACGCACCGGTACGCTCGCGCCACAATCGCGTGAAGTGTGCCGTCCCAATCGGCCGCACATCGGCATCGGTCAAATACGCAACCACCTCGACGCGGTCGCCTTCCACCAACGCGAAAACGCCCTTCAACAAACGCTCCCCGCCGTGTTCCGCTGCCACACGCTCCGCCGCGCGCACCAACTGATCGCGAGCCGTAAGTGCCACGGTCATGGGACTACCCACCGGCAGCTTCACGTTGGCCGCCGCTTGGTCCGCCTCCACACGCGGCATCAAAATCATCCCAATCCGCCCGCTCACGACGTAAGCAATCACCACCACAAGAACCGCCACCGATACGGCCAACGTCACATACCGATGCCGCAAGCAACCCTCGAGAAACCTCCCATACCGGTTCTGCACCCACCGATCGAACGCGGCCGCAAACTGCTGTTGCCACTCATGCAACCGCGCCGTAAGTCGCGAGCGCGGTTGACTGCGCGTATGCGCGAGGTGAGCCGGCAGGATCAGCAACGATTCCATCCACGAAATCAAAAAAGCCGTGATCACCACCAGCGGAATCACCTGCCAAATTTTCCCAAACATCCCCGGGACGAAATACAACGGCACGAACGCCACCACGTTCGTCAACACACTGAACGCTACCGGTACTGCCACAGCACGCGCCCCCACGATCGCCGCGCGCACCCGATCCATTCCTTGTTGCCGGCAATTGTAGATATTCTCGCCCGCCACAATCGCGTCGTCCACCACAATCCCCAGCGCGATGATAAACGCGAACATCGAAATCATGTTGATGGAAACATTCACCAGCGGCAGAAACAGCAGTGTGCCTAAAAACGCCGTCGGGATCCCCATCATCACCCACGCCGCCAGTTTGAATTCCAAAAACAACCCCAACAATCCCATCACCAGCACCAGCCCGAAAAATGCGTTCTTCAACAACAACTGCAGCCGCTGCCGGTACACATCCGACCAATCTGTGGTGATTTCCAAACCCACGCCCGGCGGCAACGAAGCACGAATCTCAGGCAGCAACTCGCGCACGGCATCCGAGACGCCAATCGGCGTCTGGCGACCCACCCGGTAGACCTCCAATCGAATCGCCGGCAACCCGTTGTATGTCGCCACCCGATCCACATCCTCAAAACCCTCCCGCACCGTTGCCAGTTGTCCCAACGTCACCACTCCGCCCTTGCGCGTCGTGACCACCGGTAGCTCTGCAAATTCCGACGCCCATTCGCGCCGCTCCCGCAACCGCAACAAAATCTCACCGGCCTCCGTCTGAATCCGCCCGCCTGGTAGCTCCAGCGCCGTCATGCGAATCCGCTGGGCCAACTGCTCGAGCGTGAGCCCATACGCGCGCAACGTTTCACGCGGCACCTCCACTTGCACCTCGTAGGCGCGCCCACCGGTAAGCTCCACCTGCGTGATGTCGGGCGATTGCAACAGCCGGTCGCGCACGTCCTCCGCCAAATTTCGCAACACCCACTCCGACGCGTTTCCATACAACTGCATCACCACCACTTCGCGCCGCCGCACGTCCAGCGTCACCTGCGGCTCCTCGGCCTCAAGCGGAAACGTCGTGATGCGGTCAATCTCCTGCTTAATATCCTGATACGCTTTCTGTTCGTTTACGCCCCGCAGCAACTCGATCTCCACTTCCGCCAACCCCTCGCGCGCCGTGGCTGACACCTCTTTCACACCGTCTACTCCCCGTACCGCCTCCTCGATCGCCAGGATCACACCGCGCTCAACCTCTTCCGGACTCGCACCGGGATAGGCCACCCGCACCGTCACCATGCCCAGGGAAAATTCCGGAAAAACCTCTTTCCGAATCCGCCACGACATGAACAACCCGCCAAGGATGAGAATCAACATCATCAGGTTCGGCGTGACGCGGTTGTACACCATCCACGCAATCGGTCCACGCTCGCCGACCGGCGTCATCGTGCATCCTCCCGCGCCCGCAACGGCATCCCCGCCACCGGCGCTGTAAGCAACGACGTCACCACCCGCTCCCCATCTCGCAATCCCTCACGCACCACCACCTGTCTCCGCCCCCGATGCGCCACCGACACCGGTCGGATTTCCAACCGCGATTGCTCGTCGAGCAGCCACACGGTGTCATCCTCGCGCAACCATTCTCGTGCCAACACCACCACATTGCTCAGCTCGCGTCCCTCCAACGTGACCCGCACATAATCGCCAAACCACAGCGGCGGCTGACCGGCCGCCAGGCCCACAGCCAACGGATCCTCCACCTCAACCACCACCTGCGCCAGCCGACCTTGCCGCTCCAACTCCGCACGCACCCGCGTCACCCGACCCGACCGCTCCGACCCCACCGGCCATCCACGATCGCGACGCAACCGGGCAACGGTCCGACCGGTTTCCAACCAAACCAGATCCTCCACCGGCACCGTCGCCATCACCCATGCCTTTTCTGTCCCATACAACGTCGCGATCGGCGTGGCGGGCGTCACCGCCGTGCCCACATTCACTTGGCGTGCCACCACCACCGCCGTAAAGGGAGCGCGAATGGTCGCACGTTCCCAATCCAACCGGGCCTGGTCCAACGCCGCTTCCGCGGCCGCCAACCGTGCCTCCAACCGTCGCAACTGCGGCTGACGCAACATCAAATCCCGCTGTTCGTCCGATACCGGCGCAGTCAGCAACTCATACTCCCGTCGCGCAATCGCCTGCTGACCCCGCTCCAACTCCAACTCGCTCGCAATCTGTGCCCGGTCGGCCTCCCGCTGCCGAATCGCCAGCTCAAAATCTCGTGCATCCAACCGCACCATCGGTTCGCCCTCGCGAAACCGACCACCCGGCTCAAACCGCTCATCCAACCATTGCACCACACCGCTGACGCGCGGATACACCGTGACTTCGCGTGCGGGTTGAACGGTGCCCAACGCTTCAACCCGCACGGTCGCCACACTCGTTCGCACCGGTTGAACCTCCACCAGCCGAGCCGGTGGCGGTGGCGGCGGCTTGCGCCGGGCTCGCGGCGAGGTCGCCATCAACCACCAGGTAACCACACCGGCCAAAATCAACACTCCCATGCCCGCCAACCACCACGCCAACCGTCCCGTGTGCTGCGTACGTGCCACCCGCTCCGCCGGCGGCGATTCCGGTAGTTCCACTTTCATGGTCGCATACTACGTGCAGATGCGTTTTTCTTCCACCCCTGTATGCCACAATCTCGCCGCGTGGAGCGGCATGGAGCGCCGTGTGGTTACCCTCGCACACCGATTGTTTGGCCGCGGGGACGAAAAAATTCGCGGCGTACTAAATTCGCCAGTTGCACCGACGCGCCAACGCCAACAGCGCCGGTAGCAGTGTCATGGCGGCCAGCAAACAGGCACTCACCCCGAGACTCATCACCATGCCCAAACTCTGAATCCCGCGATGCGACCCGCCGATGAGCGTCGCAAACGCCACAACCGTGGTTAGCGCCGACAAAATCACCGCGCGGCCCGTGCTGCGGCCCCAAAAGGTCGGCTCACCGGTCTCGCGAAATCGCTGCATCACGTACACGCCATACGCGACACCGATCCCAACAATCAGCGGCGCCGTCATGATGTTGGCGGGATTGAACGACAAACCCAACCACGCCATCCCACCCAGCATCCACGCCATCCCCACGCATAGCGGCACAATCGTCAACACCGTCGCCAACAAACTGCGGAAATCCAAAAAGATCACCACCGTAATCACCAAAAACGCCCACAACGCCGCGTTGCGATATCCTCGCTTCAGTAACTCCACAAACTCGTACAACCCCAAAGGCGTGCCGGTCGCTTTCGGTGTCACTTGTTGAATGTCGCGGATGAATCGCACCAATGGCTCGCGTTCCCAGATGTTCTCGCGCGGAAACACGCGGATGAGAAATTTCCCACTCTCGCCAATCAGCATCCGGCGGACTTCTGCCGGTAAATCTTCAACGGTCATCGGTCGCTCGACGTTTTGCTGACGCAACAAATCAATCTGTGCCTGCAATTCTCCAAAAAATCGCCGCTCCAAATTTTGCACGTACGAATCCGGTTCGACATCTGGAGTTGGCAGCCCATCCAACCACTCCCGCGTCGCTTGCGCCGCTGCTGCCAGCTCTCCCAACACGCCCGCCGTGGCCGTGTCCCCCGCTGCCTGCATGGTTTCTGCCAGCCGGGTTGCTCGCAGTCGCAATCGTCTCAAGGCCCGTCGCAACCCTTCGCGGTCCGGCAACGGCCTCGGCTCCAGTCGCACGTCTCCCAAACGCGCCTGAATCTCGCGCACCACCGGTGCCTTTTCCTCAAAACCGGTGGGAATCACCTCCGCAATACTGTGCACCGTCGCCACACTTGGCAGGCTTGCCAGTCGTTCGTGAAACGCGCGCGTCTCCTCCACCGTGTCGCACACCACCGCGGCGAAAATTGTGGACTCCGCATCTGCCCCCAGTAATCGCAGCTCGGTCTCCACGGATTCCAACCCGCGCGATTGCAAATTCAGCACGTTGTAATCGAAACCAATTCGCCAGCCCGAAACGAGACTGGCCAACGTTACCACGGCGCACACCGCGCAAGTGATACCGGGCCCGCGCAACAAAAATTGCTCGGTCCGATGCGCCACCGCCTGTGCGGGAATATCCGTCGCCTCCCGCTGTCGCCGCACCACTTTCAACAATGCCGGCAACACGCCCAGCATCACCACCACCGCGATAATCATTCCCCCACCGGCAATGATTCCCAGCTCCGTCACACCGCGAAAACCCGCCAACCCCATCGCAAAAAACGCCGCGGCGTTGGTCAACGCCGCCGTGATCAACGCGGGCCCGGTATGCTCCACCGCCTGCCGGATCGCCGTCGCCACATCGCGTCCCAGCGCGCGTTCCTCCTCGTACCGAGCGATCAACTGAATCCCCAGATCAATACTCAGCCCGATGATCATCACCGCAAACGTGATCGTGATGATGTTCAGATGCCCCACACTCACCGTTGCCCAGCCCATGCTCAATGCCACGATCAACATCAGGCATGCAGTCGCCAACAACGGCCGAATCCATTCTTTGAACCCCACCGCAAACAATCCGCCGCACAGCACCAACGTCAGCAACGTCGCCTGAATCGCGTCGCGTTGCGATTGCTGCATCTCATCAAAGTCCAGTACCGGCTCGCCGGTGAGACTCAACCGCACATCGGGAAATCGCATCTGCACCTCGCCCAGAATCCGACGCAACTTCGGAATCGTCGCTTCCTGAATCGCGAGCGAGTTCGGTCCGCGCTGCGGGTGCACCAGCACGATGTACATGCGCCCGTCTTGAAACACCTGATAGCCGTCCCAGCGCAATTCCTCCCGCGCCGTTCCCACCAACTCCTCGCTAAACAACGCCGTCGCCCACGGTGACAACAACGCTGAGCTGCCCTCTGTTTGTGCCTCCGTTGCCAACCCGCGTACGATCGCCGTGACCGTCGGCACAAACGCCAGCATGGCCTCCCGTTGCTGCGTGGGTGCAGTCTCCATCTGCACCACCATTTCTGTCATCGCATCAATAAACGTGGCCAGTTGCGGTTGCTG
>JANWVU010000122.1 GCA_025056465.1 Verrucomicrobiia bacterium | reverse complement strand
TGGTTTGCACGGTTGGTTGGCCATGGTGGGCGCCTTGGTCGTGATGACCGTGGTAAGCCGCCCGCGTTTTTCGATCGTAGAGCATTTGTTGATTGTCGTGTGGGGTTACCTCGCGTTGTATGCGGTGCGCAATGTGCCGCTGTTCGGTTTGGTGGTGGCACCCATTCTCGCCGAACATGGTTCCCGTTGGTTGCAAGAGCAGTCGGGTCGCTTTCAAATGCTAACGCGGATGGGCGCGCGCTGGACGACGGCGGAGCAGCGCGGTCACGGGGCCGGTTGGGCGGCTGCGGTGTTTGTGGTGACGTGGTGGTTGGCGTTGTGGGGACCTACGGCGGCGCGGTCAGACTTAGCCGCGAAGCCGTTGCCCGACCGGTATCCGGTCCGAGCGGTGGAGTTTCTGCGAGCCAGTCCCGGTGCGGTGGAAGGACCGATGTTCAACGCTTATCTGTGGGGGGGCTTTTTGATTCGGGAGTTGCCACAGCATCCCGTGTTTGTGGATGGTCGAAATGATTTTTATGGCGCAGCGTTGTTGAAGGATTTCCGACTGGCGGATCGCGCGGAGCCCGGTTGGGATGAGGTACTGAGACGATACGGGGTGCGCTGGACGATTCTACCCCGCGACCATCCGCTCAACGCGTTGCTGGAGCTTGATGCGCGCTGGCAGGAGGTTTACCGCGATGACACCACGCGCATCTACCGAATGGCGTCGGGATCAATCTGATATTTCTTGAGTTTCGCGTACAGCGTGGTGCGGCTGATGTCCAACATCTCGGCAGCGCGTTTGATGTTGCCCCGATGTTGCCGGATGGCGTTGATGATGATCTGGCGTTCGGGTTCTCCCAATTGATCGGCCAACCGCGCCGATTCAGGAAGCGTTTCGACGGCTTGTGCGATACGGCGTGGCAAATCGGCCACGTCAATCAGCGGCGATTTCGACAACACCACGGCCTGCAAGATGACATTTTCCAACTCGCGCACGTTACCGGGCCAACGATATCGTCGAATCAGTTGAAGCGCCGCTTCGGTAAAATCCCGCACATCCTTGCGGTTTTGCTGGGCGAATCGCCGCATGAACTCACGCGCCAGTAACACCACATCGTCGCCGCGCTCGCGTAACGGGGGCAGGGCAATCTCCACAACGTTGAGCCGGTGGTACAAATCCTCGCGAAACTTTCCCTGGGCCACCAATTCCTCCAACGGTGTGTTGGTTGCGGCCACAATCCGCACATCCACCGAAATCGATTGCTGACCGCCGACGCGCTCAAACGTGCGGGTTTGGATCACGCGCAGCAGTTTGGCCTGGATTGCCGGGTCAATGTTCCCCACCTCGTCGAGGAACAGGGTGCCACCGTTGGCGCGTTCAAACCGACCAATCCGCCGTTCATGCGCGCCGGTGAAGGCGCCCTTTTCATGGCCAAACAACTCGCTCTCCAACAACTCGCGCGCCAGTGCGGAGCAATCCATCGCCACGAACGGTTTCCCATGCCGGTTGCTGGCCTCGTGAATCGCCCGCGCCACGAGTTCTTTGCCGGTACCGGTTTCCCCGCAAATCAACACATTGGCGGTGCTGTCCGCGATGGTGCGGATCAATTCGAAGATATCCTCCATCTGCGGGTCTTGACTGATGATGCCGTAAAAGCCCGGCACGCTTGGCATCAACAGTCCCCGCCCACGTGCCGGTGGCGGCGCGGTGGCGCGTTGTTCCAGGGCCGGTCGCTGTCCGACCTCGGCTGCCGCTTGTCGCAACGCCTGCAAACAATCCGGCGTGATGGATTTGGTTAGATACCGGGTGGCGCCCCGCCGTCCCAGCTCAAAAGCCTGTTCGATCGTGGGTCGCGCCGTGCACACAATCACCGCCATGGACGGATGCCGCTGGATGAGTTGCTCGAAAAACGAGATTGGGTCCGTGTCCGGCAGATTCAGCTCAACGATCGCCGCATCCGCGCGCCGTGCATCCAGCAATACCAGCGCATCGGCCGCGCGGTTGGCCGTGAACACTTCGAAATCCTCCTTCACCAACATCTCGGACACCAGCAACGTCCACGAGATGTCAGTGTCCACAACAATAATGTTTGCTTTTGCCATCGCGTCGGGGCGACCAACCGGCCGTCAATCGGCGTCTGTCAAGGCTGCCGGTCAGCAAGCACCAAGCCATTGACCTGAACATGTTCACCCCTCGAACACGGCCGGCACCCCTTTGCCGCCGCGTGCGTTACAAAAACGACAACGAGTAATCATCCAACACCAAATCGCGCTCGCGCTGAACGTAATCAACAACTTTGGACAATACCTCGTTGGCAAACCGACGGTCGTTCGAAATTGTCACCACGCCCAACACCGCGTGTTGCCAAAGGTCATTATCGTCCACTTCGGCCACGGCCACGTTGAAACCTTGTCGCACCCGATCTTTGACGCTGCGCAAAACCATGCGCTTCGATTTCAGTGAATCCGCCCCCGGTATGCTCAACTCCAATTGCAAGACCCCAATGACCACGCGCGCGCTCCTCCTGCCGGCCTTCGCCGTGCGTTACATCCCCATGATTTCGTACCCGCAATCCACGTACAACACCTGGCCCGTCGTTGCGCTAGACATGTCACTGGCCAGAAACAACCCGGCCAATCCCAACTCACGGGGTTCAATATTTCGCCGCAGCGGCGTGCGCTCCTCGTAGTGCTTCAGGATTGTTGTAAAACCCGCAATCCCGCGTGCGGCCAGCGTGTTGACGGGCCCCGCACTAATCGCGTTTACCCGAATTTTCTGCGGCCCCAAATCGTACGCGAGATAGCGCACGCTTGCCTCCAGCGCCGCCTTCGCCACCCCCATCACGTTGTAATGCGGGACCACTTTCACCGCGCCGTAATACGTCATTGCGATGATTGACCCGCCGTTGATCATCAACGGTGCGGCAGCGCGCGCCAGCGCCACCAACGAGTACGCGCTCACATCATGCGCGATGCGAAACGCCTCACGCGTTGTGTCGAGAAACCGGCCCTCCAATGCCTCGCGCGGGGCAAACGCCACCGAGTGCAACAAAATGTCCAAACGCCCAAAATCCCGCGCCACATTTTCAAATACTCGCGCGATGTCTTCGTCACGAGTCACGTCACACGGATACAGCGGCACACCCTCCCCGAACGTGCCGACCAACTCCTCCACGTTTTCTTTCAATCGCTCGCCCTGATAAGTGAACGCCAACCGCGCCCCCGCCTCATGCCATGCCTGAGCGATCGCCCACGCAATCGAACGTTTGTTGGCAACGCCAAAGACAATGCCGTTGCGCCCACTCAGCAACCCAGTCGTCGTCTGCATGCGCCGCATATTCTGTGAACGTCGCAACTCCGTCAAGCCCACCGGGGCATCCTCGGTGCTTCGCACGGCGATGACATTCCATTTGGAGAGCGCAGCCTGGTCGGAGGCGCATCGCTTTATTATCATCTCGAAGCTCTCGAATCATGGGCGGTTTGAAGTTGCGTTTCGGGACAGATTTTTCTATCCACGCCGGTGGGGAACCTCGAATGAAGATGCGTCTGGTGGCTCTTGTAATTGCCGGCGGGAGTCTTTTTGCCTCAACGGCATCGGCGGCGCAAAACGCCTCGCAAACGGTCACGGATGACGTGAATTGGGCACAGCACGTCGTCCAAGCATATGAGAATTATTTGCAACAACAACAGCAGACAGCCGCGTTGTTGGAACAAACCCGGCAAGAAGCGGCGCGGGCGGCGCAAACTGCTCGGGAAAACGCAGCGGAACTCGAAGCACGCTTGCGGCGGATTGAGCAGGCAATGCAGGTGCAACAGCAACGCGAGCTTGAAAATTTGCAGCAGCTTCAGCGCAACACATTTGTCATCGTGGGCACGATCACTGCCATCGCACTACTAGCGATGTTGCTGCTGGTGATGGTGGTAATGCGCGCGATGAACCGACGCGTTGAAACGATGTTGGCACCGTTGTCGGACGCCATTCTACGACTCGGCCCTGCATCATACACGGGACAACTGGGAGATGGATCTACTGCTGTTTTAGGCCCCAACCCCACCGAGCAAGCAACGGCGCGCTTCAGCACGGCACTCTCCCAGTTGGAACGGCGGGTCAGCGAAATGGAACGAGACATGCCACCCACCACCACCCGAAACGTGACCGCCCAAACGCCCGATTCCCTCACCGCTACTGGCGATGAGCGGGCGCAGATCGCGGCGTGGCTGGGTAAGGGCCAGAGCTACCTGAATCTCGACCGGCCTGCGGAGGCATTGGCATGTTTCGATGAAGCGTTGGCGCTGAACCCGCGCGAGCCGGAGGCGCTCGTCAAAAAAGGCACCGCACTGGAGAAACTGGGCCGACTCGATGAGGCGCTGGAGCATTACGATCGCGCCATCGAAGCGGATCAAAACATGACCTTGGCCTACCTGTGCAAGGGCGGCGTGTATAACCGACTCGAACGTTACCAAGAAGCGTTGGAGTGTTATGAGAAAGCCCTACGCGCGCAGCAAAATTCCCGCGTCGCGTAACGCCGGTCGGGCGCGCTCCACCGTACCAGCGTCGGCCAGTTGTTGTTCGAGCTCCCGTTGCAAGGCGGCTTTTTGACGGCGCAACCGCGCAATCTCCGCATCGCGCGCCGCCACACATAATTCCAGCTCGCGAATTCGTTCCTGGTAGCGACGGTGCACTTGCGCGAGGCGTGCTTCCAACGCTGTTAGTTGTTCGCTCCCGGTCAGATGCGACGCGATTAACTGACGGCGCTGAGCCAACAACCCGCCCAGCAGGCATTGAATCATGCGCCGTCCCAGCTCGGATACCGGCATATCCAACCATGCGCGTTGAATCACGTCTTGCTTCGCGTCCGTCACGCATCGCGGGGGAATCACTGTGACCGGTTGAACGCCATTTTTGCCATCGAGCGGGACGACGACAAGATGCTGGCAAGCAGGACAGCGGGCTGAACGACCACGCAAGTCATCCACCACCGTGATCAACACGGAACACGACGAACACGAGAATGTAACCACGGTTCCTCCTTGGCCGAACCGATGACGGCAGCTTGCCGCGAGGCTCGCAGGGAGTCAAACGGAAACTGTGCCGACTTGAAAGCCAGCAAGCAGACCGCTCGGGATTGGTCGCAAGCTTGTTTGCGGTACGGGAGGACTGCACGCTGGGTGGAGCTGAGAGGCTTGATTTTGCTTCGGGTCGGATTATCCTGTCGCCGTCAGTCCGAGGCGGCCCCATCGTCTAGTGGCCTAGGACGTCAGATTCTCAATCTGAAAACACGGGTTCGATTCCCGTTGGGGCTGCCAAGTTCGTTTTGGCTTACCGGGTTAGTAGCTGAACTTCCCCAGTTGCACTTTGCCGCGGAACACCCAGTAAATCACCGCCGTATAAGCCATCACAAACGGCATCCCGAGCAACGCAATGACCAGCATGATGCCGAGTGTTTTTTGGGATGAGGCAGCATTGTAGATGGTCAGGCTCCACTCGGGATTCAACGACGAGTGTACAAGGTCGGGAAACAATGCCGCGCCGAATAAGCAGGTCAGTGCCGCGATGGTGGCGCAAGATGAGGCGAAGGCATAGCCGGGTTGGTGCCGGTAGATCGCGCGCGGGATATTCGCGACGGCCAACACGTTCAACAGAACAATCAGCCAGACCCACGGGTGGTCGCGGAAATTGCGCGTGGCAAGCGGCACATCCACCAACGTGTAAATGGTCACGAACAAGTAGAACACCAGAAAGATTCCGAACGTGGTCCACATCCAGTGATGAATGCGCTGCTGCAATTCACCCTCGGTTTTGAGGTAAAGGTAAATGGCACCGTGCATGGCGAATGTGGCCACGGCAAACAATCCCACCAGCAAGCAATACGGATGCAACAAGTCGAGGAACCCGCCTACATATTCCATATCCCCGCCAATCGGCATCCCACGCATGGCGTTGCCCACCGCCACGCCATACAGGAAGGTGGCGACGGTGCTGGAAACGCAGAACGCCACATCCCAAAATTGTCGCCATGCGCGCGCTTCGCGTTTGCTGCGAAATTCCATCGAGACGGCTCGAAAAATTAGCGCACACAGCAGCAACATGAACGCGGTGTAAAATCCGCTGAAGACAGTCGCATAAGCGTGCGGAAACGCGGCGAACATCGCGCCACCGAACGTCACCAGCCAAACTTCATTGCCGTCCCAAATGGGTCCGATAGAGTTGAGAAACACACGGCGTTCCTCGTCTTTGCGCGCCGCGAGGTGCAGGATGCCGACGCCCAGATCAAACCCGTCCAAGATTGCGTATCCAGCCAGCAAGAATCCCAATAAAACAAACCAGATGGTGTTCAGGTCCATGGTCAGCTCCGTTGCTCCTCGTGGGTCAATGAGCCGCCGCCCGTGCCGGCCCGTGCACCGGCCACTTCCCAAAACTTACCGGGCTTGGGCGGAGCTTTCGCACTCGGTACCG
>JANWVU010000121.1 GCA_025056465.1 Verrucomicrobiia bacterium | reverse complement strand
GATTTCTAGCAGCGTGTGGTGCGCCGTTCTCTGGGTGGCAGCCGCGGTGGCGGAAACACCCGCGCCAACGGCACTGGAACTTTTCGAACGCGAAATTCAGTCTGTCTTCCAATCGGCTCAGCCCGCCGTCGTTAAAGTGCATGCCTACCGACGCGCCGCGCCGCTCGACCCGTTGATGCGTCCCTTGCACAAAGTAGGCAGCGGGTTTTTCCTGCGGGCGGATGGCGTGGTCGTCACGGCGGCCATTGTGGTCGGCGATGCCGACACTTGCTGGCTGGAGTGGAACGACCAACAGCTACCGGCCCAAATCGTCGGACAATGTCCGCGCGTCAACGTTGCGGTGTTGCGCACGCCGGCACGCAACGGAGGATTCCCGGCTCCCAAAATCGCATCGCACGCCGAGCTGCCGGTCGGTTCGTTGGTGATGGCGGTTGGTTTCCCGTACGACAAGCCGGTGGCGCCGTCGGCCGGCTTTGTACTGGGGCGTGATATCCAGTGCGGCCCACGATTGTTTCCCACGAGTCACTGGCGCACCAGTTGCAAACTCAGCCCCGGCCAGACCGGCGGCCCCTTGCTCAACGCCCGAGGCGAAGTGGTCGGTTTGGTCGTCGCCGCCCACATGGATGACCAATCCTACGCCCTGCCCATCGCTGCGGTTCAGAAAGTCGCCGACGATCTGTTGGAAATCGGGCAACCTCGCCATCCGTGGGTCGGTTTGGATGTCACCGAGCGCGAAGTGCCACTGACCCTTCACGCCGGCAAGCAGTATGAAGTGAGCGTGCGTGAGGTCATTCCCAACACGCCCGCCGCGCGCGGCGGGTTTCGTGAGCGCGACCGAATTCAGCGCATCGGCACCAACGAGGTCCGCCGGCTTTGCGATGTGCTCGATACCATTTTCCTGCACCGTCCCGGAGATGAGGTGGTGTTCAGCATCTTGCGCGATGGCACCGAGCATACGTTGCGTTTGACCGTGGGGACCCGACCGGCGCCTTCCGCGCCGTCCACCATCGCAGCCCCCCCGGTTCTGCCAGAGTGGAAACCGGTGGGACAGGACTGACCCCGGCCGTCAACTCTCCCCGCTGCTGCGCATCGGCAGCGCGCCGCCGTTACGCACCCGTTGATAGACCTCTGCCTCGATCGCTTCCAGCACCTTGGGGTTGGCCCGCAAAAACTCTCGCGCCGCTTCGCGCCCCTGACCTATTTGCTCGCCGCGAAAGGCCAACCAGGATCCCTTTCGCTCCAACACGCCTAACTCGGTGGCCACATCCATCACCGAACTCTCTCGCGCGATGCCACTGTCGTAGAAAATGTCGAACTCAGCCTCGGCGAACGGTGGGGCCACCTTGTTTTTGACGATCTTGGCACGCACGTGACTGCCCACCACGCGGCCGGTGGGATCCTTGATGACGTTGACGCGGCGCATGTCAATCCGCACGCTGGCATAAAATTTTAGTGCCCGACCGCCCGGTGTGGTTTCGGGATTGCCAAACATCACCCCGATTTTCTCGCGGATTTGGTTGGTAAAAATGCACGCGGTTTTCGCCTTGTGAATCGCCGCGGTCAGCTTGCGCATCGCTTGCGACATCAACCGCGCCTGCGCTCCCACCGCCGCATCCCCCATCGCGCCTTCCAACTCCGCTTTGGGCACCAACGCCGCCACCGAGTCCACCACCACCACATCCACCGCGTTGCTCCGAATCAACGTCTCGGCAATCGTTAGCGCCTCCTCCCCGCTATCCGGTTGGCTGACCAGTAAGTCTTCAAGGTTGACCCCGATGCGTTTCGCGTAGGCGGGATCCAGCGCATGCTCCACGTCGATAAATGCCGCCAGCCCACCGGCCCGTTGCGCGTTGGCAATCACACTCAGCATCAACGTGGTTTTGCCGCTACTCTCCGGCCCGAACACCTCCGTGACGCGCCCGCGTGGAATGCCGCCCACACCGAGCGCGAGATCCAACGATAAAGCGCCCGTCGGAATGACCGGCACATCCGCCCGCGCCGTCTCTTCCCCAAGCCGCATGATCGCGCCGCTGCCGAACTGTTTTTCGATGGCCGCCACGGCCACCTGCAAATTTTTATCTTTCAGCGCGGATTCTTTTTCTTTGGCCTCGGTTTTAGGCGGCATGACGACCTCCTGTTGCGCGTGGCGAACTGTCGCGGTGATTTCAACGACACTACGTTGAGCCGGTTGTAAGGAAAACCCTACCGGCTGTCAATCCAGCAACATGGCCACACAACCTGCTCAAAACTCCAGCCGTCCAAACCCACCGGCTACGTCCCGGCCACTGCCGGTAGGCGCGGCACGGCGTCGAGCAGCTTGCGTGTGTAGGGATGCTTCGGATTGCGGTAAATCTCGTCGGCCGGTGCCTCCTCAACAATTTGACCGTAATACATCACCAGCACGCGGTCGCTGATGTGCTCAACCACTGCGAGGTCATGCGCGATGAACAGATACGTCAGTTGGAACTTTTGCTGAAGATCCTGCAACAGATTGATGATCTGCGCCTGTACGCTGACGTCCAACGCGCTGACCGGCTCATCGCACACGATAAATCGCGGTTGCACCGCCAGCGCGCGCGCGATCCCGATGCGTTGTCGCTGCCCGCCGCTGAACTCATGAGGATACCGGCTGGCATGGTCGGGATTCAGTCCTACCGACTCGAGCAGTTCCGCCACGCGGTCACGCTCCGCCTGCCGGTTGGGCACCAGCCGATGAATCCGCAACGCCTCCCCAATGATGCGCCCGACGGTCATCCGCGGATTAAGCGAGCCATACGGATCTTGGAAAATCATCTGGGCCTGCCGCCGAAACCACCGTAACTCCTCCGCACAAGCATGCGTGATGTCGCGCCCATCGAACAAAATCTGTCCGGCTGTCGGGTCCAGCAACCGCAGAATTGTTCGACCAAGTGTGGTTTTTCCACAGCCTGATTCGCCCACGAGTCCCACCGTTTCGCCCGCCCGAATGCTGAAACTGACATCGTCCACGGCTTTCACCCAATCCACCGTCCGTTGCAGGATACCGGCGCGAATCGGGTACCACATTCGCAGGTTGCGCACTTCGACCAACGCACTCATGGCATCACATAGGGACAACGCACCGCACGACCGTCGCGCTCTTCCAACGACGGTTCCGGTTCGGCGCTGCACGCGGGCTGCACCAGTGGGCAGCGCGGGTGAAATTTACAGCCGGTAGTCAAGCGTGCCGGGTTGGGCACCACACCGGGGATGGAAACCAGACGCTCCCGTTGTGCGCCGAGGCGAGGGATGGATTTCAACAATGCCTGCGTGTACGGATGCAACGGTCGCGTGAGCAACGTGCGCGCGGGACCATGTTCCACGATGCGCCCCGCATACATCACCGCCACCCGGTCGGCCAGGTCGCCCACGATGCCGAGATTGTGGGTGATGAGCAAAATGCTCATCTGTAATTTCTGTTTCAGATCGCGCAACAGCTCGAGGATTTGCTTCTGGATCGTGACATCGAGTGCAGTGGTCGGTTCGTCGGCCACGAGTAGGGCCGGGTGGCACGCCAATGCCATGGCGATCATCACGCGTTGCTGCTGGCCCCCACTCAGTTGATGGGGGTACGCGCGCGCGCGCTGCGCGGCATCCGGTATGCCCACCAGTTCCAACAACCGCACCACTTCGTCGTCGGTGGCGAGCTCAGGCCGATGCAGTTGCAACGCTTCCTTGATTTGAAATCCCACACGGAACACCGGGTTGAGTGATGTGGCAGGCTCCTGGAAAATGTACGAAATGCGCGCCCCGCGAATCTCGCGCAATCGTTGCTTGCTCATCGTCAGCACATCTTCACCATCCAACAACACCTGACCGCCGCGGTACTGCCCCGGCGGGCTGGGCACCAAACGGGTCAACGCCAACGCCGTGACACTTTTGCCACAACCCGATTCGCCCACCAACGCGAGGGTCTCGCCCCGACGAATCTCAAACGACACCCCATCCACCGCGCGCACCTCACCCTCGTCCGTGAAAAAACTCACGCGCAGATCAATTACCCGCAGGAGCACCTCGGTTGGTGAGTTTGTCGTCATGCTGTTTTCGCCTCCGCGGTTCGTAGTTTGGGATCGAGGGCGTCGCGCAAAGCATCTCCAAACAGATTGAACGCGAGCACGATGAAAAACATGGCGGCGGTGGCCCCGGCCAGTTCCCACCAGTGTCCCTGCCACAAGCGCAGTTTAGCATCGCTGATCATGATGCCCCAACTGGGTTCCCCCTGGACGCCCACGCCAAGGTAGCTGAGAACAACCTCGGTCAGAATCGCACCGGGGAAGCGCAGCGAAAAACTGATGATCACCAGGTGCAGAACGTTGGGGAGGATGTGGCGAAACATAATGGCGAAGTTTTTGACCCCCAGCGCCCGCGCCGCCAGCACGTATTGCCGGTCGCGGTGCTTGATGTATTCGCCCCGAATGAGCCGACATAACCCGACCCACGTCGTTAGCCCGATGCCAAGACACACACCGAGCAGTCCTTTGCCGACAACAATCGCGATCGCCAAGATGAACAGCAAGCCCGGTATGGAGTCGAACACCGTGTACAGCCACACGATGAAATCATCCACGCGTCGGCCGTAATACCCCGCCAACGCGCCCAGTACCACCGCAATCGGAATGGCAATCAGCGAGGTGAGAATGCCGACCTCAAACGCGATGCGGGTCCCTTGGATGACTTGCAGCAACACGTCGCGTCCCAGTGAGTCGGTGCCTAGAGGATGACGCAGACTGGGCTTGGCGAAACGATTGTCGAAATTGACCTGTTTATACGGTGGGGTCTGGTCGGTCAGCCGGTAATACCAGTAGATGCCCTCGGCCGTCAGCGCAACCAACGCGTAAAACGCGATCACACCCAGACAAACCATCGCCAGCCGATTGCGTCGCAACTGCTGCCATGCGGTCCGCCACAAGCTCGTTGCCGGAGTGCTCATCGCAGTTTGATCCGTGGATCCACCAACGCGTAGCAGATGTCAGTAACCAGCGTGGCCAACACGTAGAGAATGGATCCCACAAAAACCACCGCCTTGATCACCGGGAAATCCGCCGAGTTGATCGCCTCGACGCTCAGGTAGCCCAAGCCCGGTATCCCAAAAAAGTTCTCCAGCAACAGCGAACCGGTGTACAGGAATGGAATTGAGAGCACTACACTGGTTAGGATAGGAATCATCGCGTTTTTCAACACGTGCACGAACAACACGCGTCGTTCCGTGTTGCCCTTGGCAAACGCCGTGCGCACGTAATCCTGATACATCTCGTCGAGCATCACGGTGCGATAAAAACGCACACCGCTGCCCAACCCGCTCACCACACCAATCAGCACCGGTAGCACCAGATATTTTGCCGTCTCGTACCCCCAGATGGGGAACAGACCCCAGCGAAATGCCAGCAGGTACTGACCCAACAAGATGTAGACCAGCGAACTGACGCTCATGCCCACCACTGCCAACACCACGATGCTACGGTCCAGCCATGTGTTGCGCCGGTACGCGCACACCAGCGCGATGCCGATGGCGACCACCAGATCAATCATAAATATCGGCACGGTCAGTGAGAGCGAGGGCAAGATTCCGTCCAGGATAAGCGTCGAGATTTTTTGGTTGGTAGCGAAGCTGCGACCAAAATCAAACGTCACGATCTGGCGCAGATAGAAAAACCACTGCGAATCAAACAGTCGATACCACGGCCCCTCTCGCGCCGCTTCCCAGTTCAGCCACTTCGGCCCGGCCAACCCGAGCTGTTTTTGCAACGCGGCGATCTCCTCCGGCGACGCGTGTTTGCCGAGCATCATCGCCGCCGCGTTCCATCCCACGACGTGAAACAGAATAAACGTCACCAGCGCCACCCCAAAGACCACCGGAATTACATACAAAACGCGCCGAACGATGTAGCCCAGCATGACGTCAGTTCCTCATCCGTGTCGGGTCCACTTTGTAAAACTTCATGTTGGGATAGGGGAAATCATGCGGTTTGAAATTGAGCAGCCACGGCTGAAACAAACCGAACGCCAACGGATGGGTCATAAAAATCCACGGTGCGTCCGCGACCACGATGTCCGCCATCTGCTGATACAACGCGGTGCGCTCGGGACTGTCGAACATCGTGCGAATCCGCTCGTAGAGCCGGTCGAATTCGGGATTGGAGTAGTTGGCGTGATTGGGCCCAGGCGAGGCGTTTTTGCTGTAGAACAATTGCAGGAAATTTTCCGCATCCGGGTAATCAATAATCCAGCCGAGTTGAAACATCTGTGCCTGTCGCCGCTCCAGTTTCTTGAGAAACTCGGGCCAGTTGTTGTAGCTGGGTTGCAGCTCGACACCAATCTCGCGAAAGAAACTGGCCAGCAAATCCGCCGCCTGCCGGGCCTCGGGATCCGCGGCCGAGCCAATTTCCAACGTCAGCACCAATCGCCGCCCGGTTGCCGGGTCGCGTCCTTCGGGGTACCCAGCCT
>JANWVU010000120.1 GCA_025056465.1 Verrucomicrobiia bacterium | reverse complement strand
TTCCCAACCCGCAAACACAATCATCTTTGCTCCGAGAGCAACGTGACGGGCGTGCAGCGGAGTCCGCTTCAACGTAGTCGTTGACGGCGCCATGCGCCCGCAGCCTACCGGCCCCCCTACCGGCTGTCAACGTGACCCAAAAACCGAACCCAGCCCACGCACGCGGGCGTCGGCGAATGAACGCAACCGACTGGCTTGAGCTGTTTGGGATGCGGGGGCGTGGAGCGTTCGTCGCCAAATTCCGCCTTCTTTGCCAACGGTCAGCGCGGATGTTGCTTACGCGGTGCTATGGTCTAGGTTTGAGAACGAGAAAGGTTGAGGCGCCCCCGCGTTGGACGTACAGCAGCGCACCTTTTTGCGGGTCGGCACCCGCTAACGCCGCGTGGAACTCCGCGGCCGTGCGCACAGGACGACGGTTGACTTCGGTAATCACGTCGCCCTGCTGTAATCCTTGTTCGGCGGCTGGACTACCGGGTGTCACCGCGCTGACGTATACCCCGCTACCGATGGGCAGTTGCAATCGTTCCGCCAACTCGCGGGTGATGGATTGCACTTCAATGCCCCACGTGGTTTGCGTTGCCGGCTCGCGCGGGGCGCGTTGGGATGCCAGTTGGGGCCGGTCAGGGAGCTCACCGGTTTGTAAGGTGATGGTCAACGGTTGACCATCGCGCAGAACGCGCAAATTGACGCGGTCGCCCACGGCGCGGCGCAGGATTTGGAGTTGGAGGTCGCGCGGATTTCTCACAGGAGTGTCATCCACGGCGACGACAACGTCGGCGGGCTTGAGGTCGCTCTGAGCGGCAGGAGTGTCAGGGTAGATGGCGCGAATGACGACGCCCTCGGTACCGGGCGGCAGTGTTTGTTGCAGCTCGGGGTTGCTCGCCAACTCCTCGATCTGAATCCCAAGCCACGGGCGCACGATCCGACCTTTCTCGATGAGTTGGGTGGCGATGGAACGCGCCATGTTGGCCGGTATGGCGAATCCGATTCCGCGATTCAGGCCGCGGATCAATGTGTTGATGCCGATGACGCGTCCTTCGATGTTGCAAAGCGGTCCGCCAGAGTTACCGGGGTTGATCGAGGCATCCGTTTGGATGTAATCCTCAAACGCATTGCTTCCGCGTCCCCAGACGCCGCTGCGGCCGGTCGCGCTGACAAATCCCACGGTGAAACTGTAATCGAGTTGGAACGGCGCACCAATGGCGATGGCCCATTGGCCGACCTTGACCGCATCACTGTCCCCAAATTCAGCCACCGGCAAGTTCTCGGCCTCAATTTTTAACACCGCCAAATCGGTGCGTTGATCGAAGCCGATCAACCGTCCCGCAAACTCGCGCCCATCGCGCAGCCGCACTTTGATTTCGCTGGCGCCATCCACCACGTGATGGTTGGTGAGGATGTAGCCATCGCGCCGCACAATCACACCGGACCCCTGACTGTCCAACTCACGAGGTGGCGGAAACAAAAATCCGTGATGCCGGAAGAAAAATCGAAAGGGCGATTCCTCGTCCATGTCGGGCTCGGTCTCTTCCTCGCGTTGGGCATGGTCGGAAGTTTTTTGGATCGCCGTGATGACCACAACGGAGGGGCTGACCTGCTCGGCCACTTGCACAAACGCCTGCTCCAGTTGGCGAGCGAAATGCAACGCGCTCTCTGGCGTCCGCTCCGTCGCCAAACTCAGACTCGTCAACCCAACGACGCCCAACATGAGAACAATCCATCTTTTCATAGCCACGCCGGCAGGGTAGCAGGGGATGGGTGCATTGACAAACCGGCATGTTTCGTTACGGTCACTTGTCATGGCTGTCCTGACGGCTCCCCAAACTTTGGCCGACCGCGTGCGCGAACTGAAACGCCTGCGCAACGCCGTCATTCTCGCGCACAACTATCAGATACCGGAAATTCAGGATGTGGCCGATTACGTCGGCGACTCGCTCGGACTGGCGTACAAAGCGCGGGAGTCGGAGGCGGACGTGATCCTGTTTTGCGGCGTCCATTTCATGGCCGAGACCGCGAAAATCGTGAACCCCACGAAAACCGTGCTCATGCCCGACCTCGAAGCCGGTTGCTCACTGGCCGACTCGTGCAATGCCAACGACCTGGCCCGCTGGAAAGCAGCCCACCCCGATGTGGTGATCGTCGCCTACATCAACTGCACGGCTGCTGTGAAAGCGTTGGCCGACATCATCTGCACCTCGGGCAACGCGGTCAAAGTGGTCCAGTCGATTCCGGCGGATCGCAAAATTTTGTTCGTGCCGGATCAGAACCTCGGTCAGTGGGTGATGAACCAAACGGGTCGCGAAATGATTCTGTGGCCAGGCGTGTGTTCCACTCACGTTTTGTTCACCCACAAAGCAATCTTCCAACTCAAACAACTACACCCCAACGCCCGCATCGTGGCCCACCCCGAATGCCTGCCGGCGGTGCGCATGTTGGCCGATGAAGTTTGCTCCACGGAAAAAATGGTGCAGTACTGCCGCACCAACTCCGCCCGCGAATTCATAATTGTCACCGAGACCGGCATGCTTCACCGACTCCGCAAAGAGTGTCCCGACAAAGTGTTCATCCCGGGCCCCACCGACACCTGCGCGTGCAATGAGTGCAGTTTCATGAAGAAAAACACGCTCGAAAAATGCGTCGCGGCCCTCGAAAATCTCGCGCCCCAAGTGGACGTGCCGGAGGACATCCGTCGGCGCGCGCTCGTGCCGATCGAACGAATGCTGGCTCTAGGCCGGTAACTGCCGAGTTGAACGGCCAGCATGTGTGTAGTTGCATCCAAACCGCTGTGCGCTCAATGCACCAGTCCAACCGCGAAGTACAGCGCGCACAAGCCTCCCAGCACCCACCCACCGGTATTGACTTCCCGTGGCCTACCGGCCAGCAGTTTGATCAACGGATACAACGCCAGCCCCGCAGTGAGTCCGTTGGCGATGTTGTACGTGAACAGCATCAGACAAATCGTCACAAATGCCGGTACCGCTTCCGTCCAATCCTCAAAGTCAATCTGCCGCACCGCACCCACCATCATCACGCCCACCGCCACCAATGCGGGTCCGTAAGCGAACCTCAATTTTTGAAGGGGCTCGACAAGCGGCAGAAAAAAGAGCGTCATCAAAAACAAGCCCGCCGTCACCACCGCCGCCAGCCCGGTACGCGCACCCTCCCGGATGCCGGTAGCCGACTCGATGTAGGCCCCGCTGGTCGAAGTACCGATCAACCCGCTGAATATACAAGCCAACGCATCCACCAACATCGGGCGTTCCACCTGCGGAAAATTCCCTCGTTCATCGAGCAGTTTTGCCGCTGCGCCCAACCCGACCAGCGTTCCCAACGTGTCCAGAAAGCTCATCAGAAACAACGTCAGCACCACCGGCGCCAAACTCAGTCGCAATATCCCTGCGATATCCAGTTGCAGCGCTACCGGCGCCAGACTGTACTCGCCCTGAAACGGCACAGCCACCCACGCGCGCGGCGTCTCGCCCAATCCTAGCGCAACGCCCGCGATGCCGGTGGCGGTGATGCCCCACAACAACGCTCCCCTCACGCGCCGAACCATCAGCACTGTCATCAACACAAACCCCGCGACTGCCAGCCACACGGACGGGTCGCGCAAGTTTCCGATTTTGACCGGCACATCCGGCCGCCGCAACAGCCCACCGGCCGTCGTCCCGATCGCCTCGACCGGCATCCCGCTCACGAAGCTGGTCACCACACCGGTTTCATACAGTCCGATGAACGCGAGAAACAGTCCCACCCCCACCGCAAAACTGTGCTTCATGCTCGGAGAAATCGAATTCGCCAGCCACGCGCGGAGTCCCAACAACGTGATTACGAAAAACACCGCACCGGCAACAAACACCGTGCCCAACCGCTGCTGCCACGTCAGCCCCAACGCGGCCAAACCGAATGCGATGAACGCGTTCTCGCCCATGTACGGCGCCACCGCGACGGGACGATTGGCATACAGTCCCATCAACAACGTTCCAAACGCCGCCGTCAGAATCGTCGCAACCGTGCTGGGACCCGCCGGTATGCCCGCAAAACTCAAAATGGCCGGGTTGACCACGATGATGTATGCCATCGTGACGAACGTGGTTACTCCGCCCACCACCTCAGTCCGCACGTTAGTACCGTGCTCGCGCAATCGAAACCATCGCTCGAGCATGCTTTCCATCTAATCGCACCACCCCACCCAAGCCAGCCCAAAAACCTCCACCGCCGATCGGCTCAAAACATTCTGGGCCACTGGTGAAAACAAAACAGTAGACCATGCGGCCTCCCTAACCTTGGAGTTTGGGCTGCTGCCTCCGCGACTGCGAGGCAAGACGGAGCTTCGTCCCTACTCCCTTTGCCAACGTGTAAGCCACACGGCCATGCCGAGCAGCACAAGGTCCAGCGCGAGATTCCGCCAGCCGATGCGGCCCGCCGCCAAGGTACCAAAACACCCGCAATGGACATCCAGCCCACGCGCGAGCGCCTGGCTGATGGCAACCAAGAACGCCACGCACAACACGGCGATGACAAGAGCCGCCGCCCGACGCCACACGCCCAACACCAAGAGCACGCCTGCCCCGAGTTCAACCCACGGCAGCAAAATGGCTACCGGATGCACCATAGCGCGAGGCAAAAACCGGTAGTTCTGAATGTCCACGGCGAAGGCGGCCGGGTCCATAATCTTGATGACGGCGGCCAGCACAAACAGCCCGCCGAGAACAAGCCGCAACACGAAATTAACTAGTCGGATCATCGCCCGGCCCCTGTTGCCGTGGGCAGCCCGGCCCGACGCCAGACCGTCCACCCGTTGTGCAACACGCGCACGTGCCGGTAGCCCAGCTCACGGAGTTGCGTCATCAGCCGGTGGCTCAACTCGCATTGTTCTCCATCGCAATAAACGATGATGTGTCCATCGGGCGTCAGCCAGGCAGCCACTTCAGGGTAAAACTCCGCGAAGCGGTCCACCGGTAGGTTGTGCGCGTTGGCGATGTGTCCGGCCGCGAAATCTTCCGGCTGCCGCGCATCGAGGAAAACAGCCCGACTTTCCGCCCACAGTTGCTGGGCCTCTTCCAATCCCACGAGGTCTGCCGGCCCAAGCTCCGGTGGAGGAGGCGTCACCCAACTCAGCCGACGCGGGTTGCCTTTGGCATCCACATCCGAGCGAATCGCGTTGACCACCGCCCCGACGGCCATGCTGGCGAGTGTGATAATGATCGCTTGGAGAATCACTCGCCGCACGGCGCCGCTCCGTCATTTGCCGACGACGGTGATTTGGTAAGGAATCTCGACAATCGGTTGTTTGGCCGAAGTGGTGTGCAAACGGATGGCGCCTTGCGCACTTTCTTTGGGGATCTCAGGCAGCCGCGCCACCAACATGTACCGCTTGCCGGGCTCCAACGCGGTCAACTGCAGGTCCATCCCCGGCAAGTCGGCCTCGGGGGCGGAAACCTCCACGCTCTGGTTAGGTTTCGCCACGGTCACCGTAATTGTCCGCGTCAGCAACGATTCCACCCGCGATGCCGGCAGCCGCTCAAAGTTCCCAATGCCCCAACTAAGCCGTTCAGGCAACACCAACAGATCCCCCACAATCCGCCCCACAACGGTAATTTCGGTGAACGGCGAGGACTCATTCGGCGCAAATAGTTGCACTCGCTCACTGAACCGACGCGGGCTATGCGAGCCGTCCACGGTGACCGTGATAATCGCTTCTGTCGGGTCACCGCTACCGGTGGAGGTGAGCGCCGCGTTCACTACCGGGCTGGTCGTGACGACTCGCTCGATTTGGAGCGGCTGACCGTCCACGCGACGCACATGAACCGTAAACTGCGCGTTGGTGCCCTCCAACAAGTCCCCGGCCCCAATGGTCTGCGGGTTAACCTCATAAATCCGCACTACCTCCGCCCGGATCGTCAGCTGCTGAGTGGGGTTCTGTGGGTCGTTGCTCGGCACCGCGATCGTTTTCTGCACTATGCCGCGCATGTTGCCGAGATGCAGCGTGAACACCAACTCGCCTGTCTCACCGGGTTGCAACACCTCGGGCTTTACGCCCGCCACGGTGCACCCGCAGGCCGGTGCCGGGCGCGCAATCCGCAGCTCTGCATCCCCGGCGTTGCGAAACGTAAACGTGCCCACCACAGATGAAACATTGGCGGTGCGCCCAAAATCATAAACGGTCCGGTCAAATTGCAATTGTGGTCCAGCGAACGCGAGACCGTTGACCACCACAAAACTTCCGATCCAGAACAACCTTTTCATTGTCTCTTTACTCCTTCGGCCCACATCAACTTTGTCAGGCGCGCGGATACTAGCCCCGCACCCGATGATTGACAAGCTGTGGCGGCACGGCGAAAACAACCCCGCAACCGCTCCACCTTTTTTGGACATCCCATCATTACGTATGTTCGACGAACCCGCGTTTCTAATCATCCTCGCTGAGCTGACCAGCCGGTCCGAGTGGGATTTGTTGCGCCAGCACCGCATCCTCGGCATCGTCGCGGGCATTCTGTTTGTGTTGGGCTTGATCAGCTATCGGTGGATTCTACCGCGACTGTGGCGCAGTCACGTGCTGCCCAATCGCGTTGGCCCCAAACCGTGGG
>JANWVU010000011.1 GCA_025056465.1 Verrucomicrobiia bacterium | reverse complement strand
GCGCTTGATCGACCGGTTCGGGATCGCGATTCTCCGCATAATCCACCCGGTACGTGTATCGGAATCCCAGGAACGTCTTCTCAGCCGGTAGGTTCACCAACAACTGCGGTTCCGCCACCGCCTTAAAACTGCTTCGCTCGTTGCTGGCGGTGGTGTTGATGTTATCGTCGAATTCCCCGCGCGTCGTGAGTGTCACCGACCACTTACGCGTCGGATCCGGCAATCGCAATGGATCATGCACGGCGCGGGTGGAAGGCACCGCGCTGCACACCGCCAACAAAACCCATACCCACCGGCGCCTCACGTTGTTGGCGACTCCACAAACTCCAAATTCACGGGCCGCGGAATGAGCGCCGAATGATACGCCCGCGTGAGCAACCGTGTGATCGCCTGCCGGCCTTCCTTGCCCATATCGAGCGTCCACCGATTCACATACATCCCACAAAACTGATCCGTCCGCCCGCGATCCAACCCGCGCGCAAACTGCTGCGCATACGCCACCGCCTCCTCGCGATGGTCCAACGCGTAGCGAATGCTCGCCGTCAGCAGCTCCGAGAGTTTCATCATCAACTGCTTGCCGAGGTCTTTGCGCACGGCATTGACGCCCAACGGCACCGGCAGGCCGGTATCCGCATGCCACCACTCCCCCAGATCAATCACCTTGTGCAAGCCGTGATCCCGGTAGGTCAACTGTCCCTCGTGAATCAACAACCCGGCATCCACCTGACCGCTCTTGACCGCATCAATAATTTTGTCGAACGGCACCACCTCAAACTTGAAATTCATCAACAACAGCTTCAGCAACAAATACGCCGTCGTCATCGTCCCCGGAACTGCGATCCGGTCATCCGCCATCTCACCCACATCCATCGGCCGGGCGGCCACCACGACCGGGCCACATCCCTCGCCAAAACTTCCGCCGCTCGGCAACAACGCATACTTATCCATCACATAACCGTACGCATGCGCACTGAGCGCCGTCACATCCAATTCGCCCTCGACCGCTCGGTGGTTCAACGTCTCGATATCGGCAATCACATGCCGAAACGTCAACCCACCCGTGTCGAGCTTGCCCTGGGTCAACGCATAAAACATAAACGCATCATCGGCGTCGGGGCTGTGTCCAATCGTGATTTCTCGTGGCTCCATGAAAAATCTCCTTCGCAGGTACCGTCAAAACGCCGGCATTTGTATCCAACGCCCCACCGCAACGCCACCAAAAACCGCTCCCATTCATGCGGCAAGCGAGCCCTTCGCACCCACCGTGCGCGTCAGAACCCGGCAACTCTCGCCGCCTCGGTCGTTTGGTGTGTGGTTGGAGCAGTCGAATGAATAGGGGCCGGTAGGGGATGACAGGTTGGCAGCACGGGCGAGTGTTCGGGCCAGTTTGACAGGTTTCGGCAGCGCGCCGCGGCGCGGACCGAGGTTTGCATGTTATTGGCCGGTTGGTCGTTGGAAGCGCGGGGCGGCGCGTGGCACCGCCAGTGCTCAGTCGTTGACCATGATCCTGGTGTCGCAGTGTGTGCCGAGGTTGGTGTTTTGGGAGACGACGGCGGGTTGCAATTTGGAATGCATTCATTGCCGGCGTTTGGAAGTGAGCCGGCAGTTGATGCAGTCGGACTTGAGCACGGAGGCGGCGCGCGCGTTTGTGGACGACCTCGCGGCGTACGCGAAACCGATTTTGGTGTTGTCGGGCGGCGAGCCGTTGTTTCGGCCGGATATTTTCGAGATTGCACGGCATGCGCGTGCGCGCGGTCTGCCGGTGGCCCTGGCAACCAACGGCACGCTCATCAACGCGCAGGTCGCGCGCGCGATTGTGGAGGCCGGTATCCAGCGGGTCGCGATCAGCATTGACGGAGCCGATGAGCAGACGCATGACGCGTTTCGGCAGCAACCGGGTTCGCTGGCGGCGGCGCTGGCCGGGTTTGCGCAGCTCAAACGATTGGGCATGAGCCTGCAAATCAACTGCACGATCACACGCCACAATGTGCATCAGCTCGATTTGTTGTACACGCGCGCGGTGGAGCTGGGAGCGGACGCGTTGCATTTGTTCATGCTGGTGCCGGTAGGCTGCGGTGTGCAGATTGCGGCCACCAACATGTTACCGGCCGATCAGTACGAATCCGTGTTGCACTGGATGTATGATCGCAGCCGGGAGGGTCGGATCCATCTGAAAGCCACCTGCGCGCCGCATTACTTTCGCGTGCTTCGCCAACGCATCGCAGCGGAGCGTCGCGCGAACACGCGCACCACCGCGCCGACCGGCCAAGAATCGGGGCCGCTGCGTGCGATGCATCCACAGGGCATGGCGGCCATGACGAAAGGTTGTCTGGCCGGTAGCGCGGTGTGTTTCGTGTCGCACACGGGTGAGGTGTTTCCTTGTGGGTACCTGCCGGTCAGTGCCGGTAACGTGACGCGACAGCCGTTCGCGGAAATCTGGGAACGCGCGCCGGTGTTCCAGCGCTTGCGCAACGATGAGTTGTTGGGTGGCAAGTGCGGCGTGTGCGAGTTCAAACGCGTTTGCATGGGCTGCCGGGCCCGCGCCTTCTACGAGACGCACGGCGATTACATGGCCGAGGAACCGTACTGCATCTACGAGCCGAGACGGGCGCACGACGGCCGGTCGGCCGACAATTTGTCCACCGCGATTTGAGCCTCTGACATCTTGGCGTGAACCGGTGGGTCTCGGCGTCCAGTAGCCAGTAAGACGCCATTCCCCAAGCACCTATTTGGCAATCACTTGCGTTGAAGTTTGAATAATCAAACAGCGGCGGCATAACCGGTGCTAACGCAGCGGCTGACGGCAGACACCGCGTTTGTTCTGCCGCTGAGGTCGCGGTCATGGTCAACATTACAAAGCTTTACTGCGGGGCTGCCCAACCGGCCGACGAATTGCGTTATGGCCACGGCGAGCGCGCGGCGCGGACAGCAGCCGAGCGCAAGCCGGTAGTGGTGTGGAATTGCACGCGCACGTGCAATCTGCGTTGCGTGCATTGCTACAGCGACAGCTTCGCGCAACGCTACCCCGGCGAGCTGACCACCGACGAGGCGAAGGCGATGTTGGACGACCTTGCGGCCTTTGGGGTGCCGGCCGTGCTGTTTTCGGGCGGCGAACCGTTGACTCGACCGGATGTGCTGGAGTTGATGCAGTACGCCGTGGACCGTGGGTTGCGGGTGACGCTCTCGACGAACGGCACGTTGATTGATGAATCGTTGGCGCGGGAGCTGAAACGGATTGGGCTCCGATATGTGGGCATTTCGTTGGACGGCATTGGCGCCACAAACGATCACTTTCGTGGCAAAACCGGTGCCTTCGATGCCGCGGTGCGCGGGTTCCAAGCCTGCCGGGCCGTCGGCCAGAAAGTGGGGTTGCGGCTGACACTAACGCGGCGCAACTGTTTGGATCTGCACGAGATTTTCGATTTCATCGAGAGCGAACAGATTCCCCGCGCGTGTTTCTACCACCTTGTTTATACGGGGCGCGGCAATCGCGCAGATGAGTTATCGCCGGCAGACGTGCGCCGCGCGATGGACATCATCCTCGAACGCACCGAGGCGTTGGTGGCGAAAGGCGACCCGCGGGAGATTCTCACCGTGGATAACCACGCCGACCATGCGTACCTTTATCTCAAGTTACGCGAACGCAATCCAGCGCGCGCCGAAGCCGTGTATCAATGGATGAAATGGAACGGCGGCGGCGCATATTCTTCGGGCGTGGGCATCGCCAACATAGACTGGTTGGGCGATGTACACCCCGACCAGTTCTGGCGCGATGCACGGCTCGGGAACGTTCGCGAGCGACCGTTCAGCGCCATTTGGAGCGACCCCGAACAACCGTTGCTGCGGCAGTTGCGCAACCGGCTGCCGTTATTGAAAGGTCGCTGTGCGCGCTGCCGGTTTTTGGAGATTTGCGGCGGGAGTTTCCGCGTGCGCGCCTGGCAGGTGTATGGCGATCCGTGGGCGCCTGACCCGGCCTGTTATCTGACTGACGAGGAAATCGCGAAAACGATATGACCTCCACCGAGTCCCCATCCTTCGACCCAGTTCTTTATCAGGAGCAACGGCCGCTTTCGGCGGTACCGGCGTATGGGGTCGGATTGCAACTGAAGCTCAGCGGCGGAGAGTCGGTGTACGTTGCGTTGTCGGGCACCGAGCTGGCGTTGTACTTCCATCATGAAACCGCGCTGCACTTCGATCTCGAGGCGCGGTTGGTGAAGGTCGCCGAACCCAACCGCTACTGGCGACGCAGTTTTTCTCACCGCATCGTGTACACGCGCAAACGCACCGCCGAGGAGGGCGGTGGGATCGAACGCGCGGTGCTCACGGAGGAAGAGGCCGACCGGGTGGTGGATCAAGCGCACACGGCCGTGCAAACCGTGTGGCATGAGCTGCGGGATGGGGTGGCGACCGTGCAGTCGGCCAAGCCGGATGTCCCGACGGCCAGCGCGCGGTTGGCGACGTTGCTGGAGCGCGCGGCGCGATTCGATGTGCGCGCCGCCCGGCAGGACGCCGCGCGATTCCAGAGTATCTATCGCAGCGTCGCCGTGTTGCCGCCGAACGAGTACAACGCCGTGGTTCTGCAGGCCACGGAGGGTTGTCGCTACAACCACTGCACGTTTTGTCGGTTGTACGAAGGGGTACGGTTTCGGGCCAAGCCACCGGACGAGTTCGCGCGGCATATCGCGGACGTGCTGGCGTATCATGGCGAGACGCTGCGGAGCCGTCGGTCGCTCTTTTTGGGCGAGGCGAATGCGCTGACGTTGTCGCAACGTGAGCTGGTGGCCGACCTGCAAATGTTGCGTTTGCATTTCGAGCTACCGACGCCCGAGCAGGGCACGCCCGGCGCCTCCTGGTGGCTGGGACAGCCGCGGCGGTTCGACGGGGTTGCATCGTTTCTCGATGTGTTTACCAGCCCAATCCGCAGCGGGGCGGAGTGGAGCGAGTTGTTCCGGCTGGGGTTGCGGCGGGTGCATATCGGTCTGGAGAGCGGCAGCGAACCGTTGTTGCGCTGGTTGAAAAAACCGATCACGCCTGCGGAGGTGTTGCAGACGGTGACCTTGTTGAAAGAGGCCGGGCTGACGGTGGCGGTGATCGTGTTGTTGGGTGCCGGTGGGCATCGGTTTGCGGAGGCGCATGTGCGGGACACGGTGCGGTTGTTGAACGCTCTGCCACTGCAACGCGGTGATTACATCTATCTGTCGCCGCTGATCATTTATCCCGGTGGGCCGTATGAGGTGACGGCCCTGCACGATGGAGTGCGACCGCTGACGCCGGTCGAGCTGGATGAGCAGGAGCGGCAAATCCGCGCGCAATTGCATTGGACACGTCGTGCGCCGCCACATGTGGCGCGCTACGAATTGGAGACATTCACCTACTGATGAGCACAACCATCACGGCGACCTCCGCCCGCGAACGCCCGGTGATTTTGGTCGGCAACCCCAACGTGGGCAAAAGCGTGCTGTTCACGAAGCTGACCGGCAAGTTTGTGATCATCTCGAACTATCCCGGTACGACCGTGGAGATTGCCCGGGGTCAATGCGGGGAGTTTCACGTGCTCGATACGCCGGGTTTGAACGATCTGACACCCGCCACGGACGATGCGCGCGTCACGTGTGCAGTGTTGCGCGAGCATGCCGATGCAGTGTTGGTGCAGGTGGCCGACGCGAAGAATCTGCGGCGGGCGCTGGTGTTGACGCAACAACTGGCGGCATTGGGGCGGCCGATGGTGCTGGTGGTAAACATGCTCGATGAGTTGGATCAGTGCGGAGGCAAGCTCGATGTGCGACGGCTCAGCGAATTGTTGAGCATACCGGTCGTGCCAACGATTGCGACGGCCAACACCGGTATCCATCTGCTCAAACAACAACTCGAGCACGCGCGGGTGCCAATGCTACCGGCCACGGACACTCGCGACCTACCGGCCTTGTGGCGACGCGCGAACGACATCGTGGCCCAGTGCTACCGGTTGACGCGACCGCATCGGGCGACAGTTGCACAGAAACTCGGTTGGTGGGCCACGCAGCCCGGTCGAGGATGGATTCTGGCGGCGGCGGTGCTAGCCGTGATGTTTTGGTTTGTGGGTTTGTTGGGCGCGGGTGTTGCGGTGGACTTGTTGGAAAGCGGATTGTTTGGCCGGCACCTCAATCCGCTGGCGATTCGCGTGGTGGACGCGCTGCTGCCGTTCCCGCATGAGCATCAGCGAGAGGTCAACGAAGTGACCTTGAAGTTGCCACTGACACCAACACATGGGGTGACCGTGTGGGAAAGCACGCGCGAGGTTGTCTCGACCGAGCATGAGTCGGTGGGACCAGAGCATTGGACCCGGTGGGATCACGCGCGGCGGTTGGCGCATGATTTTTTGGTGGGACCGTACGGTCAAATCACCATGGCGCTGAGCTATGCGTTGGCGATTGTGTTGCCGATTGTGACGAGTTTTTTCCTGTTGTTCAGTGTGCTGGAAGATTCGGGGTATCTGCCGCGGTTGGCGGTGATGGTCAATCGCCTGATGCGCCGGATGGGGCTAAACGGGAAAGCGGTGTTGCCGATGATTCTGGGTCTGGGCTGCGACACGATGGCGGCAATGACGACGCGAATTTTGGAGACGCGGAAAGAACGGGTCGTCACCACGTTGTTGCTGGCGTTGGCCGTGCCGTGCTCGGCGCAGTTGGGTGTGCTGCTGGCGATGCTGACGCGCATTTCGTTTGCAGCGGCGTTGTTCTGGGTCGGTCTGATTACCGGTGTGTGCGTGGTTGTGGGTTGGTTGGCGGCGCGATTGCACGGAGGCGCCGGCAGTGATTTCATCATGGAGCTACCGCCGATGCGTCGCCCGCAGTGGGACAACGTGATCGCGAAAACCCTGGCGCGGCTGAAGTGGTATTTGTGGGAAGTGGTGCCGCTGTTCATGGCCGGCACGGCGGTGTTGTTCGGGCTGCACGAGTTGGGATGGTTGGAGCGGATGGCCGCGTGGACCGAGCCGCTGGTCACCGGCTGGCTGGGATTGCCGCGCGAGACGGCGGCGGCGTTTCTGATCGGATTTCTGCGGCGCGACTATGGTGCAGTGTACTTGCTCGACGCGGCCACCGGCCCGGCGGCGGTGCTGACGGCCCATCAAGTGTTGGTGGCGATGGTCACCATCACGTTGTTCATGCCGTGCGTGGCCACGTTGTTCATGATCCACCGCGAACTGGGTTGGAGGACGGCCGCGGCGATTGCGCTGTTTGTGTTTCCGTTTGCGTTTTTTATGGGCGGCGTCGTGCACCATGTGGGAGGTTGGTTGGGACTATGAAACGATGGTTGGAATGTCCGAATTGCGGATTGGGATTCGACCGTGCCGACTCGCCGTGTCAACGAGGTTGTCCGCTGGGCCGGTGGTGTGACCTGGCGTGTTGCCCGGCGTGCGGGCACGAATTTGCGGCGCCGCCGCGTTGGTGGCAATGGTGGCGCCGCGTGCGGCGGCATTCGCCGGTAGGCCAACCCACCGGCGCGGTGTGTCATTTGGGAGACCTGCAGGAGGGCGAGACCACGGAACTGGTGTGCGTCAACACCGCCAACGAACACCGGCGTCATTCGCTGGCTGTGTATGGTTTGGTGCCGGGTTGTGAACTGACCCTGCAACAAAAACGTCCCGCCTACGTCATCCGCATCGGCGAGACCGAACTGGCGCTGGAACACGCCATCGCCACCGAATTGCTCGTGCGCCGTCGCAGCGCCATCTGAACCACCACACTTTGCCCCTCCTCCGTCGGAGCGCGGTTGTGTGCTCGCTCCGCAGGCCGGTACGCTTGCCAGCCGGTGGCAGCTCTCCTATCCTGCCGGCGCATGTTGCAGATGCCGATCATTTTTCTGGGGTTGGTGTTTTGGAATTTGGTGCTCTTCGGTGTGACCATCTGGCTGGGCATCGGCCATTACTCTTTGCACTGGCAACATCAGGCGGTCGGTGTGCTGACCGGCATTTACACGTGCCTGACGCATTGCATCGTGATGATGCATTTCATGGGTACCGGCAAAGGCATTCGCGAGGCGGTCACTGCCCATCGCCTCGCCGACGACCCGGAGACAGGTTACACCCGACGCGCGCGGCGGTTCAAAGGCCAGACGTCTGGCCACGCTACGTTGGCGTGCGTCGTCATCCTCGTTGCCGTTTGGCTGGGCGGTTGGATGGATACCTCCAAAGGCAACCTCACCGCGCATCTCTGGCACAAATGGTTCTCGTGGGTCGCCGTGCTGTACAACCTCTACGTTTTCGCCATTGAATACCGCGTCATCCGCCAAAACACCGACATGATTCGCGAGATTAATCAGAAATTGCATGAACTGGCTCATTAGCCACGGCACCGTTCTCGTGGCACAGCCCTCGCCCGACCCGCGCGCACCGGTCACGTGGCAGACGTTGCCCGACCATCACGTCCTCGTTCGCGACAACCAGATTGAAGCGGTCACGCCCACGCTTTCCTCCAATTGGCAACCCGATGAAACCCTCGACGCCACCGGCTGCTTTGTCCTACCGGGTTTGATCAACACGCATCATCACCTGTTCCAATCCATCAGCCGTTGCCTACCGGCCGTTCAGAACGCTTCGCTGTTCGCTTGGCTGACCGGTCTCTATCCGGGCTGGCGCGCCGTGGACTTCCAAGCCCTAAAAATAGCCGCCCAAGTCTCCCTTGCGGAGTTGATGCTCTCCGGGTGCACCACCACCAACGACATGATGTATTTGTTTCCGCGCGGCTCCGACGTGCGTCTCGAAGCTGTGCTGGAAGCCGCCGACGAACTTGGCATCCGCATCCATGCCGGTCGTGGCAGCATGGCCATCGGTCAACGACACGGCAGCCTCGCGCCAGACGAACTAACCGAAGAGGAACCCGTCATCTTGCGCGACGCCGAACGCGTGCTCCGACGATTCCACAATCGCGCCCGCTTGGCGATGCAGCGAGTTGATCTGATGCCGTGCGCGCCGTTCTCCATCTCGCGGGAGTTGTTTCGCGACACGCTCCAACTCGCCCGTGCCTACGGCGCGCTGTGTCACACCCATGTTGCCGAAACACTCGACGAAGAACGTTACTGCCGCAACCGATTCGGCTTGCGACCTCTCGATTACGTCATGTCGGCCGGTTGGCATGGCCCGGACGTTTCTCTCGCACATTGTGTGCACGTAAACACCGACGAGATTCACCAACTTGCAACCACGCACACCGCCGTGGCGCACTGTCCCTCCTCGAACATGATTTTGGGCAGCGGTATCCCACCGGTGGTTGAGATGTTACGGGCTGGCGTAACCGTTGGTTTGGGTGTGGACGGGTCTGCCAGCAATCACGGTGGTCACCTGCTTGCGGAGGCCCGACAGGCCTTGTTGTTGCAACGGGTTCGCTACGGAGCCGGCAGTTTTACCGCCCAAGATGCGATCACACTGGCCACCGTCGGCGGTGCGCGGTTGCTCAATCGCGCCGACGAATTAGGCAACCTCGCTCCCGGTTATGCGGCAGATGTTGCCATCTTCGACCTCGGCACGATTGAGTTTGCCGGGGCGGCGGTGCACGACCCGCTGGCGGCGTTGGTGATGTGTCACGCACCCCGTGTGCGCGATGTGTTTGTCAACGGCCGCCTCGTCGTTCGCAACGGACAACTGACGCGCGTGGACGAACGCGCTCTTGCCGCGCGTCTGAATGAAACGGTGCGTCGCCTCTACCGGTGAGCAGCAGGCTTCGCGCGCCCTTGGTGGTCACGACAGAGCGCGACGTTTTAGAGCGACGCGCGGATGGCCTCATCCCGGCAACTGACCCGGAGCCGATGGGAGGGCGCGGCGATTACGAGCTGGGTCCGGTGGGATTGGGGACCAACTGCTGTTTCCACCACGCGATGGTTTGAGCGAGACCGCTGCGGAGGTTGTATCGGGGTTGCCAGCCGAGGGAACGCAGGCGGGTGGTGTCGGCCACGACATATGGCGGATCGTGGGGAGGGGTCGGTTTGGCGCCAAACGCCAACAGGTCGGTGCGGCCGATGAGTTCACCGATGGTTTCGGCGATGTGCCGAACAGTAACGCCGGTACCGCTGCCGATGTTGACGATACCGGTTAGCGAGCTGGTGGCGACCATCGCGAGTGCGGTGCCGACGTCTTCGACGTGGAGAAAATCGCGCACCTGCGTGCCGGCTGTGAGTTCAGCACGCTGACCGCGCAGCAAGGACGTGATGATGTGCGGCACGAGTCGGCGTTGGTCTTCAAATGGACCGTATTGGTAGAAGATGCGCGCCCAGACCAGTTCGCCCGGTAGGGTTTGCCAGTGGCGAAGCAACTCCAATTTGGCGCGGGCATACCGGGTGGTGGGTTGGGCCGGGTCAGTTTCGCGCAAGGGGCGATTGGTCATTGTGTATTCAAAACAGGTGCCGGCCACGAGCCAACGCCGACAACGAACGGTTTGGGCGAGCCGCAGACTGGCGCGCACCCAGTCATCGTTGAGCGGTGAGTCGAGGTATCTGCCAGGCTCAACGTACCACGCGAGATGAATGCCGAGGTCGAACGGCCCGGTAGGTAACGGGCAGTCGGGCTGCAGCAGGTCGAAGTGTGGGCGAGAGAGTTTGGTCAGTTGGTGCCCGGCGGATTCAAGTGCCGCGGCGACCTGCCGGCCGATGAAGCCGGTGGCACCCGTGATAAGGATGTTCATGGCGCGTGGAATAACGGTAGGCTGCGGTCGCGCTCCGACAGAATCGGATCCGGCAGGGGCCACGGAATGGCGAGGGTGGGATCGTTCCAGCGGATGCCGCGTTGTAGTTCGGGCCGGTAGAACTCGGACATTTGGTAGTGCAGGGCGCAATCATCGGTCAGGGCCTGAAATCCGTGCGCGTAACCGGCAGGGATGTAGAGCTGGAATGGGGTGTCGCCGCTCAGCTCGAAGCTTTCCCACCGGCCGGTGCGAACATCTACGACGACGTCAAAAATGCGACCGGCAGTGCAACGCACCAGTTTGATTTCGGGGTAGGGGTCGGCTTGGTAATGCAGGCCGCGGATGGTACCTCGCCGCCGGGTGAGTGTGATGCTGCATTGGGGCCAGCGCGTGCACAGGCCGTGTTCGGCAAACTCGCGCTCGCAGAACGTGCGAGCGAGATAGCCGCGTTCGTCACCGCGTGGTTCCAACTCAATTCGCCAGACGCCGGGGAGAGTGGTGGGATGGAACTTCATACGATTCGTGGCTCGGGTACCGGGATGATAAAGCGGCCGCCGCGTTGGCGGTAAAGTTGTTGTTGCTGCATGATTTCGTCGGCAAAATTCCACGCAAGTAACAGCAGGTAATCCGGCTGCCGTCGCAGGAGTTCGTCGGGAGCGAGGATGGGCAGGTGGACGCCGGGCATGTACTTGCCTTGTTTGTGGGGGCTGCGATCCACGACGAAATCGAGCAGGTCGGCGCCGATGTGAAAAACGTTGAGCAGGGTGGCGCCCTTGGCGGCAGCGCCGTAGGCAGCGAGCCGGTGGCCGCGATGTTTCAGGTCGGTGAGGAGTCGGCGCAACGTTTCGCCGAGCGTACGGACGCGTTGGCCAAAGTCGGTGTAGAACTCATACCGGTCCACGCCCCAGTTGGCCTCGTCCTGTAGGAGTGCAGCGACCGAGGGATGGGGTGGAGGTGTGTCGGGTCGCTGCCGCGCCCATTGCACGCGCAAGGAACCGCCGTGGATTGGGGTGCGTTGGACGTGGATGCATCGCAGACCGTGCCGGCGAAAAAGCCGGTCAAGGGCGGTCAGCGAGTAGTAGCAGAGATGTTCGTGGTAGATGGTGTCGAACTCGCAGTGGTCAATGAGGTCTTTGACGTACGGGAACTCGAATTGGGCGATGCCGGTGGGCTTGAGCACGTCGGCCACGCCGGCGACGAAGCCGGTAAGGTCGGCGACATGGGCGAGCACGTTGTTCCCGATGAGCACGTCGGCGAGTTTTCCCTCGCGGCGCAGGCGTCGGGCGAGATCGAGACCAAAGAATTCGTTGAGGGTGGGGATGCCGCGTTCGGTGGCGACGCGGGCAATGTTGGTGGCCGGTTCGATACCGAGCACGGGGATGCCAGCTCGTTGGAAGAATTGGAGGAGATAACCGTCGTTGCTGGCCACTTCGATGACGAGGCTGTTGGAGGAGAGCGGTTGCGTGGCGAGCAAATCGGCGACCATTGCGCGGGCGTTGGCCACGACGGTGTCGGAGACGGAAGAGAAATAGACGTAGTCACGGAACAGGATTTCCGGTGGGACGGTTTCGGTGATTTGCACCAGCGAACATTCAGGACAGAAGGCGACCTCAAGCGGGTAGGTGGGTTCGGGTTGGCGAAGTTGGTCGGCGGTGAGGAGGGAATTGGCAAGCGGTGTGCGGCCAAGGGAGAGAAAAATTTTGAGCGGGCTTGCACCACACGCGCGGCAGGGGCTCGGAGCTACCGTTTCCATCGCAGGGAGTCGTCGAGTTGACCGGTGGTCAGCAGGTGTTTGAGCTGGGCGAGACGCGTGAAGCGGCGGCCGGTCAGGTCGGCGAGCGTGAGGTGGTGCTGCCGGTAGGCCTCGAAGAGTTGACGGGCGCCGCGGCGCGCGTCCCATTCGAGTTTTAGCTTCGGGAACGTTTTGGCGAGTCGGGTGAAGTCCACGCGATAATTTCGCGGGTCGGGGCCAGCGGTGCCGGCGTATTCGATTTCGCAGCCGGGGATCGTTTCGCGGACGATTTCGGCGAGCTGGCGGACCTGATAATTTTCGTCGTTGCGGCCGATGTTGAAGGCGCGGTTGTGGATTAGTTCCCGCGGGGCGGTTAGTAGGTGAGCGAAGGCACGGCAAATGTCCTCCACGTGAACGATGGGACGCCACGGGGTGCCGTCGCTGAGGATTTTGATTTTGCCCGTGGTGCAGGCCCACGCGACCAGATTGTTCAGCACGAGGTCGAGACGCAGCCGGGGGGAGAGGCCGTAGGCGGTGGCGTTGCGAAGGTAGACGGGCGAAAAGTTGTCGTCAGCAAGTTGAGCGAGGTCTTGTTCGAGGCGGACTTTGGAGACGGCGTAGGGGGTCAGCGGATTGAGTGGGGCGTCTTCGGTGAGAAGGTCATCGGAGCGGTTTGCGCCGTACATGCTGCAGGAGGAGGAGAACAGGAAGCGTTGGACGCCGGCTTGCTTGGCGAGTTGGGCGAGGCGCAGCGAGCCGGTATGGTTGATGTCGTAGGTCCAGTCGGGGCGCAGGTCGCCGAGCGGGTCGTTGGAGAGGGCCGCGAGGTGGCAGATGGCGTCGAACCCGGTCAGGTCGGTGATCGTGATATCGCGAAGGTCTTTGCGGAGCGTGGGAACGTGGGCGGTGTCGGGCGCGAGGAGGCAATCCTCAAAGTAACCGGTATCGAGTCCGACAACGTCATGGCCGAGTTGTTGAAGGAATGGGCCGAGCACGGAGCCGATGTAACCGCGATGGCCGGTAACGAGCACACGCATGGGTCAGGCCCAGAGCTTCCACGGTGCTTTGCCGGATTGCCAGAGCGATTCCAGCAAGCGGGCATCGCGCAAGGTGTCCATGCATTGCCAAAAATCATCGTGGCGGTAAGCGACGAGTTGGCGGTCGTGGGCGAGGCGTTCCAACGGGGAGCGTTCGAAGACGGTGTCGTCGCCTTCGATGTAATCGAGCACGCCGGGTTCCAGAACAAAAAAACCGCCGTTGATCCACCCTTCGCCGATTTGGGGTTTTTCGGTGAACTCGACGACATAGTCGCCGTTGAAGATGAGTCCACCAAACCGCGCGGGCGGTCGCACGGCGGTGACCGTGGCGAGGCGACCGTGCGCGCGATGGAATTCGAGAAGGCGGTGAAGGTTGACGTTTGAGACACCATCGCCGTAGGTCAGCATGAACGTTGCGCCCTTCAATAGCGGAGCCAAGCGTTTGATGCGGCCACCGGTTTGGGTGGCGTGGCCGGTATCGATGAGGTGCACCGTCCAATTTTCGCGCTCGCGGTCATGGGAGATGGCTTGGCCGGTGGCAAGGTTGATGGTCAGGTCGCTGTCGAGATGGTGGAACTCCAGAAAATAGCGTTTGATGGACTCGCCTTTATAGCCGAGCGCAAGCACGAATTCGCGATAACCGTAATGAGCGTAGTGCTTCAAGATGTGCCACAAAATGGGTCGGCCACCAATTTCGACCATCGGTTTGGGTTTCACCTCAGTCTCCTCGGCCAACCGCGTGCCCAGCCCACCGCACAAGATCACCACTTTCATTGAGTTGGACGTTTACCACGGTGCGCGCGACACGGTCAACGCGACCGGAGCCTGACTGGGAGGATAACCGTTGGACGCGGAGCAAAGTGGAGTAGGTACGCAAAACTTCAGCCGGTATCTTTTCGTTTGATGTGCCCGCTCACCAGATGCCGCGGCCGGCACCTCGTGCCACGGGGTGCGATCCATTCGCGGCCGCGTCGCGATGCAGCGACCGGGGCAGGTCGCGTGCGGCTCGCGGGCGTGGTCGGGCAGTTGACATCAGACCAGAAAACCTGAATAAATGAGGGCATTCGACCATGCCTACCTACGAGTACGAATGCCAAAAGTGTGGTTATCGTTTCGAGGTGTTCCAGTCCATCAAGGAACGACCCAAGCGCAAGTGCGTCCGCCCACGTTGCAACGGGCGGGTGAAACGGCTGTTGGGTACGGGAGCCGGGATGATTTTCAAGGGGAGCGGTTTTTACATCACCGACTATCGCAAACCCGCTTACAAGGAAGCGGCCAAGAAGGATCAACCCGGTGGAAACGGCTCCAGTACCAAGAGCGATAGCACCTCAACTTCCGCTTCCAGCTCAGACAAGAAATCGAAATAACCTTCAACATCCAACAACATGCTGACCTGCCCGAAGTGCGGCTATCAAAACGAACTCGGACGCATCTTTTGCCATCAATGCGGTCAAAAACTCGACCTCAACCAGATTCAGCCGCCCGGTAGGCTGCGGCGGGGTCGTCGGTCCAACTGGTCACTGGGTCGCATTTTGCGGATCGCGATTCGATTGGTCATTTTGGGTGCGCTGATTTGGGGTCTCTACCTCGCCGCCCAAGTTCCCACGGTGCCAGAGCTGGAAACCACCAACGCCCACCTCGTGTCGTTTTATCGCAAGCGTGACGCAATTGAGAACGCCCTGCAGCGAAAACGCGCGGCTGACGTTACCTTTTCCGAGGCGGAACTCAATGCCTATCTTCAATCCCTGAAACTCGACGAGCCGACCGGCCGCGGTGTTGCGGTCAAGGTATCGAAATTGCGATTATCAATGGACTCACAGGGTGCCACGGCCACGATCCTCGGCAAAATTGCCTTCGGCGAACGGTGGGAGAAAAAACTCGCGCTGCGTTACACGGTCCAACCACAGCTCACGGAGGGCCGCCTTACCTTCAAGCCGGTCGCGGGACGCATCGGCGACCTCCCGGTGCCTCGTTTTTTCCTCGAACACACGCCTTTCATGGAGCGCTGGTTTGCTCAGGTGTTCGGCCAGCTTAAGGACGACGCGGAATTGCTCAGGGCTGCGGCCGCAATCGAAACGCATACGCAAGCGCTGCGTGTGAAAATCGCAGCTTCCCCGGCGTCCTGAGAGCGCGATGCGCCGGTGGGTATCGGTCGTTGGCCTTGCGGTGCTGGCGACCAGCGCGCCCACCGCGCGCGCCAATTCAACCAACCTCACGCGCAGCGTCAGTGTCACCCGTCAGTTCATTTGCTACGCGGAAAACCCATTGCTTCCGGCTGCGCTCGGCTACGTGGCTGAGCAGGTCAAAAGACATTGGCTTCGGGAGCTAAACCTGCGCGACGAATGGCGCGATCCGATCCTTCTTGTCGTCCGCTCCGCCGCTCCCGATCAGCCGATCGCACCCGATCCGGCCATGCTTGTTGTGCCCACCGCGCTCGGCTGGAAATATCAAATCACTTGGTGGACGCCCCCGGCGTTGGACTCCCCACGTATCGTACCGGCGATCATCGAGGCGCTGTGCATGGAATGGATTCAACGATCCGTTCCACCGACAACCGAACAGCGTCCACTTCGGATCCCATCGTGGATCGTGATGGCACTCGCCTACCGGATTGAACAGCGCGACGAAGCAGCCGCGCTACGTTTGCGGCGGATGCGTGAGGACGGCCTCGCGCCGCGAGCCGAGTTGTTATTATCAACCAAACAAATTCCCACGCGTGACGTGGAGCGAGACCTCTTTCAAATCCAGGCCGGTCTGCTTTGGGAAGCGTTGCGTGCGCTGCCGGCAGGCAACGCGAAACTTCAACAATTTCTGAAAGCACTGAGCCGACACGACGACCCAATGACCGTGTTTTTTGAAACCTATCGCCACGAGTTTCCCAACATTGCCGCTCTGGAACGATGGTGGGCCGTTCAATTCGCCGCGCGCACCGCCGCACAGGCCGCGCAGAATCTCAGCCCGCGCGAGACGGAGGAGCGACTGGAACGAATTCTACGCACCCGTTTGTGGGTCCGAGATGACGCGACCGACTCTGAGCGAGAGGTCGAACTCCCGCTGGCCGACCTCGCGCCGTATGCTCAATACCGGTGGTTGGCACCCGTTATTAGCGACAAACGCGCGCGGCTTGAAGCGCTGCGGGTGGTCGCGCTTCCCGCGTATCGCGAAGTCATCGCACAGTATGACGAAGCGTTGCGGTGGCTGGCCGAGGGCCATCGTGTGCGGTTTCGACGCGCGCTGGGCCGTGCGGAACAACGGCGGGCAGAGTTATCCGCCAACTACCGGGCGCTTGCCGAGTATCTCGACCATGTCGAGTGGCAAATGGCGCCCAACGAATTTGCCGGTGGATTACGGGGCGCGTTGCAAATCGTGGAGGAACTCGACCGCATTCAACGACAGCGACGCAATCCCATCAGCGAATATCTCGATCGCTGGGACCAGTGACAGGCCACGTAGGTACGGAGCGATTTGCGCGCCGTGCTTTTATCCCAGCGCTCGCAGCAGTTCCGCAAGGCGCTGCTGTTGCTCTTGCAACCGCGCGAGCTTGTCGCGCTCGCGTTGGACGGCAATGGGTGCGGCTTTTTGCAGAAAGTTGGGATTGGCTAATTTGGCCTCGGTCGCCTCGATTTGCTGCCGCACCTCGACCAGTTGCGCGTTGAGTTTGTTTCGTTCCGCTGCCGGGTCCACCGCGCCGACCAGTAGGACCGTCCCGGCACTGGTGACCGCGCTGGGGGTGACCCCGCTCGGTTGGTAGCGATCGTCCACCGTCACCTTCTCCGCATTCCACAAGGCCGTCAGGAACGGAATTTCACTGCGGAAAAAGTCCGCATGCCGGTCGGGCTTGATCACAAACTGCACCTTCCGTTTGGGGTCGCTGACGTGATCGTTGCGGAGTTGCCGTCCGGCGCTGACCAACTCATAAAGCGCGTCGGTGGCGGCGCGCTCCGGTGCCTCCACTGCACGTGGTTCGGGCCAAGGGGCGAACTGGATGGATCCCTCTCCGTCCCAAAGTTCCTCCGTGATGAATGGCGCGAACGGATGCAGCAACCGCAAGATGACGCGAAGCACTTCGTCCAACACTTCCAGATTCGGCGAGACCTTGCTGGCCTCGATGTACCAATCACAAAAGTCGCTCCATACAAAATCGTACAGCTCGCGTGCTGCCTCATTGAACTTGTACTGATCCAGCGCGGCGCTGACCTTTTCGATTGCATCATTCATCTCGGCCAACACGCGACGGTCGTGAGCGTTGAGCGACGTGCGAGCGCGGCTACCGGCCTGCTGATGTTGCAGCCGGATGAACCGCGCGGCGTTCCACAACTTGTTCATGAAGTTGCGGCCCACTTCGCACCGCTTTTCATCGAACAGGATGTCCTGTCCCTGAGGAGCGATGAGCATCAGACCAAACCGCAACCCATCGGCCCCGTACTTGGCGATCAAATCGAGCGGGTCCGGTGAGTTGCCGAGCGATTTCGACATCTTACGCCCTTGGGCGTCGCGGATGATGCCGGTGAAGTACACGTTATGGAACGGCTTTTGCCCGGTGAACTCGTAGCCGGCCATGATCATCCGAGCCACCCAGAAAAAGATGATATCGGGACCGGTCACCAGGTCCGTGGTGGGATAAAACTTGTTTCGCGTGGCTTCGTCCATCGTGGCAAACGGCCATAACCATGACGAAAACCACGTATCCAACACATCGGGATCCTGGACCCAGCCGTCGCCAGCCGGTGGCTCTAGGCCGCAATACACCTCGTCGCCGCGGTACCACACGGGGATCCGGTGTCCCCACCACAACTGCCGGCTGATGCACCAGTCGCGCAGGTTGCGCATCCAGTGAGCATATGTCTTGACCCAACGCTCTGGGTAGAACCGGATCTCACCGGTTTCCACCGCTGCCAGCGATCGTTCAACCTGCGGGTAGCGCAAGAACCACTGCTCGCTGAGCATCGGCTCGATGGGCACATGCGTGCGCTCGCTGTATCCGACGTTGTGCTCGTAGTCCTCAACTTTTTCGAGCAGCCCCTGCTCCTGCAAATCTTCCACCACGGCCTCGCGACACTCGAATCGGTCCAACCCCGCGTAATCCTCGCCCGCCTCTGCCGTCATTGCGCCGTCAAACCCAATCACCACGGTGAAGGGGAGGTTGTAGCGCAACGCCATTTCATAGTCGGCGGGGTCATGGGCAGGGGTAACTTTCACGCATCCGGTGCCGAACTTCGGATCCACCGCCGCGTCCGCAATGATGGGAATTTCTTTGTTACGCAGAGGCAAACGAACTTTCTTCCCTACCCACTGCCGGTACCGCTCATCATCGGGATGCACAGCGACGGCCTCATCCCCCAACATCGTCTCGGGCCGCGTCGTCGCCACGACCACGTGACCGGACCCATCGGCCAGTGGGTAGCGGATGTGCCAGAGATGACCTTTTGTCGGGGTCATAATCACTTCCTCATCCGACAACGCCGTGCGACCTACCGGGTCCCAATTCACCATGCGTTTGCCGCGGTAGATCAGTCCTTTGCGATACAACGCCACAAACGCGGTCAACACTGCACGGGAGTACCCTTCGTCCATCGTGAACCGCTCGCGACTCCAATCACACGAGCAACCGAGCTTTTTCAATTGCTGGATGATGATCCCGCCATGTTTCTCCTTCCACTCCCAAACTTTCTCCAAAAACTTTTCGCGGCCCAATTCATCGCGATGACGCATCACGCCCTGCTTGCGCAGTGTCTTTTCCACTACTGTCTGCGTGGCAATTCCGGCATGGTCGGTGCCCGGCAACCACAACACCTCGTACCCTTGCATGCGTTTGCGGCGCGCCAGAATGTCCTGCAAGGTGTTGTTGAGCACGTGCCCCATCGTCAATACCCCGGTCACATTCGGCGGCGGAATAACAATCGAGTAGGCCGGCTTGGTGGAGTTGGGATTGGCAGTAAACACACCGGCCTCCAGCCACCGCGCGTACCACTTGTCCTCAACCTGTTTAGGGTCGTAGGCTTTGGGAATCTCGCGTGCCGCCGTGCTCATGGCGTCGGGGTTGTAACCGAGCCGACCCCCCAATTCAACCGTGTTTGCGCCAACTAAAGCTCACCGCGAAGCCAACTCGTACACCACATGCCGGTCAGTGCGGTACACCTCGCGGGCGTGCGACTGCAAATAATCCAGCACCGATGGCATGTCCACCGATTGCAGGTAACCATACCCACGTGCCAGTCGGCGCCACTCGGCAAAATGAATGTACACATGCGTGACGTCCAACTCGGTCAATGCGTGCTTCTGCAGGGGATGCAAATCGAAAGCGGTGCTCCACAACACCGCATGACGTGCGTAATACGCTCGCGCCTCACCTACGTACAACACGCGTGCGTCCGCCGGTAGGTTTTCGTTCATCCAGACAATCGGATCGAACACACCGCCGCCCACATGACGTAGGAATTCGGTGCGGTCGGCGTGGCCAAGAACATATTGGACAAAACTCAATCGCGGCGGCTTTATGTCGGGCTCGCCGCAGTCCATCAGCAAATTCAGCCCCGACCAACACCAGCCGGTAGCGATCAATAACAGCAACACCACTTTCACCCACCGGCCCGCTATGGCGACCGATTCCCCAACCCACAACGTGGCGGCCGGCATGACCGGCCACAAAAACCGCCACGGCCGATAGGTCGTCAGAAACCAACCGGCAAAACCCAAACCAAACCAACCGCCGCAACCGAGTGGCCGTTGTCCTCCTGCCAACCACATGAGCGGAATCGCCGCCACCAGCAACGGCAATGCACCGGGTTCCACGAACGAATACTGCCAGGGACGTTCCAGCAGTTGCCACCAACCCTGCGCATCCCAGCGCGGATAATGACGCGCCGCAAACACCGCCGCCTGCTCCGCGCTCCACTGGCCCCCACCCAACCACGAGTGAAACAACGGGTACACGGGATTCCCGGCCAGCAAGGCGTTTTTGATCAACCACGGCAAGACCGGCAGGACGCTCCACCCGGCAACGCGGACCACCGGCATCACGCGCTGAGAACGCCACGCGGTCATCGCCAGCAGAGGAAACAAGACCACCGGGATTGCCGTCCATTTCGTGCCCACCGCGCACCCGGCCGCCAGAGCAGCCCATTTCAAATCGCGATGCGGTGCCAACCACAGCGCCAACGCCAGCGCGCCGTAGAAGCCGGTATTCAAATCCACTCGTGCGGTTTGGCTGAGGTCGAACGCATAAGGCACCGCATAAAACAACGTCGCAGCCCACCAACCTGCGCGGCGCAGCCCGAGTTGTGACGCTGCGCAGAGAATGACCGGTATCGTCAGCACACCGAACAACCAGTGCAACCACTTGGCGGCGATATCGGACCGCGTAACCAGCCCGAGCAGGTACAGCATCTCCGTGAGTTGCGGCAGGTTGGAGTAAAAGTTGTGCGGCAGAAACACCACGCGCCCCACACGCACATACTCTGCCGGCGCACCGAGATGATACTCAAGTTCGTCGTACTCAAACGGGGGCACCCACGCACCCGGTAGGTTGATCAACGCGGTGACGACCAGAACTGTCGCCAACAACCATTCCTCTTTACCGCGTGGGTACATGTATGGCATTGGTCGGCGTCGCACTGCTGGCACCATCCACAGCAACGCGAAACCAAACACCACGCCAACCGCTCGACAAGAGACCGACGCCACGAGCAACGTGGCGATAGAAACGATGCCCAAGCCCAGACCTAACGCCCACCAATCCTCCAACTCATCTCGCGGCTTCACAATTAGTCGGCCTACCGGCCAAGCCGACCCGACCAACAACACAAGCCAACCGGCATCCAGGACACGCTCCAACCAGAATTCGCCAGAATGCGGTCCGATTCGCAGGTGCGGCACCGAGATGGCGAGTTGATGAAAAAACTGCAGCGGCAAAAGCCAGTGGTCGTACCGGAACCAAAAGACCGCTGCCACCAAGATCACCCACCCGCCAGCCAAGATGGCCGGTAACCGGGAGGTGTGCGCATCGTTCATGCGGCGATTCTACGGACGTCACTTCCACCGACAAGCCAGCGCATGGTTTGCGGGCAAAGCGCGGTTGATCGCGTCACCGTGGGGGTTGCCGATACAGGAATGCCGTTGAGTGGACAGTAGGGTCGTGGTAGCGAATCGTCGTGCAGTGGTTTTTACGGTATCTGGAATTCATCAAGTTTTCGCACACGGTCTTTGCCCTGCCATTTGCGTTGGCAGCGGTGGTGGTAGCTGCACGCGGTTGGCCGGGCGGGCGCACGATGGCATTGGTGCTGGCCGCGATGGTGTGCGCTCGAACATCGGCAATGGCATTCAACCGGATTGTGGATCGAAAATTTGACGCGCTAAATCCCCGCACACGTAATCGGCATCTTCCCACGGGTAGCATCTCGTTGCGTGGCGCGTGGGCATTGACGGTGGTCAGCGCAGCGCTGTTTGTGGGCTCGGCTTGGGCGATCAATCCGTTGTGCGGGTGGTTGTCGCCGGTGGCGCTCGTGGTGATTTGGTTTTACTCGCTGACGAAACGATTCACGGATTTCTCGCATCTTTTTCTGGGGCTGGCTTTGGGGTTGGCCCCGCTGGGTGGTTGGCTCGCCGTGACGGGCCGGTGGGAGTGGCCACCGATTGTGTTGGCTTTGGCGGTGGTGTGTTGGCTGACCGGTTTCGATATCATCTATGCAACGCAAGATTATGAGTTCGACAAATCTATCGGGTTGCACTCGTTGCCGGTACGCTGGGGTATTGCCGGTAGCTTGCAGTTTGCGCGGTGGTCGCACGCGATGATGACGGTGTTGTTGGCGGTGTTTGGTTGGATGGCGAAGATGAGTTGGCCCTACTACCTCGGGTTGGTGGGGATTGCCGGTTGCCTCGCGCTGGAACATCATCTGGCGCGGCGGCGGGATCCGGTAAGTTTGAATACCGCGTTTTTTCGCATGAACGCGATCGTGAGCGTGTTGTTTTTGGCGGCGACGGTGGCGGGGGTCTGGCGAGCATGACACCGGTCTGGTTGCAACGCAGCGAGCTGGTGGACATTTGGGAGAAAGTGCAAAGCGGTACGCGGCTCAGCGACGCGGATTGTCTGCGTTTGTTTCAGTCGAATGACCTACCGGCTATCGGCTACATGGCGAATCATGTGCGCGAACGCCGGCATGGGAATGTGGCGTACTACATTCTGAATCGGCACATCAATTACTCGAACATCTGCATTTTGGATTGCGATTTTTGTGCGTTCTACCGGCGTCGTCGCGAGCCGGGGGCCTATGAGTTTACGATTGAGGAGATGGTCGCCAAAGCACGGGAGGCGTTGCAGCTTGGGATTACCGAGATTCACATCGTGGGTGGCCTGCACCCGTCGTTCAAGTGGGACTATTACGTGACGATGTTACGTGAGTTGAAGAAGCTCGACCCCCGGCTGCATTTGAAGGCGTTCACGGCGATTGAGATTTTGCATTTGTCGTGGGTCGGCAAACGAAGCGTGACGGAGACACTAGCTGCGCTGAAAGAGGCGGGGTTGGGTTCGTTGACCGGTGGCGGGGCGGAGATTTTCCACCCCGAAGTGCGCAAAGTAATCTGCCATGCGAAAGAATCCGCAGAGGAATGGCTCGATGTGCATCGCACGTGGCACCGGATGGGCGGGCGCTCGACCTGCACGATGTTGATCGGCCATGTGGAGCGGCCCGAACATCGGGTGGATCATTTGCGGCGATTGCGCGAGCTGCAGGATGAGACCGGTGGGTTCACGGCGTTTGTGCCGTTGGCGTTTCACCCCGCCAACACGAAACTGGCGCATCTACCAGGGCCCAGCGGCGCAGATTTGTTAAAAACATTGGCGATCGCGCGGCTGTACCTGGATAACGTGGACCACATCAAGGCCTATTGGATTTTGATGGGGATCAAGCTGGCGCAAGTGGCGCTTGGTCACGGGGTGGATGACATAGACGGCACGGTTATGGAGGAAAAGATCTATCACATGGCCGGTGCGACCACGCCCCAAATGATTCCCCAACAGGAGTTGGTGCGCGCCATTCGCGAGGCGGGCCGCGAACCCGTGCAGCGCGATTCGTTGTATCGGCCGGTAACCTCCTTGCCCGGCCCCGCGCACGAGGCAAGCGCGGGAGCCTCGCAAATTATCCGGTCGTCGTCCGCAGTGTATGCCGGTGCCGGTAACGAGGGAGGCGCTGCGTGAGAATCGGCGCGGTCCCGTATTTGAATGTGCGACCGCTGATTTATGGGATCGAACATGAAATAATTCTGCTGGAGCCGGGCCCCTTGGCCGACCGACTGCGGACTGGGGAGCTCGATGTGGGTCTGGTGCCGGTCGCGGAAGTGCTCGCGCATGATGCGTACGACATTCTCGACGGTGTGGCTATTGCGGCGCGCGGAGCCGTGGAGAGTGTTTTTGTGGTGCATCGCGAGCCGCTGCCGGCGTTGCGACGGGTGGCGGTGAGTCCGGTCTCGCGCACATCGGTTTGGTTGTTGCGGGTGTTGTTGAAGAGACGATTTGGGATCGCGCCGGAGTTTTATCCGCGGCCACCGGGCGCGAAGCTGTCTGAGCACGAAGCGATGTTGTTGATTGGCGATGACGCGCTGTGGTATGCGCAGCGCAACCCCACTCAGGCCCGGTGGGATTTGGGCCAGGCTTGGGTCGAAACCACCGGGTTGCCGTTTGTATTCGCGGTCTGGGCGTTTCGCCGTGAGATACCACGGGCCGAGATGATGAGCGTTGCTCCTCGGTTACGGCGCGCGTGCGCCGAGGGGCTTGCGCACCTTGAGGACATTGTGCAGAATGCCTCGGAATCGGAGCCGTCCTTCCTGCGGCGGTATTACCGGCAGTGCGTGTGGTATGAGTTGGGCGAGGGTGAGATAGCCGGCTTGCGGCGGTTCCAAGAATGGTTGGCGGAAGAAGGACTGATACCGGCGTGCCATGATTTACGATTCATCCCTTGATGCGATCGAGCGCAAGGTGCTGGACGGCGAGCGAATCACCTGTGAGGAAGCATTGCGGGTGTACCGGGCGCTGCCGCTGACCGAACTGGGCGGTTTGGCCGATGCGGTGCGGCGGCGGAAACACCCCGAGCCGATCGTCACGTACATCATTGATCGCAACATCAATTACACAAACATCTGTAATGTTTATTGCACCTTCTGTGCGTTCATGCGCGAGGAAGATGACCCCGACGCTTATGTGCTCAGCCCTGAGCAGGTGGGCGCAAAGGTGCAGGAGTTGGTGGACATTGGCGGGGTGCAAATTCTGTTGCAGGGCGGACATCATCCCAAGTTGGGGATTGATTATTATTTGAACCTGCTCCAGTACCTGCGCGCGCGATTCCCGCAGGTGAACATCCACGGTTTTTCGCCGCCTGAGTTCACACACTTCGCGGAGGTATTCAGAATGCCAGTGGAAGAGGTGCTGCGGCGGTTCAAGGAGGCGGGGTTGGGGTCGATTCCCGGTGGGGGTGGAGAAATTTTGGTCGAGTCTGTTCGCAAGCGGATTGCGCCGCTGAAATGTTCGGGGCAACAATGGTTGCGCGTGATGGAGATTGCACATGGGATGGGGCTGAGGTCGTCGGCCACGATGATGTTCGGGCATGTCGAGACGATTGAGGATCGTGTCGAACATCTGCGGTTGTTGCGCGAATTGCAGGATCGCACGGGGGGGTTCACGGCGTTCATCTGCTGGACGTTTCAGAATGAGAACACGCGGTTGCGCGTGCCGTCCGTGGGTGCGCACGAGTATCTCCGCATGCAAGCGTTGGCACGGATTTTTCTGGATAACTTCGACAATGTTCAGTCCAGTTGGGTCACGCAAGGCCCGCAAATCGGGCAGATTGCGTTGCGGTACGGTGCCAACGATTTTGGCAGCGTGATGATGGAGGAAAATGTGGTGTCCCAAGCCGGTACAACCTATCGGCTCGATGAACCGACGATATGCCGGTTGATTCGTGACCTCGGTTACGAGCCGCGTCGTCGGAATAACTGGTATCAACTCCTCAACTAACCACGGTGAACCATGACAAAATATCCAACCATTCTGTTGTTTGGCGCCCCGGGTAGCGGCAAAGGCACGCAGGGGAAAATGCTCGGCACACTGCCGGGATACAAACATATCTCGTGCGGAGACGTGTTTCGCTCGATGGACCCCAACAGCGAGATTGGGCGCGTGTTCCTTCAATATTCCAGCCGCGGTGAGCTGGTGCCGGATGATTTTACGATCCGGCTTTGGCGTGAGCACATCGACAAGCTCGTCACGATCGGCGCATTCAAACCCGAGACCACCATTTTGTTGCTGGATGGCATCCCGCGGAACGTAGCGCAAGCGCGCATGTTGGAGCCTCACATTGATGTGATCAAATTGATTGTGCTCCGCGCGGACCACAACCGCGAGGAGATGATTCGCCGTTTGAAATCCCGCGCGTTGAAGGAAAACCGACTCGACGACGCTAACGAGCAAACGATACGACGTCGGCTCGAAATTTATGAAGCCGAATCGAAGCCGGTCATCGAATACTACCCGAAGCACTTGCGAGTGGAGGTGGACGCGATTCAGAAACCGATCGAGGTCGCTCACGACATCATTAGCGCGATTTTGGGTCGAACAAACGAATTGCACGCGATTGAACCAGTTGCCGCCGCTGCGATTTGATCACTAGTTTGGGTTCAAACCCGCTTGTCACACCGTGCGCATCGTGTTTCTGGGAACCAGCGAGTTGGCGGTTCCCTGCCTGCGAGTTGTTCAACAACACGTCGTCGGAGTGGTGACCCAGCCCGACCGGCCGGCGGGCCGGCATCTTCAATTGACACCGCCCGCCGTCAAATTCGCGGCACAATCGGTAGGTTTGCCGGTGGTCCAGCCTGAAAAAATTCGCGAATGGGCCGCCTTGGAAATCATTCGCCAGTGGCGACCTGACCTCATCGTTGTGGTCGCATACGGTCAGATCTTACCGGCGGAACTTCTGTCGCTTCCGCCGCTTGGCTGCGTGAACGTGCATGCCTCATTGTTGCCGCGCTGGCGTGGTGCGGCTCCCATTCAGTACGCAATTTGGCATGGGGATACGGAGACCGGGGTGACCACAATGTACTTGAACGAACGCATGGATGCCGGCGACATCATCCTCCAACGCGCCACGCCGATTTTGCCTGACGATACCGCGGCGACGTTGCACGACCGATTGGCGATACTCGGCGCGGAATTGCTTCGCGAGACCGTGGGCCTGATCGAAGCCGGCAAGGCTCCTCGCATTCCGCAACACGAGGTGCGGGCGACGTATGCCCGCAAGATATCCAAGGAACAAGGTCGGGCGAATTGGACACGACCGGCGCATGAGCTGGAGCGACAAATGCGCGCTTTCGATCCGTGGCCCGGCGTATTCACGCAATGGGGCGATCGGTTGCTCAAATTATGGCGCGGGCGAGTACGCGCAGGTCGGTCAGCAGCGCCCGGTACCCTGCAATCCGATCTGACGGTGGCAACAGCAGACGACAGCTTGGAACTGATCGAAGTTCAGCCGGCGGGGGGGCGCCGTATGGGTTTTGCCGAGTTTTATCGCGGTCATCCGCTGCCACCGGGGACCGTGCTTGGTTGAGCGAACGGGGCAACTGCGTCGCGGTGGCCGCTCGGTTTCCCTCCGAACAACTCATGCAACCGCTGCGCGCGGTATTCAAAGATGCGTTTCAAATCCGGTGCCACCAGCCACCGGTTCACCCACCGGCCTCCGGCGTGAGCATAGCGAACATGGTCGGTGCATAACGTGCCCCCGTCACATTCGATGAACGTGTGCGTGTGCACCCACTCGCGGTAGGGTCCGCACAGTTGCCGATCAACGAATCGCACAGGCGGGTCCCACACGGTGATCTCCGTTAGCCATCGTAGCGGGATGCCGTGCAACCGAATTCGATATTCAATCAACGTGCCAGGTGCCATTCGTATCGGCAGCGGTGTCAAAATGCGGAAATGCAGCCAGGGTGGGGTTATCTCATTGAGGTTGGCGGCATCTGCAAAGAAGGGAAAAATCTCGGCTCGGGGTCGAGGCAACCACAATGACCGTTCAAATTGATACACGCGCATACCCTTGCGATGCTGAATAAGAGGGAAACGTTGCCGTCAAAATGAGCGGGTGAGAAAATGAATCATTACTGGCTTTGGTTGATCTTGACGGGTTGGCTTGGCTGGGGTGCGGTGTATGCGCATCCGCCGCAAATTCGCGATGTCAGCGATTTCTACGCGCCGCTGAGCCAATACGGCTATTGGGTGCATCATCCTCAATATGGCTGGTGTTGGCGACCTGAGGACGTGGACCGCGACTGGCGACCGTACTCGGTGGGACGCTGGATTTGTACGGAGCACGGTTGGTATTGGGAGAGTCCAGAACCGTGGGCGTGGGCCTGTTATCACTACGGACGATGGTTTTGGGATGACCGACACGGTTGGTTATGGATGCCGGGCACCGAATGGGCACCGGCGTGGGTTGAGTGGCGCGAGACGGAGACCTATGTCGGCTGGGCTCCTCTGCCGCCGACCGTCCATGTGATCACGGGGCCGCCGGTGATCATTGCGCCATCGGCATACGTGTTTGTGGAACGCCGCGTATTTTGCGAGCCAGACCTGCCGCGGTGGATCATTCATCATCATTGGCATCACCACACCGTGATTTATCGCGAGTCGCGCTGCGTGCCGTCGCCGTGTTGTGGTCGCAATCCATGTGAATGTCCTCGTCGCTCTTCCTCTTGCGAGCGGCCGCGTGAGGAGCGTCGGCGATCCTGCGATGAGCCGCGACGTGAACAACCGCGGCGCTCAGGAGAAACACCGGTCCGAGAGGTACCGGTTATCCGCACTTCACCTGCTGAACCACCCGCTCCGCGCGAATTGCCGTTGGTCAAACATCGTCGGTTGGAAACGAAACCGCCTGCTGAGACTCCTACCGTCCGCATTCCGCCCGCACCGGTGACCGAGCCGGTAAAAATTCAGGTTCGCGAGTCGGCGGGTCATCGCCGGTGGGAGAATCGGCCTCAAGTCTACCGGCCGCTTGTGCCGTCCACATTCAACGACCCGCAACCCTCCTATGCCCCACCAGAGGAGCGGCCGTCGATCCCGAAGATTCGCCATGAGGCACCGGCGCCGCCCCGACAACCAGCCGAATCGCACCCTCGTCTGGCGCATCGGTTCGAGGCAGAGAAACGCGTCCGCGAAAAATTTGAGAAGAAGCACGACCCGCCATCCTCACCGCCTCAGCCGCCCATATCTAGCGTGGCCGTGGTCGCGGAGCAGCCTGCCGAACAACCACCAACAGACGTCGGTATAATCCGTCACAAATCACATCGTCGCTTGTCAGCAGACTAGGGGGAGGTCGCACCACCGTTTGGTCGCGCGTCTGAGTTAAGCGGAAAACGGGCCACTGTGTCGTCAGAGTAACGCGGCCGGTAGGGTGCCGAAGAATGACCCGAGGAAAGGCACCGGCAATTCGAGTCAGACATCTCCGCCGGCAAGGTTGGGAGGTCTAGTTTGCGCCGAGCGCGGTTTCGATGGCGGCGCGTTCTTCAGGGGTCAACGGCGGCAACACTCCGGCGGCGAAATTTTGTTCGACCTGTTGGCGGTTGCGTGCGCCGGGGATGACGACGGAGACGGCGACATGCTGCAGGACAAATTTGATGGCCAGTTGGGCGAGGGTCATACCGGCTTTATCGGCAACGGGACGCAGCCGTTCGACGAGGGCAAGGTCGCGTTCGTAGGCCGCGCGGGCTTCTGGTGTGGCGAGCCACCGGTTGCGGATGTCGTCGGGATGGAAGGTGGAATCGAGCCGGTATTTGCCGCTCAATTTGCCCATGGCGAGCGGGCCGCGGGCAATGAAAGCGATGCCACGCGCGCGACAGTAGGGGAGGATTTCGCGTTCGGCGCGGCGATCGAGCAGGTTGTAGTTGGATTGCACCGCAGCCAACGCGCGTCGTTCGTCGAAACGTTGGACCATGTCGAGGTCGTTGGTTGAGACTCCGTAGGCGCGGATTTTACCGGCTTTTTGGAGTTGCTCGAAAGCATCGAGAAATTCGGTCCATCGCTCGGTGCGCCAAAGGTGGCATTGATAGAGGTCAATGCGGTCGGTTTGAAGTCGGCGCAGGCTGGCATCGCACGCGGCGAGGATTTCGGCGCGGGTTTCTTTGAAGGTGCGGCGCCCGGCCGCATCCACGCCGAAACCGACCTTGGTGGCGATGTAAACGCGTTCGCGGACGCCGAGGTTACGCAACGTGCGGCCGAGAATTTCTTCGCTGCGACCCCAGCCATACTGATCGGAAGTGTCGAAGAAGTTGATACCAAGCTCCACGGCACGTTGGATGGCCGCGACGGAGTCTTCATCACGGATGTTGGGCCAGCCATCCGGTCGGCCATCGAGAGTGATGGCCCCTCCGAATTGCCAACAGCCGAGGCCAATTTCCGTGACGCGCCAGCCGGTTTTCCCAAAGACACGCTCCACGGTGCCGCGCTCTTAGCATGATGCCGGTAGCGCGGCGAGATTTTTGTGGTTTGGCCATGGTTGGTGGCGGCTTCGTGGTTGAAGGCCGGTAGGGGGTGATGCCGGTTGGGTATGCGATGAATGAAGGGAAATGGCGTGCCGATGTGGATTGACGGGTTGAGGTGCGGTTTTAGGATGGCCGCATGCTGGCGATGATTTTTCGGCTCGTCGGTGGTGTAGGTTTGTTTTTGTTGGGGATGGCGTTGCTGACGGATGGGTTGAAGGCGGTGGCGGGCGAGCCGTTGCGACGGGCGTTGGTGCGGTTTACGGGCAAGCCGTGGCGAGCGTTTGTGTCGGGGATGTTGGTGACGTTGTTGGTGCAATCGTCAAGCGCCACGACAGTGACAGTGATTGGGTTTGTCAGCGCGGGGTTGTTGACCCTCCCACAGGCGTTGGCGGTGGTGATGGGTGCGAGCTTGGGAACGACCGGCACAGGGTGGCTTGTGGCGGTGCTGGGGTTGAAAATCAGTGTGGGATTTTACGCGTTGCCTTTGGTGGGAGTGGGTGCGTTTCTGAAATTGTTTGGCGGGCGACGCTGGCAGCCGGTGGGGTTGGCGTTGGCGGGGTTTGGTCTGATCTTCGTGGGGATCGAGACGCTGCAGATGGGGATGAGTCGGCTGACGGATTTCGTGCACCTGGCTCGGTTGCCGTCGGGTGGCTTGGCGGCGCACGTGGTGGGGATGCTGGCAGGCGTGGGGCTGACGATGGTGCTGCAATCCTCCAGCGTGACGGTGGCAATCACATTGACGGCATTGCACACCGGCACAATCAATTTCGAGCAGGCGGCGTCGGTGGTGATTGGGGCGGCGATTGGCACAACGGTGACCGGCGTGCTGGCAGCAATTGGCGGAACCACGTCGGCCAAGCGAACGGCTCTGGGGCACGTGACATTCAATCTGGCCACCGGCTTGATCGCGGTGGTGGTGCTGCCGGGATTGCTGCGGGGAATCGAGTGGGCGCAGCGACATTTGGGCTTGGATCCGGGCGCGACGAGTTTGGCGGCGTTTCACTCCAGCTTCATCGCATTGGGCGTGCTGATTTTTCTGCCATGGGTGGATGGATTTGCACGGTGGATCGAACGAATCCTACCGGAGCGCGAAGTCGCGTTGACCCGTTATTTGGACGACACCTTGTTGCATGCGCCCCCGGTTGCGCTGGAGGCGGTGCGCCGTGCGCTGCGGGCCGTAGCCTTGGAGCTGCTGGAGCAGGTCGCTCGCGTGGTGCGGACGGATGCGGGACCGGACACGGCTAGGCTGGCGGCTTTGCAGCAGGCGCTGTTGCGTGCGGAGGATTTTCTGGCGCATCTGCCCGTTACAGAGGAGCGACCGCATCCGTCGCCCTCGCGGGTGGCGCTAATTCACGCGCTGGATCACCTAACCCGACTGTTAGCGCGGGCGAGTCCACCGGATTCACTGCGGGCGATTTTCGGGCTACCGGAACTAGAGCCGGTGGCCGAGCGGTGCCGCGAGATCGTCGCCGTTGCGCTGGCCGGATTGCGGGCCGAGGGAGACAGCACGGACTGGACCGCTCGCGTGGAACGCATGGCGTTGGAATTGTCGGCGGAACAACGGCGTCAGCGGGCCGCATTGTTGCAACAAACTGCAGGAGGTGCTTGGTCGCCGGGCAGAGCTGTGGAGGCATTGGATGCGATGCGGTGGATGGAGCGGCTGGGATATCACACCTGGCGTATTGTGAACTACCTCGTAGGTCCCGGCACTCCTGAACCCCAGACCATGTTGGAAGAAGAAAGCGGGGCGATTGTTTCGCGCTAGCCCAAATTCGTCACCGAAGAATCGTTCGGACTAAACTTACCGGC
>JANWVU010000119.1 GCA_025056465.1 Verrucomicrobiia bacterium | reverse complement strand
GGGCGTTGCTGGTACCAAATTTTTTCCGCTACTCGTGGTGTGTTGCATAGTGTGCGGTGCGGTGGACTCGTGGGCGCAACAACATCGTGGCACAAAGAGCAGCGGATAACCAGCATCTGCAAAAATTAGTGGAAAGCCCAAGGATGTTTGGCTAATCAGTCGCGCGCACATGAAATTCGTGGTCGCAGTATTTCAATCCTCATTGGGGAAAAAATATGTGATGGCGGTGACGGGTTTGGTGCTTGTGTTGTTCGTCATCGGGCACATGTTGGGCAACTTGCAGGTTTTTTTGGGGCGGGAAAAACTGAATCAATACGCGGCCGTATTGAAGGCCAGTCCCGAATTGTTGTGGGGGGTGCGTGGCGCGTTGTTGGTGGCGGTGGGGCTGCATTTGCTGTCGGCGGCGTTGCTCTTGCGGCAGAACTCCGATGCGCGGATCGCGGAGAACGAGCGGCGCGAGCCGGTGGATTCCACGTTGGCGTCCCGCACCATGATCGCCAGCGGGATTATCTTGTTCACGTTTATCGTGTTTCATCTCCTGCATTACACGGCGCATCAGATTGATCCGTCCTATGCGGAAATGCGGGATGCCGCCGGTCGGCACGATGTGTATGGGATGGTAGTGCGTGGTTTTTCCAATCCGGTGGTCTCGGGCTTTTACATTTTCAGTATGGCGTTGCTGTGTATGCACATTAGTCATGGAGCCAGTGCCATGCTGCAATCGTTGGGCTTGCGCACGGAACGCAATCGGACGTGGATTGAGAATGCCGCGCGCACGCTGGGCTTGGTGCTGTTTATCGGATACACCTCGATCCCGGTAGCAGTCTTGATGAAATGGGTGCAGTGAACATGGAACTGAAATCGCAAATTCCTCCGGGACCGCTGGCGCAAAAGTGGGAACGTCACAAGGCCAACCTGCGGTTGGTCAGCCCCGGCAACAAACGGAAATACGAAATCATCGTGGTGGGCACCGGATTGGCCGGGGGCAGCGCGGCGGCGACGTTGGCGGAGCTGGGTTACAACGTCAAATCATTCTGCATACAGGACAGCCCGCGCCGCGCGCACAGCGTGGCCGCGCAGGGCGGCATCAACGCGGCGAAAAATTATCAGAACGACGGCGATAGCGTGGAGCGATTGTTTTACGACACGTTGAAGGGCGGTGATTTTCGGGCGCGTGAGGCCAACGTGTATCGTTTGGCGGAGGTCAGCGCCAACATCATCGACCAGTGCGTGGCGATGGGCGTGCCGTTTGCGCGTGAGTACGGTGGCACGCTGACCAACCGGTCATTTGGTGGTGCGCAGGTGTCGCGCACGTTCTACGCGCGTGGTCAGACAGGGCAACAACTCTTGCTGGGCTGTTATTCCGCGATGTGCCGGCAGATCGCGGCGGGTCAAATTAAGATGTACCCGCGCACCGAGATGTTGGACCTGGTAGTGGTCAATGGCCACGCCAAGGGCATCGTTACGCGCAATCTGATCACCGGCAAAATCGAGTCGCATGCAGCCGATGCGGTAGTGTTGGCCACCGGTGGATATGGCAACGCCTACTATCTCTCGACCTCGGGACGAGGCTCCAACGCCACGGCCATTTGGCGCGCGTACCGGCGCGGCGCGTTTTTTGCCAACCCCTGTTTCACGCAAATCCATCCCACCTGCATCCCCGTAAGCGGCGACTACCAATCGAAACTGACGTTGATGAGCGAGTCGCTTCGCAATGATGGTCGGGTCTGGGTACCGAAAAAGAAGGGCGACACACGGCCGCCGAATGAGATTCCCGAGGACGAACGCGATTACTATCTCGAACGGAAATACCCATCGTACGGTAATCTCGCTCCGCGCGACATTGCCAGCCGCGCGGCCAAGGAGGTCTGCGACGAGGGACGCGGCGTCGGCCCCGGTGGTCTCGGGGTGTATTTGGATTTTCGCGATGCGATCCGCCGACTCGGTCGGAAACGCGTGGAAGAGCGGTACGGCAACCTGTTCGATATGTACCATGAGATCACAGGCGAGAATGCGTACGAAACGCCCATGCGCATCTACCCGGCCATCCATTACACGATGGGCGGGTTGTGGGTGGACTACAACCTCATGAGCAACCTGCCGGGGTTGTTCGTAATCGGCGAGGCCAATTTCTCCGACCACGGCGCCAACCGGCTCGGCGCGAGCGCGCTGATGCAAGGCTTGGCCGACGGATATTTCATTTTGCCCTACACGATCGGGAATTACCTCGCGACACAGAAACCCGATCAGCGACCCAAACCCGACCAGCCCGAGTTTCGTGCGGCGGAGCAGCAGGTGCGCGAGCGGGTGAAAAAGCTACTCGCGATCCGTGGTCGGAAAACCGTGACCGAGTTTCACAAACAGGTCGGTAAAATCCTTTGGGATTATTGCGGGATGACCCGCAGCCGGCAGGGTCTGGAGCGGGCCATTCAACTCATCGGCGAGTTGCGCGAGGAGTTTTGGGAAAATGTTAATGTGCCCGGTAGCGATGAGGATCTAAACCAATCACTCGAGCGAGCGGGGCGCGTGGCCGATTATCTCGAGTTGGGCGAGTTGATCGCGCGCGATGCGCTGACTCGCGAGGAAAGTTGCGGATGTCATTTCCGCGTTGAATACCAAACCCCCGACCACGAGTGCTTACGGAACGACCGTGACTTCGCGCATGTGGCGTGTTGGGAGTTCACCGGCGATGGGAACACGCCGGTGCGGCATATTGAACCGTTGATTTTTGAGGCTGTCCAACCGACAGAACGGAGCTATAAGTGATGAACCTGACCTTGCGCGTGTGGCGACAAGCCAACCGGCATGAGCCGGGTCATTTCGAGGAGTACTATCTTCGCGACCTGAACCCCAACATGTCGTTCCTCGAAATGCTCGACGTGCTAAACGAGCAACTGACGCGCGAGGGGCGTGAGCCGGTCGCCTTCGACCATGATTGCCGCGAGGGTATTTGCGGCAGTTGCGGACTGGTCATCAATGGTGAACCGCATGGCCCCGGCTATCGGGTGACCACCTGTCAGACCTACTTGCGCGCATTCCGCGATGGCGACACGATCACCGTGGAGCCATTCCGTGCGGCGGCATTCCCGCTGATCAAAGACCTTGTGGTGGACCGCAGCGCTTTCGACCGGATCATGCAAGCCGGTGGTTTTATCTCGGTCAATGCCGGTAGCGCGCCGGACGCAAATGCAATCCTAATCCCCAAAGATGTGGCCGATAAAGCGATGGACGCCGCCCAGTGCATCGGTTGTGGCGCGTGCGTCGCCGCGTGCAAAAACGCCAGCGCGATGCTCTTCGTCGCGGCCAAGGTTTCACACCTCAACCTGCTGCCGCAGGGGCAACCGGAAAAAACACGGCGCACGCTGGCCATGGTTCAACAAATGGACGCCGAGGGCTTCGGCGCATGCACGGTCACCGGCAGTTGCGAGGCTGCGTGCCCGAAAGGCATCAGTCTTAATTTCATCGCAAAGCTCAATCGCGACTATCTTAGCGCCTTGTTGCTCGGCAAATAGCTGCCAGTTTCAACACCTCGCCGCGCTTTACGAATCGTCGCAATTTACATCCGCGCATGGGCACACCGCCGATGCTCTCCGCATCAGCCCCACATTAATCGCACCGCCGTGACCGCCGCCATTACCCGCACCAACTGTGCAAATCGCGCTGAGTTGACCCGCGGCAACCACCAGCGCCCCGCAAGCGCGCCCACCAACACGGCCGGCAGCGCATACAAGCACAACCCAAGCCCTGCCGGGGTCGTCATGCCCCAATACCAGTAAATCGGGATTTTCGCCACGTTCACGACGAGGAAATACCACGCGAACGTTCCCATGAACGCCTGCTTATCCAGTCCGCGGGCCAAAAAATAAATGCTCATGATTGGTCCGGCGGCGTTCCCCAACGTGGTGGTCACTCCACCGAGAAATCCCATGCCGTTCACGAACACAGGATGATGCGGCACGTGCTCCCAACCGAAACGCTGCCGCAGCCAGTCCATCACCAACAAGCCAAGCACCAGCCCGCCCAACAGCGGTTGCATGTGTTGGTCGCGCAACGCGCCCAACGCCACACCGGCTACTGCCAATCCCGCCGCCACCGACGGCAGCAACCTCACCAACTGTGACCAATCCGCATGGTGCCGGTAGCTCGCCACCGCCAGCACATCTCCCAAAATCAAAATCGGAGTCAGCAATCCGACCGATTGCCGAGCGGGAAACGCCAATGCCATCACCGGCACCGCAAGAATACCGGCACCCGGTAGCCCACATTTCGCAAAGCCGGTCACCAAGCCGACCACCAGCACCGCGCCCCACTGACCGGTATCGAGATTCATCAGTGCGCCGACGACGTTTTCGCGAGCTCCTCCAGCACGCGATAAAGCACCTGCGTTCCGTTGCGCGCATAACCCAGCTCGCATGCGCGTTGATACAACCGCCGCGCCAACTCCACGCCCGGTAGTTGCCATCCCATTCGCGTTGCCTCTTCTAACGCCAGACCAAGGTCCTTGAGGAAGTGCTCCGCATAAAAGCCGGGCGCGAAATCCCCGCCCAAGATGCGTGGCGCCAAATGATCCAGCGTCCAACAACCGGCCGCACCCGGGCGGAGCGACTCCAAGAGTTGGTTGCAATCCAACCCCGCGCGCCGCGCGTACAACAACGCCTCGCACACCCCGATCATGGTGCCGGCAATCACAATCTGGTTGGCCAGTTTTGCATGCTGACCGCTCCCGGCAGGCCCGTGATAAACGATGGTTTTCCCCAGCAATCGCAACAACGGCAACACGTGCTCGAACGCCTCCCGCGCGCCGCCGACCATGATGGACAACGTCGCATTGCGCGCACCCACATCGCCTCCGCTGACCGGTGCGTCCAGCGCGGTGGCACGGGCGGCAATCTCCTGCGCCAACGACGGTGAACTCGTTGTGAAATCCACCAACACTTTGCCGGGTGACCAACCCGCCAGCACGCCGTCCTCGCCGAAATACACTGCGCGAACATCTTGCGGAAAACCGACCATTGTGCAGGTGATCTCGCTGGACTCGGTTACGGCACGGGGTGACTCCGCCCAATGCGCTCCTGCTGCCAGTAACCGTTCCGCTTTGGCGCGCGTGCGGTTGAACACCGTCACGGCATGACCGGCAGCGAGCAGATGTCCAGCCATCGCCGACCCCATCACTCCGGTCCCAATCCAACCAATTTTCATGACGATGATTTGCGCACCTTGTACGTCATCCGTCCCACCCGCGACAACAAGCGAATCGGCAAAAACACCGTCTGCTGAAGGTTCGAGTAGATGTTGGTGCCGAGATATCGCAACGCCATTCGAGTGCTACCGGCTTGCACATCGCGAAAGCCCACCAGCCATCCGAGCGCGACCAGGCGCAATGCACTGGAACAGACGAACAGCACTCGATGATACGTCCACTCCACGCCCAGCCACACCGGTTGCCGTGGTTGCCACGCCTCCGCCAGCCCACCGGCTACCAGCCCGGCCAACGAACCGGCCAGCGCTCCGGCCACGCTGCACACCACAACGTAACCGCTGGTCGGCACTCGTGTCTGACCGGTAGCATCTCGGGTGCGGAGCAACACGTTGAAATTCGCCAGCTCAATCCCCGGCCACGCCAAGTTGGCCAACATCACCAAACCGTACCACGGCCACAACGTCCCCTCTGTCATCGGCACCCAAGCGGCACTGCCCAACACCACCGCGATGCCGGCCAGCCAGAGTACGGGCTTGCGCCCAAACCGATCCAACACACGACCCCACAACGGCGTGGCCAACGCCCACATGACCATCGGCAAGATCACCAGCCAGACATTGGCCTGCACGTTGGTCAGTTGCAGTTCCTCGAACGCGTACAACCAGAAAAACGGTCCCAAATAGGCGGTCCCAAACGTTAGCGTCATATGAAAGCCGAGGAACCGCCGAAAATGGACATCCGCCAACGGTGCCCGCACCAACTCCCACAAACTGACTGGCCGCGCGGGCACCGGTCGCTCCGCCGACTCAACCGGTAGGAACAACAAAAAATCCAACATCCCCGCCACACCCGCCACGGCCAAGCCGATCGAAATGGTCCGCGCCATCACCGGCTCACCCTGCGTCGTTGCCCAATCCAATACTGCGCCAATCGCCCACGTCGTAACCAACCCGACGAGCTGACCCAACTGTGTGCGACGCGAGAAAAACCGCCCGCGAATTCGTGCCGGAACCAAATCGCCCATCCACGCCACCCAGGCCGGCACGATCATCTGACCGGCCACCCACGAGATGCCCAAAACCACAAGAAAACCAGGCCACTGCCACGAAGCCGGTAGCACCCATGGCAGCACCGCAATCACCAACCACAGCGCGCGATGCAATAAACCCAACCCAATAAAAAACCGTTTGCGATGTCCGTGTCGCTCCAACCACCAACTGGCCGGTAACTGGAACAGCGCCGCCACAAACGGCACCGCCGCCATGATGCCAAAACCGATTGGTGGTAAACCCACCCACTGCGCGTACCGGGTCAGCAAGGCTCCCGTGGTGATGTACAACCACAACGCACCACCCACCCAGGCCCAAATCACGAACCGCAGGGATCGTCGCAGTGAATTCTCCACCCGCACCTCCACGCGCGCGCTTCTACCGG
>JANWVU010000118.1 GCA_025056465.1 Verrucomicrobiia bacterium | reverse complement strand
ATGGTCTCGATTTCCCGCAGACACTGGGCATACGCCAACGCGAGACTCTCGCACACGCATCGCGTGACCTCACCGGGGGTGCTCGGTACCGGTTGTTGCGTTTGTTCGCAGTATTCGGCGATTTTGCGAAGCATGTCACCCGGCTTCAAAAATCGGGGTGCGTTCGGGTAAATCAATGACCGCAACGGTGGGGCCTGTTGTGCCTGCGCAACGAGGTCGGCATAGGAAAAGTCCTGGCCCTGACGCGCCCAATCGCGGCGGCATTCTTGGAGAATCCACAAACCAATTAGGTTTTTGAGGAACCGTGTACTGGGACCGTAACCCTCCTCGTTGGTGTAATTCAGGGAGCGACTCTGCTCGTTGATGATAGGCTTCTTGACCTCGACGCCGACCAGCGACCATGTGCCCGAGCTGAGGTAAGCCCAGTCCGCCCCCCTGGCCGGCACCGCTGCCACGGCGGCGGCTGTGTCGTGCGAACATCCGGCCACGACCTGGACACCTTTCAGACCGGTCTGCTCGGCCACAGCCGGTAGCATGGGACCCAAGACGGTGCCGGAGCTGACGATGTCGGGGAAAATTTTTTTCGGGAGCCGGAACTTGCGGATCAATAGCGGTGACCATTTCCGTTTCCGCGTGTTGTACAACTGCGTGGTGCTTGCCAGCGACGCCTCGGCTTTGGCGACCCCGCTGAACAAATAGTTGAAATAATCACCAATCAGTAGAAACCGGTCGGCCATCTTCAGGACTGCCGGCCGACGGTCCCGGTCGGCCAGCAACTGATACAGCGTGTTGATCGACATGAATTGGATACCGGTCTGCTCGAAAATCAGATCGGCCGGCACCTCGGCAAACGCGCGCTCCAACGCACCGTCCGTGCGCGCATCCCGGTAGTTGAACGGCGCCGTCAACATCGGCTCGTCGCCGTGCAACAACACGTAGTCCACGCCCCAAGAATCCGTGCTAAGCCCGACCACCGGCACGCCACGGGCCGCGACCATCCGCAACCCCGCTTTCAGCTCCTCAAAAATCCGCAACACATCCCATCGCAACGTCCCGCACACCTCGACCGGGCCGTTGGCAAAGCGGTGAATTTCCTCCACCGAAAACTTGCCGTCCTGCAAACAGCCCAACATGACCCGCCCTGACTCGGCCCCCAAATCACACCCGACGTAATAAAACGCGGCCATTTGACCTATCTCCTTGTTGGAAGGTTGGGCGTTGTTGTAACCGGCAGCCTCCGCAAAAGCAATCCGCCACGATCCGCCATTCGTCTCCTGTGGAGCGTCGCGACCAGACCGGGTCATGCCGGGTGGCGACAACTTCAATCTCGATTGCGATCACTCCGTTACAGAGGCGGCTCGCGCCACACCACGCAGCATGCCGGCAAATACCAGCTTGTGCAACGGCCACACCCCGTACCAATACGCCAACCCCAACAAACCCACCGGGTCAAACGTCGCGATCTGTCGGATCCGCGCGCCGTTGATGGTTGGTTCAACCTCAAACTCCAACCATGCGCGGCCCGGCAACCGCATCTCGGCGCGCAGTCTCAGCCGGTAAGGTCGTTCCACCTTTTCCACCCGCCAGCAGTCTAGCGTGTCGCCCTCGCGCAGCTCGGTCGGGTGCCGCCGGCCGCGCCGCATCCCGACGCCGCCGACGAGCAAATCCAGCCAACCGCGCAAGGCCCAGAGCCAGTCTGCGTAGTACCAGCCGTTGTCGCCGCCGATCCGTTCAATCACCGCAAACACCCGCGCCGCGTCTACCGGCACGGTGACCGCACGCGAGTCCACCAACCGGTTGCCGAATCGCACACCACCCCAGCTCGGCGCGTGACCGGTGGCCGACAATGCATCGGACCAGCGCGTCGCGGCAAACTCCTGGTCCTCGTTGCGCAACGCTCGGGCAATCGCCTCGCGTACGCCCATTGGTTGAATCGCAAACAACTTCATCCCCGACGGATCGCGCACAACCGTCGGATGCCGGATGCTGTCCACCAGTTTTCGTCCCACCCGCGCATACAACGGCGTGACCAACCCCAGCCACAGACCCGACAACCGCGGCGTCAGCACCGGCACGGGAATCATCCATCGCCGCAACCCGCGTTGCCGAGCATACTCGCGCATCAGGTCGGCATACGACATGACGTCCGGCCCGCCGATTTCAATAATGGTCGAGCCAGCCATCGGCACCTCCAGCGAGCCGACCAGATACGCCAGCACATCGTCAATCGCAATGGGCTGCGCCGGCACACGCACCCAGCGCGGCGTGATCATTACCGGCAATCGTTCCACCAATGCGCGAATCATCTCAAACGACAAACTGCCCGAGCCGATGATAATGGATGCCCGCAACTCAAGGACAGGAACGCCCGACGCGCGAAGGATGTTGCCGACCTCATGCCGGCTGCGCAAATGCGGGGAGAGATCTGGCCGATCCTCTCCGAGACCGCCGAGATAAATAATGCGGCGCACGCCCGCGACCCGAGCGGTCTCAGCGAAATTCCGTGCCGCTTGCCGGTCGCGCTCCTCGAAATCGTCCCGCGCGCCCATGGAGTGCACGAGGTAGTAGGCCGTTTCGACGCCGCGCAACGCAGGGTCCAGACACGCACGGTCGAGCAAATCTCCACCAACGACATCCGTGTGCGTCCCGGCGCGCCCCACCAAACTACCGGGGCGCCGCACGAGGCATCGAACCAACCGACCCTCGCGTTCGAGCAGCGGCAACAAGCGTCCGCCGACATACCCCGTCGCACCGGTCAATAAGATCCTCGGCTCTGACATGCTTGTATTGTGCCACTCTGAGCGCGAGCGGTAAATGGAACCGGGGGCAGCGTTGTGCAGACGGGCCGGTCAACAACCACTGAGGAGCAAGACCGGACGGTGTGTGAGCGGGGTAGGTTACCCGTCGTCGGAACATGTCTTGGGAAAAAATGGTTGAACGACCGGTGCTGGCTGATTACAAGAGCGATGGCTTCGCACCGCCCGGCCAAAGTGCGTGCGGAGGACTGCCCAACGTGGCCGCGTTTTCACCCCGGCGGCAGATGTTGGGCGAGCGCAGCGGAGGCTAGGAGGATGGAAGAAGGAAACTTGCGCGGATTGTTGCGTCAATTGACGCGACGATCTGTGGCGTTGTGCATCGGGGGTGTCATGACCGCCATCGCGGCTCAATCAACACACGCCGCGGAGCATCCCGGTAAGCGGTCCTACGACCGGTATTGTGCGGGTTGTCACGGTGTTGCGGGCGATGGCAAAGGACCCGCAGCAATTTTTCTCGACCCAAAACCGCGCGACTTTACGAGTGGCAAATTTAAATTCGGTTCCGTACCGGCCGGCGAGCTGCCGACCGATCAGGATCTCGATCGCATTTTGGTGCATGGGCTAAACGGCACCTCGATGCCGGCTTGGCCGTTGTTACCGCAACAAGAGCGTGCCAAAATCATCGAGTACATCAAAACCTTCTCGCCCGAGTGGCAGAGGAGTGCACCCGGTGTCCCCATCGCGGTGACCGAGGACCCCTACCGCGGCGATGTTGAATCCATTCGCAAGGCCGTCGCGCGGGGCGAAGTCGTGTATCACACGGTGACCACTTGCTGGCAATGTCATCCCGGCTACGTCAGCGCGGAGCGGTTTGCAGAGTTGTACGCGGCGCAAAAACGCCGTCCGCCGCCGTTGCGACCCGATTTCCACAAGCCAGTCATGAAGCCAGATGGGTGGGGACAACCGTTGATGCCCACCGATTTCAAGACCGACAGGATCAAAACGGGGATCGAATTGAAAAATCTCTTCATCGTTATCGCGGCTGGCATCGGAGGTACGGCGATGCCGACATGGAAAGACTCGATCCCGGACGAAGATATTTGGGCGTTGGCGTACTATGTGCGTTGGCTGGCCGACCAGCGGAATGACCGGCTACGTAATTTGCCCTTGGCCCCGCTGGCCGTCGCCATGCCGGCCTCAGGAGGTGCTCGATGAGCGAATCGCAATACCCGCAACCTGCACCGGTCGAGACGCGGCTGGTGTTTTGGTATTTCGTGGCCGGCATGGTGTATTTTGCCATCGCGTTGCTGGCGGGATTTTTCTTCTCGCTTCAATTTCTGAATCATTACCCGTTCGCGGGAATTGAATGGCTCTCACCGGGCCGCGTTCGCATGCTGCACACCAACGCGGTCGCCTACGGATTTATCCTCAACTGTTTCCTCGGCGCGTTGCATTGGGTCGTGCCGCGTTTGACCCGGTATCCTGTGGCCAGCCGGGGGCTGAGCTGGTTCATTTTTTGGGCGGTGCAGGCCATTGTGTTGGCCACGGCATTCGGGCTGTTAGCCGGTCATGCGCAGGCGATCGAATGGGGCGAAACGCCGTTGTACGTGGACCCGTTTGTCGTCGTGGGTCTGATTCTGATGGGCATCAACTTTTCCGTGCCCATTTTCAAGGCGTCCCGCAAACCTCTGTACGTCTCGCTGTGGTATTTCAGCGTGGCGTTCGTATGGACCACGCTGAACTACGTGATGGGGAATTTCATCCCGCAATTTTTCACGCCGGGCGCGGCGGGTGCGGCGATTGTCGGACTGTTCATCCACGACTTGGTTGGGTTGCTGGTCACGCCGATTGGCTGGGGACTGATGTACTACTTCGTGCCAGTGATTCTGAAGAAACCAATCTGGAGTCACGCGGTGTCGCTGATTGGTTTTTGGGGCTTGGCGTTTTTCTATCCGTTGCAGGGCGTGCATCATTTCTTCTGGAGCACCATCCCGATGTTCGCCCAGTACAGCGCGGTCGTTTCCACCATCGGCGTGGAGGTGGTGGTGATGACGGTGTTCGTCAACTTCGTGGCCACGGTGCGCGGACGAGGTGAGGCATTCAAGCAACTGCCCATCCGTTGGTTCTATACCGGCATCGTCTTTTACATGATCACCTGCGCCCAATGCGCATATCAGGCGTTGCTGACCACGCAAAAAATCATCCACTTCACCGACTGGGTGGTCGGTCACGCGCATTTGGTCATGTTTGGGGTGTTTGGTTTCTGGATTCTCGGCATCGTCACGGAGCTGTGGCCGAGGCTGACCGGCCGACCGTGGCACAACCCGTCGCTGAACACGGCTCACTACTGGTTGTCCACAGCCGGTATGCTGATCATGTTCGTGGACTTGCTCGCCGCCGGTGTGTTGCAGGGTTACCTTTGGCAATCGCTCGCACCGTGGGAACAATCGCTTGTGGCCTCGGTGCCGTTCTGGGCATGGCGCACCGCGTCGGGATTGATGATCATCGCCGGCCAGGTGCTCTTCTTCTACAACATGTGGCGCACCGCCGCAGCGCCGTTACCGGCAGCGGAAACCAAACCGGTTCCTGAGCCGGTCACGGTGTAGGAGGCGCACTCATGGAACAACGGCCCGTTATTGAGCGATTCGCCACGGTCACCCTGGTTGCCGGTGTCGGGTTTTTTGGATTGTCGGTGTTGTTGTTCGCGTGGCTACCGTTTCAACTCACGCGCCAGGTGCCAATGGTCACCGTCGAGGAAATCGCCAAACAACCCATACCGGAGTTTTACGATTTGGCGCGCCGGTATCCCGAGCAGTTCATGAAATACTTTGGCGAGCCAAACTCCGAATCCTACGCGCGCGCCCTGCGGATGGGGCGCGACATCTACATCGCCGAGGCCTGCTGGCATTGCCACTCGCAGTTCGTCCGGCCCGTCTCGAACGAGGACATTCGTTTTGGCCGCGTTTCCTACGCCGCCGAACATCAAAACGAATTGCAACTACCGCAACTGCTCGGCACCCGCCGCGTGGGTCCCGACCTCATCCGCTCCGCCGGCAAACATGGCAACGACTGGCACGCCGCGCACTTCTACGAGCCGCGTTGGGTTGTGCCCACATCGGTCATGCCGTCGTACAAATGGTTCTTTGATCCGCCAGCCAAACCCGGTGACCCACCGCAACCGAACGCCCGCGGTCTGGCCATCATCAACTATGTGCAATGGCTCGGGAGCTGGGCCGAACCGCTCCCGCCGCCCATCCTACCGGCCCAGGCCGCCCAACCATGAAACGTCCCATCAACATCCACCGGTTAGTTTCGTGGCTTGTGGTGCTGGCGGTGGCCATCGGCGGCGCCACGTTCCTGTACAAACTCGTTGAGTTTGCCAACACCGCCACCCACGAAGACATGCCGGGCTTCGCACTCGTCAGCGTGGTGCCATACCTCACCGCCACGTTTGGCTTCCTCTTGCTGGCGATCTGGGCGTTTCTCCGTGGGCATTTCCGCGATATTGAACAGCCCAAATACGACATGCTTGATCAGGAAAGAGAATATGACCTCGCCGAACAACAACGTTCCCACCCCACCGACCCCACCGCCTGAACCCGAACGCCCCACCTACGAAGGCAGCCGCCTGCCGTGGTGGATCATTGCATGGTTCGTGGCATTTTTCATTTTCGGCATCGTCTATCACCTCCGCTATGCCCTGCCGGATTTCCAACTCTGGCTCACCGACGCTGTCGGCCAAATGTGGAAGTAACGCGCCATTTCCGCGGTCGCGTCTCTGCTGACGCGCGCGCCACCGGGTTCTCATGACCGACGCTGCTTCACCGGACTGTGCCCAATGCGGCCTGCCGGTACGAGTGCGCGGTCCCGTTCACCCACCGGTATTTTGCTGTTACGGGTGCGCGCTTGTGCATGACCTCTTCGCGCAGGGCAAGCCCGACTCGGCACCGCCGTCGTGGTGGATGTCGCGACT
>JANWVU010000117.1 GCA_025056465.1 Verrucomicrobiia bacterium | reverse complement strand
GATGCGTTCACGAATCGAAGCCAACATGATGTTCATGATACCAATGCCGCCAACCACGAGCGAAATGCTGGCAATCAACCCACCGGTCCGTATCGCGTTTTGGCTTTGTTCGCGAATGCTCTCCGCCCAACTTTCGCGAGTTTCAAATCTAAAGTCCTCCACGCCGCAATGCGTTTGCAGCAACGTATTTCGCACCTGATGCAATGCCTCGTCGAGCTGCTCGGCGTTGCGAACCCGTAGGTTTAGCCATGTGAGCCGGGGGTCCGGATCGATACCGCCAAGTGCCGCCGAGCGAAATACCCCTTGCATCGTGCTTAGGGGAATCACCACGATCTCATTTTTTGCCGCTAACCAATGACCACCCCGCACGCCCGGGCGAGCCGTCATTCGTCCGCGGTGCGGCTCCGCCCGGTTCATGGGGGTTGTGTCAAGCTTACCGGCTTCCCGTTGGCGGCGCGCTCGCTCGGTCTCATATAACCGAAATACACCCACGACGGTGAATGGTTCACCGTTGATCTCGATCGTTTGTCCCAGCCGTTGCTCGTCCGGTGCGGCGGGACCAAATAAATCCGCCCACGTTCGTTGTCCCACCACACACACGCGCGCCGCATTCCACAAATCCAGCTCTGTGATGAACCGTCCGTGTTCCACCGTGAAGTTGTTAACCGTAAGAAATTCGGGCGTAGCACCTACTACTTGCCGGGGGCGACTTTGCCGATTTCCCCGCACCACCGTCGCCCCACGCAAATCTACCTCGGGAGAAACAGCTTTGATCAACGAACAATTCGCGCGAATCGCTTCCACGTCGCGCCAAGTGCGACCGGGTGACAGCTCCGCGAGATGTTGCTGGTCGAGAGGCGGTTCCTGATCGGAGACATTCACCTTTTCTAATCCACCCAGTTGATTGAGCGCAAACCGCATCCCCTTTGTGAGTCCGGTAACCAGCGCGAACATCCCCGCCAGCGAGCACACACCGAGGATGATGCCCAACATCGTCAGGGCCGAGCGAAACTTGTGTGCAGCGATTTCCTTCAATCCGACACTGACACCCAACCACCAGTTCATGTCTTACCGCTGCTACAATGTGGCCGTCAGCCATGCCACCGTTTCATCCAACAGCCGTCGTTCCCACACGTGCTTGTTGAACGTGTGATCCGCATCGGGAATGACGATCTTCTTCACGGGGCGATCAGGTGATCGCAACGCCAGCTCATATTGATCGGCATGGCTCACCGGGACCGTCTCATCCTTGCCCCCGTGCACGATCAACACGGGACACCGACACTTCACGACTTCACGCAACGGTTTCATCTCGGCGAACTGCCGAATGAATTGGACGCTTACCAGATTGCCGCCATAGTCGGTCAACCCGGTCTGAGCCAGCGAAGCGACGGCTTCCGGTGTCGAGAGTTGATCCAAAATCCCGGTACCCTCAGCCACCGGCGCCCACAACACCAACCCCTGAAACCGCGTCCGCTCCCTTCCCACCACATACGATGCCACTGCAGCTCCCAAACTCATCCCTACCAAGCCCAGTCGGCGTGAATTGAATCGTTTATGCCGTGCCATGAACTTGATGGCCTCCAACGCATCGGCCACCTCCGAACGTAGCGTGATGTCTTCGAAGTTACCGGCACTGTCGCCCGAACCGCGGAAATCAAACCGCAAACTCGCGATACCTTTTTTCGCCAGCAGACGCCCTAATTTCACAAACATCCGATGGCATTCCACCTTCGTTCCAGTAAACCCGTGCAACATCAACACCGCCGGCACGCGCTCCCGTCCCGGCGGCAAATGAATCATGCCCACGATTTGTTGCCCGCGGCACTCGAACGTCACCGGTGTTTCCGTCATGATGCATGCGAGTCTAGCTCACCAATTGAGGTTTGCAATCGGCATCCAAGCCGCTACAGTCCGCCGCCATGTCGATCGTGGGCGATTATCACATGCACACACCACGGTGCAAACACGCCACCGGTCCGATCGCCGCATACGCCGAGGCGGCGTTGAAACTCGGTTTGAGCGAAATCGGCTTCTCCGACCACAGTCCCCTGCCCGATGGTCGGGGCGCCAATGTGCGCATGGCGCCCCAAGAGCTACCGGCGTATGTCGAAGAGGTGTTGGCGTTGCGTGAACAATACCGGTCGCGCCTAACCATCCGGTTGGGTTTGGAACTCGACTTCGTCATCGGCCTGGAATCGTTCAATGAAAAGCTCGTCACCGCTTACCCATGGGATTACGTCCTCGGCTCTGTCCATTATCTCGACCCCGATTGCCGGCTTTCATCGTGGCCCGCAAACTACCGGGGTAATCATGACGAACTGTTTGAACGCTACTTTGCTCTCGTGCGCCAAATGGCTCGCAGTGGTTTGGTGGATGTCGTCGCGCACCTCGATGTTGTGAAACGTTGCGGCACCCCACCCGGACCTCAGCACCGTAAGCTGATTGAGACTACACTCGATGAAATTGCTCACGCCGGTGTCGCTCTCGAAATCAACACCTCAGGCTACCGGCATCCTGAATTACGTACGCCCGAACCGTATCCCTCGTTCAACATCATCGCGGCGGCGCTCCAGCGCGACATTCCCTTGCAGGTCAATTCGGATGCTCACGACCCTTCCCACGTAGGAATGCAATTCCAGATGGTCACAGAGCAACTGCGGCGTACCGGATGCCGATCGCTCGTGCGATTCGAGCGCCGCGAGCGCTTGACTTACCCGATTTGAGCGTTCCCCGGTTTTTCCGCCACCCGCCAGGTGCTGAGAACATACAAAACGACACCCACGCAAATGGCTGAGTCGGCCACATTGAACGCCGGCCAGTGCCAACGACCAATGTAAAAATCCAAAAAATCCACCACCGCCCCCAACCGCACCCGATCTACAAGATTGCCGGTAATCCCACCCACCCACAACGCGGTGGCGACCCGCGCACCGCGTCGTTCCCAGTGGAATTTCTCTCGCCACACAACCAGCGCGACAAGCACCGCCACCGAGACTACAATGAGCAACGCGTTCAAACCCTGGAACATGCCCCACGCCGCACCGGTGTTTCGCCAATGAACGAGGTCAAAAAAACCCGGTACGACGGGCCAGACATCACCAAGTTCGAGACGGATCGTAATCCACGCTTTTGTTAGCTGATCCGCCGCCAACACTGCCGCCGCGATGGCCCACCACGCCACCACCGCTCATTCCTCGGCCTCGGTTTCCTCGCCCTCGGTCTCTTCCGCAGATTCCACAAACGTCGGCCCCTGCCGCGGCACAAAACGGCGGTTCTTCTCCACCTGCGACTGACACTGAATGCAACGCCGCGCAAACGGCAGCACTTCCAACCGTTCACGCGGGATGGGCTTCTCGCACATCTCACAAATCCCGTATTGGCCGCTGTCCAGTCGCTTGAGCGCCTCCTGAATTTCGTACAACGCTTCTTGTTCGTTCGACACGAGACTGAGGGCAAATTCCCTGTCAAAATTATCCGTGCCCGCATCCGCCATGTGCATGCTGTACCCGCTCAACTCCCCGGATGCATCGCGCGTGGACCGTTTGAGATTGTCGCTAGCCAAAAAATTCACGCCATCAATAAGGTGATCCCGCAAATCCAAAAGCATCTTCCGAAACTTTTCCCGTTCGGCCTCGCTGAAGCGCACCGCAACCGTCTCAGCACCCGCTGTCGCACTCCGCTTCGGGGCCGCGGCAACTGCCCGACGCGCCGGCTTTTCCTTGGCAGCACGCGTCGCGCGCGCTGGTTTGACCGCTTTGGCTACCTTCTTTTTCACAACGGTTTTGGCCTTCGTGGACTTATTCACCACTCGTTTCTTACTCTTCATGATATGTTTCCCCCACTTCAGCACCGCACAACGTCAACATTCGCGCGCACCGACCGCAAATCTCCGGGTATTTCGGATCGCTGCCCAAGTCGGTCTGCCATCGCCAGCAACGCGGGCATTTCGTCCCGGCCGCAACCGCAACCGTTACGTCCCAGCCCCCACCGGTCGGCGATCCAAACTCCACTTGGGACACCATCCACACCATCGCCAACATCTCGCGCCCCACCGACTCCAACCACTGAGCCTGCGCGGCGTCGCCGGGCCGAATCCGCACTTGCGCTTCCAACGACTTCCCAATTTGCCCCGCCTGCCGCATTTTTTCCAACTCCACCGCAACCAGCTCGCGCAGTTTCAGCACCTGCTCCCATCGCTTTTCCAACGCCACGTCCCGCCGTGTCTCGTCCACGCGCGGAAAATCTGCCAAATGCACCGATGGTACAGGGCGACCCGGTATATGTTCCCATACTTCCTCCGTGGTGAACGGCATGATGGGCGCCAGCAACCGCGTCAGCACCACCACCGTTTCCCACATCGCAAACTGCGCCGAGCGCCGTTCGGGCGCTTGGGGCGCAAACGTGTATAGCACGTCCTTGGTCACGTCAACGTAAAACGACGACAGTTCCACCGTGCAAAACTCATTCAACACCCGATACACCCGGTGGAACTCGAACTGCTCGTACGCCGCCCCCGCTTCCTCAATCACCGCTTGCAGCCGCGACAAAAGCCACCGGTCAATCTCCTGCAACACCACCGGCTCACCCGGTGTGAAATCATACAGGTTGGCCAACAAAATCCGCAGCGTGTTCCGCAGCTTGAAATACGTCTCGCCCACCCGCTCAAAAATCTCGTCCGAGACCGGTATGTCACCCTGATAGTTTTCCGACGCCACCCACAACCGCAACAAATCCGCGCCGTACCGGCTCACATAATCATCCGCGTTGGCCGGTCGGCCTGCCGACTTTGAGATCTTCTGCTTGCGCCCGGTATCCTCCGCGCGCACCACCAAGAACCCGTGGGTCACCACCGTGCGAAACGGCGCGCGCCCCTCCGTGGCCATCGCGGTCATCAACGACGATTGAAACCACCCCCGATGTTGGTCGCTTCCCTCCAGATACACATCAGCCGGGTATTTTAACTCAGGCCGTGTCCTCAACACCGCGCGATGACTCACCCCCGACTCCAACCACACATCCACGATATCGGGACATTTCTCTAAATCCGCCGACCCACACTGCGGACAACGCACCTCGCCGAACAACTCTCGTACCGATCGCTCAAACCAAACATCCACACCCTCACGCACCACTTGTTCACGAAACTTCAAAATCAAATCCCGATCCACCACCGCCCGGCCACAAGCCCGGCAATGAAGAAACGGCAACGGCACACCCCACGCCCGCTGTCGCGAGATGCACCAATCGGGACGTTGCTCCAACGTGCCGGTGATTCGGTTTTGTCCCCACGCCGGTACCCACTGCACTTTAGGGATCTCCGCCAAGGCCCGCTGCCGCAACCCGGCATGATCCAGCGCGATGAACCATTGCTCAACCGCACGGAAAATCACCGGCTGTTTGCAGCGCCAACAATGCGGATACGAGTGCCGCACCATCTCGTGCCCTACCAACATGCCGCGTTCCCGCAAATGCGCTACGATCGCCGCATTGGCCTCAAAAACAAATTGCCCCGCAAACTGACCCGCCTCCGCCGTGAACACTCCGCCGTCATCCACGGGCGCCAACACATCCAACCCGTGCTGCTGCCCAATCTCGAAATCCTCCGCACCGTGTCCTGGGGCCGTGTGCACCAAACCCGTCCCCTGCTCCAGCGTGACATACGGCGATGCCAACAACGGTGAATCCCGATCCACAAATGGGTGCCGCGCCACGGTGCCCACAAGTTGCACCCCGGTCAGTTTCTCTACCGGCTCCAACATTACACCGGTCGCCTTGGCTACCGGCCCCAACAACGCCTCCGCCACAATCCACGTCTCCCCCTGCGGGGTTCGGGCGCGCACGTACAGAAACTCCGGTTTCACTGCGATCGCCAAATTCGCCGGTAGCGTCCACGGCGTCGTCGTCCAAATTACCGCAAATTCGTTGGCCCGATCACGCAGCGGAAACTTCACATACACCGACGGTGATTCATGCTCGCCGTACTCCACCTCCGCTTCCGCCAATGCCGTGCGGCACGACGCGCACCAGTGGACCGGCTTGCGTCCGCGATAGATGTACCCCGCGCCCACCATATCCGCCAACGCCCCGATAATCTCCGCCTCATACTGCGGACTCATCGTTAGATAGGGATTCTCCCAATCCCCAAACACACCGAGCCGTTGGAACTGCCGGCGTTGAATCCCGATGTATTTCTCCGCATACGCGCGGCACGCCCGCCGCAACTCCGCCTGCGACATCTGCTGTGCCTGCGCTCCCAACTCCCTCTTGACCTTGTGTTCAATCGGCAACCCGTGACAATCCCAACCCGGCACAAACGGCGCCCGGTAGCCTTGCATCGTTTTAAATTTGACGACGATGTCCTTGAGAATCTTGTTCAGCGCCGTGCCGATGTGCACATCGCCGTTGGCAAACGGCGGCCCGTCGTGCAACACAAACAACGGCGCGTCCTTTCGCGCTTCCTGAATCTGCCGGTACAACTGCTGTTGCGCCCAACGCGCCAACCGTTCCGGCTCGCGCTGCGGCAGATTCGCCTTCATGGGAAACGCCGTGCGCGGCAAATTCAGCGTGGTTTTGTAATCGCGAGCCATCGGAAAAAACGGCGCGAACGCTAACACGGGCGCGCCGTGAAAGTCAACGACACGACCCGCCAAATCCCGTCACAGCTTCTCCTCACCCGCCGCAATGCGCTCCAACCGCGCGCGATTGAAGATACGGATTTGATGCCCCCGGTAGCTCAGGACCCGACGGCGTTGGAGCCGGCGCAGCACGCGTGACAACGTCTCTTTCGTCGTGCCCAACATCTGCGCCAAAGTAGTTTTCGTCATTGTCACCGCCACCGACCGCTCCCCGGCTTGCGCCAGGCTGAGCACATGGGTCGCAAACCGTGCCGGTACCTCTT
>JANWVU010000116.1 GCA_025056465.1 Verrucomicrobiia bacterium | reverse complement strand
AAGTGGTCGGAAAGGAGGCACGAGGTGGAGGCAGTTTTGATGGTGCTGATTTTAGTGCTGGCGTTGGCGGCTGTGGCGGTGGGGGTGATGATTTGGCGGCGGGTGGCGCAGCCGGTAGGCACGAGCATTGAGCCGGTATTGCGCGACGAACTAAACCGCCTGCGCGAGGGCATTGCCCTCGATGCGCGCCTGCTGCGTGAGGAGGTAGCCTCGGCGCAGCGGGAGGCGATCAAAGAGTTGACGCAAGAGGTGCGTTCCTTGGCGGAGACGAATCGCGAGGCGTTGACGGCCCAGGGCGAGAAGATTCAGTCACATTTGCTGGCAGCACAGAAAGACGGGCAGGCGTTGTTTGAAAGGGTTCGCACCGCGGTGGAAACCAAACTTCGCGAGATTCAGACGAGTAATGAGCAGAAGCTTGAGGCCATGCGCCAGACGGTGGATGAGAAGTTGCAGAGCACGCTGGAGAAGCGATTGGGCGAGTCGTTTAAGTTGGTCAGCGCCCAACTGGACGCGGTGCAGCAAGGGTTGGGAGAGATGCGTAGCTTGGCGACCGGAGTGGGGGATTTGAAGCGGGTGCTGACGAATGTGCGGGAGCGAGGGACGTGGGGCGAGTACCAGTTGCGGGCGATTTTGGAGCAAATTCTGACGCCCGACCAATTTGGGTGCAACGTCGCGGTGCATGGGAGCGAGAGGGTTGAGTTTGCCGTGAAACTACCGGGCCGCGATGAGGGTGGGGAACCGGTGTGGTTGCCGATTGATTCGAAGTTTCCCAAGGAGGACTACGAGCGTTTGCAACAGGCATCGCAGGCCGGTGACCAACAAGCTGTGCAAACCGCCAAGGATGCCTTGTTGCGGCGCGTTGCGGACATGGCGAAGACGATTCACGAAAAGTACGTGAAGCCGCCGAAGACGACGGATTTTGCGATTTTGTTTTTGCCGACGGAAGGGTTGTATGCCGAGGTGCTGCGGGAGCCGGGTTTTCATGACGAGTTGCAGCGCAACTATCGGGTTTTGGTAGCGGGCCCCACGACCTTGTCGGCGATTTTGAACAGTTTGCGGGTTGGGTTTCAAACACTGGCGATCGAGAAACGAGCGCATGAGGTGTGGACGGTGTTGGGCGCGGTGAAGACGGAGTTCGGCAAATTCGGTGTCGTATTAGAGAAGGTGAAAGGCCATTTGAACAAGGCGAGTGAGACAATTGACGATGCAACAAAGCGTACGAAGCAAATGGAGCGGAAGTTGCGCCAAGTTGAGCAGCTTCCCTCTGCGGAGGCGCAACGGGTGTTGGAGCTACCGGCGAATGGCAGTGCGCCTGCCGATGATGAGGAGGAAAGGTAAGAGAGCGAAGTTGCCATTCATTTCGACGGGTGATGGACGGGCACAGGTGGCGGCGCGAACGCTCGGGGCCCAATGTGATCAGGTGGTCGGGGAAGACGAGGCCGGTAGGGTTTGAATTTTACGGATCAGAGCGGTGGTAGAGCATCCTTTGACGAGCGGGACGATGCGAATTCGGGCGCCGATGGCGGTGAGCACGGCGCGTTCGTTTGGATCGAGTGTTTCGGGCCGGTAGTCCCCGCCTTTGCAGTAGATGTGTGGTTGGACGGCAGCGAGAAACCGGTCGGCGCGCGGCTCGTGAAAGATGACCACGACGTCCACGCAACTCAGGGCCGCAAGGATGGCGGCACGATGTTCATGGGGTTGGATGGGGCGACCGGGCGCTTTGTTGAGCATGCGGACGGATCGGTCGCTGTTAAGCCCCACGACAAGCGCGTCGCCGAGGCGCCGGGCTTGTTGAAGATAGCGGACATGGCCGTAGTGCAGTAGGTCAAAACAGCCGTTGGTGGCGACGATGCGTTGGCCGCGTCGGCGCGCGGCGTTGGCCCAGCGAGCAGCAGCGGCGAGGGTGAGGATTTGTCCCATGCTGGCTTTACACTTGATTCAGTGGTTGGTTTTGCAAGGATGATGTGTGGGACAGACAGACGGGTCAAGCGAACGGTAGGCCGCGACGGTGGGAGTTCCGACGCGGCTTTTGGTTTCCGTAACATATGTGGCTAGAATTACAACAAATCGCGACAACGGTTTACTTTACGATGCTGGTGCTGCTGTCGTTCTACGGCGCGCACCGGCTGTGGATGTTGTTTTTGTACTACCGGCATCGGCATGACCGACCGCAACCAGTGGGCCGCTTTGAAACGCCGCCGCTGGTGACCGTGCAGTTGCCGGTGTACAACGAACCGTGCGTGGTGGAGCGGTTGTTGGATGCCGTGGCCCAGTTGCAGTACCCGCGCGACCGCCTGGAGATTCAAGTGTTGGACGATTCAACCGATGAAACACCGCAACTGGTCAGCAACAAGGTACGCGCGTTACGGGCGGCGGGGTGGAACATTCAGCATTTGAGGCGCCCGCACCGGCAGGGTTTCAAGGCCGGTGCCCTGCAATACGGTCTGGAGCATGCGAAGGGTGAACTGATCGCGATTTTTGACGCGGATTTTGTGCCGCCGCCCGATTTGTTACAGCGGACGGTGGACTTTTTTACGGATCCTCAGGTGGGGATGGTTCAACTGCGTTGGGGCCATCTCAACGACCAACAATCATTGTTGACGCGGGTGCAATCCATCCTGATTGACGGACATTTTCTCATCGAGCAAACGGCGCGGTCTCGTTCGGGACGCTTTTTCAACTTCAATGGCACGGCGGGGTTATGGCGGCGTCGGTGTATCGAAGACGCCGGTGGGTGGTCAGCGGACACCTTGGCGGAGGATTTGGACCTGAGCTACCGGGCGCAATTGCGCGGGTGGAAATTTTTGTTTTTGCCCGACGTGGTCGTGCCGGCCGAGCTGCCGGTAGAGATGGCAGCATTCAAAACGCAACAACACCGGTGGGCCAAGGGCGCGATTCAAACCTGCAAGAAATTGTTGCCATCCGTGTGGCGCAGCTCGTTGCCGTGGAAAATCAAACTGGAAGCTACGATTCATCTTACGTCGAATTTCGGGTACGTAATGTTGGTGATTCTGTGTCTGCTGTGTCGTGCCCCGGCGGCGGCGAATGCGTTGCACATGGCCGGTGGGCATTGGTGGATGAAGTTGTTGTTTGTGGACATGCCCTTGTTTTTTGCGGCCACGGTGTCCGTGGTGGCGTTCTACATTTTGGCGCAGCGGGAATTGCACGTGCGGTGGTGGGAACGGCTGGCGTATGTGCCGTTGATGATGGCGGTGGGCGTGGGTTTGTCGCTGAACAACGCGCGGGGCGTGTTGGAAGCGATGTTCAATCATCGCAGCGAATTTGTGCGCACGCCGAAATACGGGCTGAAACCGCGCGCACAACAGATGTACCGTCGTTGGCGCGGTGTGCTGCCGTGGATTGAGCTGGCGATGGCCGGGTATTTCGCCTACGTGCTTGCCGACATTGTGGATCGCGGTCAGTGGATGATGGCGCCGTTTGTTCTGATTATGGCGGCTGGTTTCGCATATGTCGGATTTTCCTCGCTGATACCGCCGCGGTTGGAGAAACCGGCCGGTTCGCCATTTGCCCCGGCGGGCGCGTAACGCGATCATGACCGATCTGGGGTTGATTGCCGGCAACGGCGAGTTTCCGTTTTTGATGGCTCGCTCGGCCCGGCAGGCAGGGGTGAAGCGTATCATTGCGGTGGCATTGGAAGGCGAGACGCAACCGCAGTTGGGCGAGCTGGTGGATGAGTTGGAGTGGGTCGGCATCGGGCAGTTGGACCGCCTGATCAAAACATTCACCCGGCGCGGGATTCGGCAGGCGGTGATGGCCGGTGGGGTGACGCCCGCGCGGTTGTTCAAAAATCTTCGGTTGGATTGGCGGATGGTGAAGCTGGCGGCAAAGCTCCGCGAGCGGAATGCCCAAACCATTTTTGGTGCGATCGCCGATGAGTTGGCGAAAGACGGCGTGGAACTGCTCGATCCGCGGCCGTTGTTGGGCGACAACGTGCCAGTGGCCGGTGCGCTGACGCGTCGTGCTCCCGACCGACAGCAGCAACAAGACATTGCATTCGGCCTGCGCATTGCCAAGGCGGTCAGTCAGCTCGATATCGGTCAGACAGTGGTCGTGAAAAAGGGCACGGTGCTGGCGGTGGAAGGCTTCGAGGGGACGGATGCCTGCATCCGTCGCGGTGGAGAGTTGGCTGGTGAGCGCGGCGGGGCGGTGGTGGTGAAAGTGAGCAAGGCCGACCATGATTTTCGGTTCGACATTCCGTGCATCGGCCCGCGGACGGTGGAATCATGCATGGCCGGTAGGGTTGCGGTGTTGGCGGTGGAGGCTGGTCGGACGGCGTTGCTGGATCGAGCCGCAGTGATTGAGGCGGCAAATCGCGCAGGGCTGGTTTTGGTTGCGGTATGAGCGCGCGGTTGCGAGTGGGAGTGGTCGGGTTGGGGCATTTGGGTCAGCACCACGCGCGGATTTATCAAAGCCTGCCGGATGTGGAGTACGTTGGGGCCTACGACACGGAGCGGAGCCGGTCGAATTTTGGGTCGCTCGAAGAGTTGTGTGCGCGTGTGGATGCGGTCAGCGTGGCGACACCCACGGCATCTCATCATGCGGTGGCGCGGGTGTTTTTGGAACAGGGCAAGCACGTGTTGGTGGAGAAACCCATCACCGCGACTTTGGCGGAAGCGGAAGAGCTGGTGGAGCTGGCACGGCGGCACAACTGTGTGTTGCAGGTGGGACACGTGGAGCGATTCAACCCGGTGCTGGCGTATTTGACGCGCATCATCACGGAGGCGCGGTTTATCGAGGTTCATCGGTTGTCGCCCTATCCCGGGCGTTCGACGGATATCGGCGTGGTGCTGGATTTGATGATTCATGATTTGGATGTGGTGTTGTCGCTGGTGCGTGCGCCGGTGCGCGAGGTGCACGCGGTGGGCATACCGGTGTTGAGCAGCCGCGAAGACATTGCGAACGCGCGGTTGACATTCGCGAACGGGTGCGTGGCCAACATTACCGCGAGCCGCGTCAGCCCGGAGCGGATGCGGAAAATTCGGTTGTTTGGTCGCACGGCGATGGGCGCGGCGTATCTGTCTTTGGATTATCTGCGACAGAGTGGTGAGATTTATCGCGTGGTGGGCGATGACCAACCGGAGTCGAGTTTGTGGAAAAAATGGCTGGGCGGGAAAAACGCCGCGATTGTCAGCGAGTTTGGCGGGCGCAAAATTTTGCGCGAGCCGGTGCCGATCGAAAAAGGTGAGCCGCTCCGATTGGAACTGCAGAGTTTTGTGGAGGCAGTACGGGCGCGACGCGAGCCGGTGGTGAGCGGTGAGGCCGCGAAGCAGGCGTTGGAGGTAGCGCTGCAAATCACGCGGCAGGTCTCGGGATGAAACTGATGTTTGTGGCCGGGGAGGCATCCGGTGATGGGCATGCCGCGGCGGTCATCGCGGCGTTGCGACGTCAGGCACCGGCGGTGGAAGTGTTTGGAGCCGGTGGCCCACGAATGGCGGCGGCGGGAATGGAGTTGGTGTTGGACCTGACGGAGCACGCTGTGGTGGGTTTGGTGGAGGTGCTGAAAAACTACAGCAAGTTTCGGCGATTTTTACACGAGTTGGTGGCGGTGGCGGAACAGCGGCAGCCGGCGGCGGTGGTGTTGGTGGATTTTCCCGGGTTCAATCTGCGGTTGGCGTCGGCGCTGCGTGCGCGCGGTTTGCGGGTGATTTACTACATCTCGCCGCAGCTTTGGGCGTGGCACGCCGGTCGGGCGCGACAGATTGAGCGGGATGTGGAGCTGATGCTGACGATTTTTCCGTTCGAGAAAGAGTGGTATGCGCGCCATGCGCCGCGCTTGGCGGTGGAGTTTGTCGGGCATCCGTTGCTGGACCGCGTTGAGGTGCCGGAGTCCGCCACGGTACGAGACGAACGGTTGGTGTTGTTGTTGCCCGGTAGCCGTGAGGCGGAAGTGCGGCGAATTTTTCCGGTGATGGCGCGTGTGGTGGATGAGTTGCCGGGGTACGAGTTTGTGGCGGTGGCGGCGTCGGCATCGTTGGCGCCGTTGATTCGGCACTCAAGGGTGCGAGTGGCGACCGGTAACGCAGTGGAGTGGATGCGTCGGGCGACGCTGGCGTTGACGGCAAGCGGAACCGCAACGATGGAATGCGCGGTGTGCGGGTGTCCGATGATCGTGATTTATCGGGTGAACTGGCTGACGTATTGGGTGGGGCGAGCGGTGGTGCAGGTGAATTGGTTGGCGATGCCGAATGTGTTGGCGGGTCGGGAGGTGGTGCCGGAGTTCATTCAGCATCGGGCGCGGCCACGCATGATTGCGGAGACGGCGCGGGGACTGTTGACGAACCCGGCGCGTCGGGAGCAGATGCAAGGGGAATTGGCCAACGTGGTTGCCGGGTTGGGTGGCAAAGGCGCGGCGGAGCGGGCGGCGGCGTTGATTTTGGATCGGGTCCGGTAGTGTTGTGGTGCAGGCAACGGAGATGACACGGCGCGCGGAATGGTGGGAAGTGCCGGCATCGGAGGGTCGGGGCTGGTTGGGTTTGGAGTTGCGGGTGACTGCGTCGGCGGTGGTAAGGTAGGGACGCGATGATTGCGATCGTGGATTATGGCATGGGGAATTTGCGGAGCGTGGAGAAGGCGTTTCATCACGTGGGGGCGGAGGTGAGCGTGGTCAGTGATGCCGCGCGGGTGATGGCGGCGCGCGGTGTGGTGTTACCGGGGGTGGGCGCGTTTGGGGATTGCATGGCGAATTTGGCGCGGTTGGGCTTGGTGGAGGCGGTGCGCGAGGTGGTGCGTCAGGGGCGACCATTTTTGGGGATTTGCCTTGGGATGCAGGCGCTGTTTGAGTCGAGTGAGGAAGCGCCGGGGGTTGCCGGTTTAGGATTGCTGGCGGGGTCGGTGCCGCGATTTCGGGCGGCGGGTTTGAAGGTGCCGCACATGGGTTGGAATCAGTT
>JANWVU010000115.1 GCA_025056465.1 Verrucomicrobiia bacterium | reverse complement strand
CACCCTCAAAAATCGCAAGGGCGAGGAGAAAACCTTCTTCTGTTCCGAAAAATGCCGCATCGTCCTTGAAGACAAGGAAGCGGCCACGTTGGCTGACCTCAAAGTTGGCATGCGGCTGACCAGCAGCTACACCGAAGAAGGCGACGTCAACGTCTGCCACCGGCTCACACCGCCCAAGAGCAAGGCCAAACCCAAACAACCGGCTGAATAGTTCACCGGCTCTCTCGAGCCGCAGCGGGGGAACCCAACCGGGTTCCCCCGTTTTTTATTCAACGCCCACCAAACCGACGCCGCAGATAATCCGTCAGCGGCTCCTGCTCAAACACAAAATCCTTCATCGCGGGCACCGGGTCCCCGCAGTTGTCCTCCTGGCTCAACAACACCTGTTGCCGGCTCAACATCGGATACGGTCCGGTACGCTCCAAAATCGCCCCCACCGCGTACGCCAACCTCACCGGCACCCGCACCTTCGGTTTGCGCACCCCCAGCGCGCGCATCAACTCATCGTACAATTCATTCCACGTCAGTGCCACCGGCCCGCACAAATCATACATCCGCTGCACCGCCGCATCCGTCCAAATCGCCCGCACAAAACAATGTGCCACCTGTTCCACCGCGATCGGCTGAATTCGCGCCTGCCCGCTCCCCAAAACCGGCACCACCGGCATCCACCGCACCACCGTTGCCAACCGATTCAAACCACGGTCGCCCTCCCCGTAGACCAACGACGGACGCAGAATCGTCCACGCCAACCCGCTCTTGCGCACTGCCTCTTCCGCGGCCCACTTCGTCCGATGATACTCCGTCCGCGCATCGGCCCTCGTCCCCAACGCGCTCATCTGAATCCACCGCTTCACCCCGGCGCGCTTCGCTGCATCCAACACATTTTGCGTCGCCACCACATGCGCCCGCTGAAACGTATTCTCCCGCCATTCGTTGATAATTCCTACCAGATGAATCACCGCCCGGCACCCCTGAAATGCTCCCTCTAGCGACGGCGCGTACAACACATTTCCATGAAACAACTCCACCTCAGCCGGTAGCCTCGCGGTGCGCGGGTCACGTACAACCGCCCGCACCGGCAGTCCCGCCGCCAATGCCTGACGCACCACCTCCCGGCCGATAAAACCGGTTGCTCCCGTAATCGCAATCATCCGCTCACCTGCATGGACCTTGACCTAACAAATCCCCGAAACCACACCTCCTCGGTAGCCCACCTCACCGGCATCCTACAAAAACAACTGCCCCGCGCAACGCGCTTCTGCCCTACCGGCTCAGAACTTCATCGAAAGCAAAAATTCGGCGTTCGATTGCGTCTTCTTCAGCTTCTCAATCACCATCTCGATCGCTTCCAACGGCGGCATACCGGACAACGCTCGACGCAAAACGTAAATCCGCTCCAACTCATCCGGGTGATACAACAAGTCCTCCTTTCGCGTACCGGACTTCTCGATGTTGATCGCAGGAAAAATCCGCTTCTCCACCAGGTGACGATCCAGCACCAGTTCCATGTTGCCGGTACCCTTGAACTCCTCAAAAATCACCTCGTCCATCTTCGACCCGGTCTCGATGAGCGCCGTCGCGATCACCGTCAGCGACCCGCCCTCTTCCAACTTGCGCGCCGCGCCAAAAAATCGCTTCGGTTTGTGCAACGCGTTGGCGTCCACCCCACCGGTCATGATTTTGCCCGAATGCGGCGCCAACGCATTGTAGGCACGCGCCAGCCGCGTGATCGAATCGAGCAGAATCACCACGTCCTTTTTCCGCTCGACCAACCGTTTCGCCTTCTCCAGCACAATCTCCGCCACGCGCGTGTGGCGTTCGGGCGATTCATCGAACGTCGAGGCGATGATCTCCGCATCCACCGTGCGCCGAAAGTCTGTCACCTCCTCGGGTCGCTCATCAATCAACAGCACAATCACAATCACGTCCGGGTAATTCTTCCGAATCGCCAGTGCGATTTTTTGCAGCAGGATCGTCTTGCCCGTGCGAGGGGCGGCGACAATCAACCCGCGCTGGCCCTTCCCAATCGGCGTGAACAGGTCCATCACCCGTGTGTTGATCTCGTTGGCGGTGGTTTCCAAAATCAACCGCTCTGTCGGAAAGCACGGCGTGAGATTGTCGAACTGAACCTTCTCCTTCGTTTTCTCCGGGTCCTCGAAATTGACCGACTCCACCTTTAGCAGCGCAAAAAACCGCTCCCGATCCTTGGGGGGGCGCACCTGACCCGATACCACATCGCCGTTCTGCAGCTCGAACCGGCGGATCTGCGACGGCGACACGTAAATGTCTTCCGGACACGACAAATAGTTGTATGCCGGCGACCGCAGAAAACCGAATCCGTCCGGCAGGATTTCCAAAACGCCCTCGCCATAAATCGGCCGACCGGCCTCTGCGAATTTCTTTAGCAGCTCCGAGATGATTTCGTGCCGCTGCAAAATCGCCGCGTTGTCCACTCCCTGCTTCCGCGCCAACTCCTGCAACTCTTCGATCCCGAGCTGCTGCAGCTGGAGCAATCGTACCGGCTCTCCGCTCGTGGCCGGTGGGGCTTCCGTCATCGCCGGCTCCGTAGTGACCACTGGCGCAGCCACCGGTGCGGATTCCCCTGCCGGCGGCGGCTCCGCCGTCGTAGCCGGTTCGGTGTCCACTGCCACGCCGACGCCGGTCGGCTCGGCGACAACGTTTTCGGATGCGTTCTTTTTCTTCTTCGCTCGTGGCATGGTCCGTCTAGTTCTGCACCCGCTGCCAAATCATCGCCGCTTGCTTCTCCGTCACAGCCAATGCCCCATCATTCCAAATCACAAAATCCGCGCGATCCAGTTTCACCTTCAGCGGCCATTGCGACAAAATCCGCGCCTCCGCTCGCTCGGGCGACAACCCCCGCGCCTGCAACCGGGCCCGTTGCACCCCCTCGCTGCAACCAACCGTGACCACGTAATCAAACTCGTTCTCAGCTCCGACCTCGAACAACAATGGGATGACCGCCACCACCGTTTGCACGCGACCCTCACGGCTCAGCTCCTCCAATCGCTTGGTCCACATCGCTCGCACCACCGGGTGGACAATTTGGTTCAGCGCCAGCCGCTTTTGCTCGTCGGCAAACACCAAATCACCAAGCCGTTGTCGGTTGATGGTCTGGTCGGGGTTGAGAATGCCGGGACCAAACTGCTGAACTACCGCTGCATGCGTGGGCGTACCGGGTTGATACGCCTCGTGCACAAGGTGGTCCGCTTCGATCACCACCACACCGGGATGTTTCGCCCACATTGCGGCCACGGTGCTTTTGCCGGTCGCGATACCTCCTGTGACACCAATCCGATTCATCGGTGGTACCGGGTAAATGGCTGGCTGGGTGAGTTGTTGTTTGGGGAGTTCATGGTTGGGTAGCGGTATGACCCAAACCGCTGCGCAACCTAGCGACCCACCCCCATCGAGTCAACCGCATTCTCGCCTCGCCGCTACCGGCAGCCCTCACAGTGTACGCAAACGAAAGTGGTCGCAGCGTGGGGAAAAAGTTCGGCTTGCGGCGTGCGCTTGGCTAAAGTGACGGCCGCATGTTTACTGCGCGAACGTTATGGGAAGGTCGGTGGCCGCTAGGTGTGTTGGCGGTGTTGAGCATCGCCGGATGGCTGTGGTGTTGGTCAGCGTTTGCGCTGAGCTTTGCGCTGTTGTTGTTCACGCTTTGGTTCTTTCGCGATCCCGAACGGACGCCACCGCAGGACCCGCTTGCACTCGTGGCACCGGCCGACGGGCGCGTGACGGATATCCAAGCCGGTACCGATGGCACACAGACGTTGGGCATTTTCCTGTCGGTTTTCGATGTGCACGTGCAACGCGCACCGCTGGATGGCGTGATTGCCGATGTGCGATACGAACCCGGCAAGTTTCACGACGCGCGCGATGCCCGCGCCAGCACGGAGAATGAAAAGCGAACGATCGTGTTGGAGTCAGCGGATGGCTACCGGCTCGTGGTGCGGCAGATTGCCGGGCTGATCGCGCGGAGGATTGTGGGCTGGAAGGAAGCCGGTAACCTCGTGCAACGCGGCGAACGGATCGGGATGATTCGGTTCGGTTCTCGAGTGGAACTAACCCTGCCGGTAGGCACCGAAATCACCGCGCGAGTCGGTCAACATGTGAAAGGAGGTGAGACGATTGTCGCCCGACGTCCCGCCGCCGCCCGATAACGGCGAGCGGGTCAAAATCTATCTGCTGCCAAACCTGTTCACCGCCGGGAACCTCGCGTGCGGTTTCTTCGCATTGACCTGGATTTTCAAGTATCAACCCGGTGGGGATTTCGAGCCGATTCGCATGGCGATCAAACTGATTCTGGCGGCGTTTGTGTGCGATTTTTTCGACGGCCACATCGCGCGGTTTTCGCGTCGGCAATCGCCCTTCGGCCGCGAGTTTGATTCGCTGGCGGACATCGTGAGTTTCGGTGTGGCACCGGCGTTTCTGGTCTACCGGATTGTGCTGTATCAATTTGAGCGCACCGGCTGGTTGGTGGCGGCGATGTACTTGGTGTGCGGCGGCATTCGACTCGCACGATTCAACATCCTCAGCCAAATGCCCCATGCTCAACCAAAGGGCGAGTTCATCGGGTTCCCCATTCCCTCCGCTGCCGCGCTGGTTGTGAGTATGACGATGTTTGTGATGTGGCTGGCGGGCCACGAGCGCGAGTTAGGGCCCTCGCGCTGGATCTTACTGGTGTTGATGATTCTGTTGTCGGTGCTGATGGTCAGCAATATCCGGTATCCCAGCTTCAAAAACATCGAGTGGACGTTGCATCGCGGCGTGGCAGCGCTCGCGGTAGCCATCTTAATTTTGCTGGCGCTTGCGATGCAGTTTGAGGTGACGCTGGCTGGGTTGTTTGTCGCCTATTTGTTGTACGGATTGGTGCGTCCATGGATCAGCAGCCGGTGGCGCCGCGAAATCGAGGCCTCCGACACAGATTCAGAGGCAGAGTAGCAGTGGATGGGGAAGTAAGCTCGCTCGAGGATTTCAGCCCTCGAGCAAGTCAGAGGAACCGATGCGCCAACCGGCTACGGAAACGAAGCCGCGAAGCGATTATGCGCCTTTTTTGGCTTTCAACTCGGCGATTTGGGCAGCTACTTTTTGGGCTTCTTCCTTCTTACCGTAGCGTTTCAGCGCGCCGAGTTTGATGTTGAGCCGTCCCAACAGACTCATCTTGCGGCCTGTCTTGGCGGGCACCGGCGAGGCCGCCAAACCCCTACCGGCCACTCCCAGCGCGCGCAACGCGCGCTCGATTTTGGCGAGCTGCGCCTCGCGTTGTTGGATTTCGGCTTTGATCTGAGCGCGTTGCGCCTGCAGCTTTTGAATGGCCTCGGTCAACATCGGGCCAGGGCCTATGGTTTGTCATCAATGCGTCGCTTTAGCTCCCAAGTTTACGATGAGGTTGCATGGTTCCGCCGACTGCGACAGTCGCGAATGTCGCGACCCTCGGCGGTTGTGCCTCTAGGCCGAAGCGAGGATGCGACGAGACTCGTCGAGGAAGATTCCCTTCAGATTCATGCGCAACGCATCGGGGTTGCTGGCGTGGGCGAGTGCGTTTTCTTCGGTGATCATCTTGGTTTTGACGAGCTTGAAAAGCGATTGATTGAAGGTTTGCATGCCGTCTTCCGTACCGGTCTCAATGGCAGCGTGCAGTTTGTCGAGCTGATTGTCTTCGATCAATTTGCGGACAATGGGCGTGTTGATCATGATTTCCACAGCCGGTACGACTCCTCCGGCAATGGCCGGCACGAGGCGTTGGCAGATGACCGCTTGGAGATTGACGGCGATTTGGCGGCGGATTTGGTCGCGCTCGTGAGCGGGGAAGAAATCCAGGATACGGCCGATGGCTTGGTAGGCGGTGGTGGTGTGCAATGTGGTGAGCACGAGGTGCCCGGTATCGGCTGCCGCCAGCGCGGCCATGAACGATTGGCTGTCGCGCATTTCCCCGATCATGATGACGTCGGGGTCCTGCCGCATGACGTGGGCGAGGGCTCGCTCGAAACTGAGGGTGTCCAAACCTACCTCGCGCTGTTCGATGACGGAAAGTTTATCCTCGAAGATGTACTCGATCGGGTCCTCGAGCGTAATGATGTGGAGTTTGTCGGTTTGATTGATGTGGTCAATCATCGCGGCCAACGTGCTGGATTTGCCGCAACCGGTGGTTCCCGTCACCAACACAATACCGCGCGGCATCGAGGCGATTTTGGCCAGTTGGGGCGGTAGATGAAGCTCGGCGAACGTGGGGATTTGCGATTTGACATACCGCATCGCGATGCTGAGCTGGCCGCGTTGATGGAAGATGTTGACCCGATACCGTCCCAACTCGGGTGCGGTGTAGGAAAAATCCACTTCTTTTTCCCGCTCCAGACGAACTTCCAGATGGCGCGGGATCATGTGTTTGACCATTGCGTTGACCTGCTCTTCGTTGGGCACGACTTCTTGCACCGGATGAAGCTCACCGGCCACGCGAATGGTGGCGGGCGCGTTCGGTTTGACATGAATGTCCGACGCGCCCATGTTCAGGGCGAATTTCAGCAGGCTGTGCAGGGATTCCATTCGTCAGCGCGGGAACATCCCGAGCGGGTTAGGTTGCGCTGCTTGTGCCTGGAGATAATGGCGCGCTTTGGCGGGTAAATCCAAAAACAGCAACGACACCTCAAACCCGCTGCCCTGACTCTGACGCTGACATTGCACCACCACGCCACGGCACTCGATCGGAGAAATCTTGCCGTTGCCGCCATGCGGCAGCTTCATCTCCACGCCCACTTCCGTCCACTCCGGCAAGTAATGCTCGCTGGCAAACGTCAAACCCCGTGGGCTGAGATGTTGAATTTGGCGCGCATCCAAAACCGCGCATCGTGAGTTCGCCTTTTTCTCGGCCTGCTGGCCCAACTTGGAATCTAGACGTGTCGCACCCATGTGGCACCGACACAAAACCGTATCATTGCGCCCGGTCGGTGTCAACGAGCCGGTAGCCGAGTCAACGGCTACCGGCGCGAGTCAAGGGCACTAGTTGACGTCCCAACTCAAACACGCCTGACCGCCGTCCGAACGGGCTTCAGGAAAAGAATCGAATTGGGTCTCGGCGATTGCTGGGGATTGATTC
>JANWVU010000114.1 GCA_025056465.1 Verrucomicrobiia bacterium | reverse complement strand
ATGTTGAAATGTTCATCGTCGCGCAGCACCGATTCGCTTTCCACCCAGCGGGCAAAGTTGCCCACGGACACCCGCGAATCATCATACGCTGCGTCCAGCTTCACGTACCCGTACAACCGCACGTCGAGACCCGCGCGAATCCCCGTGCCCGGTCGCGCAGCCAGTTCCTTCAGCCGCTTCGTCTCCGCTTCGCTGAACTCGCCTGCTGGCGGTCTGCCACCGCGCACCTCCTGTCGCAACGTCTCCAGCTCCCGCTCCAATTTTTCCAGTCGTTGCCGCAACTCCTCATTCTCCCGCTGCAACGTCTCGATATCACTCCCAAACCCGCTGCCGGACCACATCGCCAGCATCACTGCCGCGAGAATTGCCACCCCTGTATCCGTGCGTTTCATGATCGCACCTCAGGAAGTGGCCGGCACCGGTCGCCGTGCCAACGCCCAGACCACCACCGCGCACGCCGCCGCGATGAAACACAGCACCCCGGCAAACACGAACGCGAGAATGTACTGCCGCGTTGCGTCGTACATCACCCCGCCAACCACCGGCCCCAGAATTCCCGCGACCCCGTACGCCGTGAAAATCCAGCCATAGTTCACCCCAAAGTGTTTTGTTCCGAAGTAGTCGGCCGTCGCCGACGGAAACAGCGCAAAAATCCCGCCAAAATTCAATCCGACCCATGCCGAAGCCAGAAAGATCGCCGCATGGGATTGCACGCTGACCAGAATCATGAACGCCATCCCTTGCGCCAAAAACATCATCATCATCGCGCGCGGCCGATCAATCAGGTCACTGATTTTGCCCCACGCAATCCGTCCCAGCGCATTGAAAATCGCCAGAATCCCCACCGGCTCCACGAACCGACCGAACCCGCCCATCCACTCGGGCGCAAATGTTTTGCCCTTCAGAATGGCGCCCATCATCGGCGTCCATTGGCCAATCGCCATCAAGCCGGACGTCGCCCCAAAAATAAACGTCAGCCACAACATGCACGCCAGCGGCCGATTCAACATCTCCTGCCACGTCACATCCACCGTCGTCTTCCCTGCCGGCAACGGCGGTGGAGTCCAACCGGGCGGCGTCCATCCCGCAGGCGGGTTGCGCAACAACATCGCCCCCAAAACCACCACCACCGCGCAAACGATCCCGTGCAACACAAAAAACGCCTTCCACCCAATTCCAAACCCGGTGCCCTTGCTGATGCCCAATCCGACCAACAAAATCTGTGACAACCCCATCGCCTCGCCCGTCTCTGCCGGCGGCAGCAACAACGTCGAAGCCGGCCCCGCAAAAAACAACGCGCCCGCACCGAAACCCGCCACCGACAACCCTGTCACCAAACCCTTTTTATCCGGGAACCACTTCACCGCCGCCGCAATCGGACACACATACCCAAACCCAATCCCCGCCCCGCCAATGATGCCGTACGTCAAATATAAGGCCCACGGCCGTTCCCCACGTACCAACGCGGCCCCGAGCAAAAACGACAACCCAAGCAAAATCCCGCCAATCGTCGCTACCTTGCGCGGTCCGATGCGATCTTGCAGCCGCCCCGCCGGTATCATCGTGATCGCAAACGCCGCCAACGCGAAAGAAAATGCCCACTGCGTCGTCGCTCGCGACCAACCAAACTCCTGCTCCAGTGGTTTGACGAATACACTAAACCCATAAACCGTCCCCAAAATCACCTGCACCAGCAACGCCCCAATCACCACCGTCCAGCGGTTCAGATACCCTTTCGATTCTGCACTCACAGGTCGCCTCCTCACTTTGTGCAAGTCTCACCGGCGGACGTACGTGCCCTCTTTTGCGCCCGATGCGAAAGGAACACCGCTCCGTGTCCTTTCCCCGCTCGCGTTGCACCCACGCCAACGCGCGTCGCAGCTTCCGACATTCATTGCGGAGCATTACCGATGGCTTCTCACACCTCGTCGCTGTCGAGGGGCTGCACGCTCAATGCCAAACCCCACCCGCCGCGCCATGCCCTTGTCCGACAACTTCCTACGCGAAACCGCAAAAACTCCCCCGCCCCCGCCCTACTCGACAAACTGTCACTCAACTGAAAAAACGACATCCCCACCCAAGAGCTTTTTTTCGGCCCCCAACTTGTCTGTCGTCGCACCAAAAACGAGCAACGAAGCCATAGCCCTCCGACGCAAAACCACCGGCGTTGCACTGGCAAGCAGAGCAGACTATTTGTGCGCTGCGATGGGGGCGAACGGTTCCAACCAAATCGTGATCCTCGGCGCGCGCGAACACAATTTGCGCAACCTAGAGGTACGCATTCCGCGCGACCGGCTCACCGTCATCACCGGCGTGAGTGGGTCGGGCAAAAGTACCTTGGCCTTCGACATCCTGTTCGCCGAGGGACAACGCCGGTATCTCGAGTCGCTCAATGCGTACGCCCGGCAGTTTGTGCAACCGGCCACTCGGGCCGACGTGGACGCCGTGTACGGCATCCCGCCCACCGTCGCGATCGAGCAACGCACTAGCCGTGGCGGACGCAAAAGTACAGTGGCCACTGTCACCGAGATCTATCACTTCCTGCGCCTTCTGTTCGTCAAACTTGGCACGCAACACTGTCCGCGTTGCCGATTGCCCGTCACACAACAAAGCGCGGAGGCCATCGCAGCCCGGATCATCCGCGAATTGTCCAACGGGCCGGTAAACCTCTGGGCACCACTGGTGGTGGCGCGAAAAGGGTTGTACAACGACCTCGCCGCGTGGGCGGCGCGCCACGGATATACACAACTCCGAGTGGATGGCCGGTTAGTCTCCACAACCCACTGGCCGCGTCTCGATCGGTTCAAAGAGCACCGCATCGAGCTGCCGGTGGGCACAGCGCGAACGGAAACCGACGTGCGCGCGTTGTTGCCGGTGGCGCTCGAACACGGCCGCGGCATGGTCATGGCCAACGAGGTATTGTACTCAACGCGCCGCGCCTGCCCGCAATGCGGCACCAGCTTTCCTGAGTTGGACCCTCGTTTGTTCTCGTACAACTCGTCCCATGGTTGGTGCCCGGGATGCTACGGCACCGGCGTGGTGTTGCCGGGCTTCGATGCCGAGCAGACCGGTGAGGAGATTTGGTGGAACGAATGGTACGAGGGCGAAACGCAAGTGTGTCCCCGATGCGAGGGGAAGCGGCTGCGGCCCGAAGCGTTGGCGGTGCGCTGGCAGGACCGCAACATTGCTGAATTTGCAGCCCTGAGCGTCCGCGAAGCCCACCGGTTTTTCTCGAAACTCAAACTGACCGGCCCGGCTGCGGAAGTAGCTCGCGATGTCTTGCCCGAACTGCGGCAACGGCTCGCGTTTTTGGAACAGGTCGGCCTCGGCTATCTCACGTTGGATCGCGCCATGCCCACGTTGTCGGGCGGCGAAGCGCAGCGGATCCGATTGGCGGCACAACTCGGTTCACATTTGCGTGGTGTCTGTTACGTGCTCGACGAACCCACCATCGGATTACATCCACGCGACAATCGCATGTTGCTCGGTGTGTTGCGTGCGTTGCAGCAACGCGGTAACACTGTGGTGGTCGTTGAACATGACGAGGACACCATCCGCGCGGCCGACCATGTCATCGACTTGGGACCGGGAGCCGGCGTGGAAGGCGGTCAGGTCGTGGCAGCCGGTACGCTCGGCGCGATTTTGCGTCACCCGCAGTCCGTCACTGGCTTGTGGTTGCGCCGACAGGACGGCGCAGCGCGTCTTACACGGATTCCGCGTCCGCCAGCGCGCGAACACGTGGAGATAGTCGGTGCCGACCGGCATAATCTCCAGCGCATCACCGTGCGAATCCCGTTGGGCCGTTTAGTCTGCGTGACCGGCGTGAGCGGGTCCGGCAAAAGCACGTTGGTGCGCGACGTGTTATATCAAAGTTTACGTGCAGGCCAGCCGGTGGGCTGTCGGGCAATTCGCGGGTCGGAAAACGTGCGGCGGATCTTGGAGGTGGACCAAACGCCGATCGGGAAAACACCTCGTTCTTGCCCGGCCACATATGTCGGTTTTTGGGATGAAATCCGCCAGTTGTTTGCGGGCCTGCCAGAAGCACGCATGCGGGGTTACACCGCCAGCCGGTTTTCGTTCAACGTCCCTGAGGGCCGATGCCCTGCATGTGAGGGACAAGGAGTGAAAACCATCGAAATGAATTTCCTGCCGGATGTCACCGTGCCGTGCGAGGAATGCGGCGGGTTGCGGTTCACGCCCGAGACGTTGGAAGTGCGCTGGAAGGGACACAGCATCGGGGACGTGTTGCGCCTGAGTGTGAAAGCGGCGCGCGAGCTGTTCGCTACCCAACCGTCGATCCGTAACGGTTTGGAACTCTTGGAGGAAGTCGGCCTGGGCTACCTGACGCTCGGACAATCATCGCCCACATTGTCGGGTGGTGAAGCGCAGCGCATCAAATTGGTCACCGAGCTGGCCAAAGCGCGCACCAACGGACGCGCGGCTGGCGGGACGCTCTACGTGCTCGATGAGCCGACGATTGGCCTGCACATGGCCGATGTGGCGCGCCTGATCGCCGTGCTGCACCGATTGGTCGAAGCCGGGCACACCGTGGTTGTCATCGAGCACAATCTCGATGTCATCGCGGCAGCCGATTGGATCATTGACCTTGGGCCGGAAGGCGGTGCCCACGGCGGGCGCGTGGTGGCAGCCGGGACACCACAGGCGGTGTCACGGACTCAAACCCACACCGGCCGATTTTTGCGGGAGTTTATGTCCGCTCGAGCAACTCGACCTCGTAACCGTCGGGGTCGGTGATAAACGCCATCTTCGTTGCGCCCGGCTGCGAGAATTTCTCGCGCCATCCATCCGGCCAAATTGCGACGCCTTTTTTCTCCAGCTCATCGCATTTCGCAATCAGGTTGGGATACCCAATCGCCGTGTGCATCAGGTCTTCGGGCACGGCTACTTTGTAATTCGGGGAATAACACAACTCCAGATAGTGCTCACTACCGGCCATCTCCAAAATCGCCAACTCATTGCCGGCAGGCGAGCGTGGGACGCGTCGGGTGCACTGAAAACCCAGTTGTTCATAGAACGCGATACTTCGTTCGAGGTTATTTACGCGAATTCGTGTGTGTAGAAATTTCGGCATGGTCAAAAGATAGACGGTGCGCACGGACGATTCGACAAAAAACCACCGTTAGCCTCAATCGCGCGGCGGAAGCCGCCACTAGGGCACGAATGTCAGCAACTCCAACCACTCCCTGCCAGCGGCACTAAACCGCCACCGACCGTCGTGTGCCACCACCAACTGCCGGCAGGTTGTCCCTCGCAGCAACGCCTCATTGACCCGCGTGAGACGCGGGATTGGCCCGGTCACCTCGGCCACCGGCCAATAGCGCACCGGCAGTCCCCATGGGGTCACCGCGACCTCAAATGCCACTGCGCCGGTGGCGTCCCCGACGCATTGATGCGGTTGCAACGCGCGCCACGGAAAACGGTCGGCGCGCACCAGCACGGTGAACCCCACCGGCAACTGCGACAGATGCTCCCGAAAACGCCATTGCGAATTCGTCGCACTCGCTCGCCAAACCGCTACCGGATCAATCCCCGCAAAATTTTGCCCGTTGAACGGCCCCAACGACGGCGCCTTCGGCTGACGACGCCGATACCACGCGTCGAAATGCGGATTCAGCATGAAGGCAATCTCAAAATGCAAATGCGCCCGTTCGGGAGGAATGCCCTCACGCGTGTTGGCCGACCGGCCCACAATGCCTATCTGGCCGCCCTTGCTCACCGGCTGACCGGCTCGTAACGCGGACGTCACCTCGGCCAGATGCGCATACAACGTCCACACGCGCACGCCATCCCATTCATGCTCCACCACTACGTAGCGACCGTAATTTGATCGGGAGGGATGACGATTCACAAACACCACTCGGCCATCGGCCACCGACCATACCGGATCCACACACTCGCCCCGGCGATCCCGCCGCACACACCGTATGTCCACCCCCTCATGAAATCGCCGCCCGCCGCGCCGCCGACACCCAAACATCCCAGACTCCAAAGTCCCTTCCACGGTGGGCTGAAAAAAAAGTTCCGCGCCATCCGCCCGCCACAACGCATCGTTTGGTGTGGGCAATCCCACTTCAAAAGCCGCTCCGCTGACCGCGCAACCCAGCGCCAATACCACAAGCGGCACTCTCATAGACGTGGTCGCGCAAGGTAGTTTAGGTAGTCCACCAACGCCTGCACTCGCTCTGGCGGCAAATCTGTGCGCAGCAAAAACTGTCCGTCGGTCACCCGGCGATCAATTCGCCACACCATGACCGGCTTCTCATCCACCAGCACCACCACGTGCATACCCCGAGCCCGCGTCGTCAGCTCGTTCAGCACTAACGCTCCGTGCGCCGAGAACTGCAGCATAACCGCCCCCGGCAAGTTTCCCACAACCTGCGCGTGTGCCACATCGCGCTCCGTCAAACTTGGGAACGGATTAACCGCCCACTGCTCCGTCCCACTTACCGGCACAAATCGGACCCGTGAGGACGGTAACGAAGGGTTTGCCTGTTCGTGGAACCGCAGGGTCACCGGTTTGGGCGTTGTGCAGCCAAGTACCAGTGCCCACGCACCTGCAATGAGAAAATCCCGCCGCGTCATGTACCGACTCTACCGGCTCCCCCATGTTGCGGCGACCGAAAAAACCAGCGGCTACTCAACCCGCAAACCGTGCATCGGAAAAACGAGATGACGCACGCGATTGATCGTCTCGTGAATTGCGGGCTCCACCGCAGCGCGTTGCTCGGGCGTGGGTGGCCGGGTCCGGTCCCGCAACCCACCAATCCATTCGCTGCTCTCCAAAAAATCCCCGCCGAATCCCGCGCTCCAATCATGCCCGTCATCACCGCACAGAACCTGCCACGCCAATGTCCAGCCTCGCACCGTATTCTGCTCGTGATATCCGCCCCCACCAGTAACCAGCATCGGCACACGCAAATCCCGCAGCCGCCCGACGATCTCCGCAAACACGTTGTTCGACAACCGCAGATGCGTTAGTGGATCACCGGCCAGCGCGTCCATACCCAACTCCAACACGATCAGATCGCCATGAAACCCTCGGATGACCGGCCACGCCGCCTGATAAAACGCCGTCAGATACGCCTCATCGTACGTCTCCGCAGGCACGGGGATGTTGACGTTGAACCCCCTGCCC
>JANWVU010000113.1 GCA_025056465.1 Verrucomicrobiia bacterium | reverse complement strand
CCAATAGCAACCTGGCGATTCTGCGCGCGTTGGCGACGGCGGGAGCGGGGTTCGACATCGTGAGCGGTGGTGAGCTGCAACGGGTGTTGCGGGCCGGTGGGACGGCGTCGCGTTGCGTGTTTTCGAGCGTGGGGAAAACCGCGGATGAAATCGAGTTTGCGTTGCGGGCGGGAATCTATTGCTTCAACGTGGAAAGCGAACCCGAGCTACGAGAAATTTCACGAGTGGCGCAACGGTTGGGAAAAAAGGCGCCGGTGGCATTACGCGTGAACCCACACGTAGATCCCGACACTCACCATTACATCTCCACAGGGCGGAAGGAGAGCAAGTTTGGGATTGGGATTGAGCGGGCGCTGGCGGTCTATCGCGAAGCGTCGCGGTTGCCCGGTATCGAGATTCGTGGGGTACAGATGCACATCGGCTCACAGATTACCAAGACGGCGCCATTCGTGATGGCGATTCGCAAGGTGTGGCCGTTGGTCGAACAAGTTCAGGCGATGGCGCCGCAGACGCTGCGATCGTTTGACATCGGTGGTGGGCTGGGGATCCGGTACCGCAACGAACGACCCCCAACGGCGGCCCAGTTTGTGGCGGCCATTCGACCGTGGCTGGACCGCGCGACGAAGCGAGGTTTGAAGATTTTATTGGAACCCGGTCGATTTCTCGTGGGCAACGCCGGTATGCTGGTCACACGGGTGTTGTATGTGAAAGAAACGCGGGTCAAACGATTCGTGATTGTGGACGCGGCGATGAACGACCTGATTCGTCCCGCATTGTACGACAGTTACCACGAGATTGTGCCGATTAGCCGAGCACGGGCGCGGCGGGTCACCGTGGACGTGGTCGGGCCGGTGTGCGAATCGGGCGACTTTTTTGCCAAAGACCGGCGGCTGCCGATGGTGCAAGCCGGTGAGCTGTTGGGAATTTGCAGCGCCGGTGCCTATGGGATGGCCATGGCCTCCAACTATAATGCCCGGGGCCGGGCGGCCGAGGTGTTGGTTCGCGGGAGCCGGTATGCTCTCGTGCGCCGGCGCGAGACAGCGAAGGACCTAATGGCCGGCGAGATGTTGGCGGATTGGCAATGACTCACCGAGCGCGAAACCGAGCGGTTGGTGAGCGCGGCGGTTTGACTGCTTTATTTTCGGATCGCCTCGGCTTTGATGGTGATCTTGACCTCGTTACCGACGGTGAGGCCACCGGCTTCCAGCATGCGATTCCAAGTTAGTCCGAAGTCCCGGCGGTTGATGGTGGTGTCGGCACGAATGCCAACACGGGTGTTGCCCCACGGGTCTTGGATCGGGCCGGCAATGGTGTAGGGCAAACGCACTTCCCGAGTGGTATCGAGGATGGTCAGGTCTCCAACCAACACGCGACGGTCGCCCTCGGTCTCAACTCGTTTGCCGACGAAACGGATCGTTGGATATTTCTCTACGTGAAAGAAATCCTCATTTCGCAGGTGCTCATCCCGCTTGGCAACGGCGGTATCGATGCTGGCCGCTTGAATGGTCACTGCCACACGAGTTGGGGTCAGGGAGTCATCCAGTTCCAATTCGCCCTCAAACTCGTTGAATCGTCCGTCCACTTCGCTAACGACCATGTGACTCACGGAAAAGCCAATCGTGGTGTGCGCTTTATCGAGCACATAATGATGTTGGGCGCGGGCTGAAGACACCAACACCGACAGCAAAAAAAACGCAACGCATGCAATTCTTCTCATAATTTCCTCCGAGCTATTGAATCTGCGACGGGCGCCACTCTAGCTTTTCCGTTTCCGAGGTCAATCCGAACGGCGCTTCGAATGGCTAGCACGGTACGATTCGTGAGCCGGTGTCGGTCCGCTCGATGTGAGCAGCGCGCTCAATCGCGGCAGGTTTTACACACACCAAAAAACTCGAGGCTGTGCGTGATGTCGGTGTAGCCGCGACCGGCCACCAGCTCAATCAACGTGGCGGGAACGCATGCGTCGAGGGTCTCCACGCGCCGACACCGTTTGCAGATGATGTGGTGATGGTGATGTTCGGGCTCGGCGGCGAATTCGTAACGCCATTTGTCATCGCCGAAATCACAGCGACGGACCAGGCCCGCCTGCTCCATCCGCGCGAGCGTGCGATACACGGTCACGCGATCGATTCTCCTGTTGCGTAAGCGCGCGTGTAACTCATCTGCGCTGAAGGGACCGTGGTGGCGGATCAAATAGTCCAAAATCGCTCGGCGCGGGCCGGTCACGCGCAGTCGTCGTTGCCGCAACGCATCGGCGATGGTTTGCGCATCAGCTGCGGAGTGTTGTTTCACGGCTTTACAATAAGATACTGGCATGGACGGGTGCAATCGCATAGCGTTGACGTTCGGAGGACGCGTGCATGAAACGTCAGGTGCTTAACACGTCTGCGGCCCCGGCAGCGGTCGGACCGTACTCTCAAGCCGTGTGGGCTGGTGATGTGCTGTTTTGCTCAGGACAAATCCCGCTGGATCCTTCTACGGGTCAGTTGGTCAGTGGTGGGATCGAGGCGCAGACCGAACGTGTACTAGAAAACCTGGCTGCTGTGTTGCGCGCAGCGGGTCTGTCACTGGCTGACGTGGTCAAGACCACGGTGTTTCTTACCGATCTCAGTCAATTCGCGGCGATGAATGCAGTGTACGCCCGATACTTTCCAACCAATCCACCGGCGCGCAGCACGGTGCAGGTGGCGCGGCTACCGCGCGATGCGCAGGTCGAAATTGAAGCAATCGCCATCCGCCAGACCTGACGTGGTTGGTTGGTCGGGCTTTCCCTCCGCAAACTCGTGGATGGAGTTGTGCATCGCGATTCACCACGACGAATAATGGTCCATATCATCCCCACAAAAATCCGGTAACCAGAGCCACCGATACGAACCATCCTCCGGCAAGGTCTCGCGTGGCGCTGGAGGGAAGAGAAATGTCACTTGCGCCAACCATGGGCGTAGTACTCGGCCAAGGCTTGCGGGAGCAAGCGCTCCAGCTCGCGGATGCGCGTTTCATCAACTGGGTGCGTGCTCAAAAACTCAATGGAAGCACCGCCGCCGCGTTGACGGTTGTAGTCGGCAAATCGTTTCCAGAACTCGATCGCCTCTCGCGGGTCGTACCCCGCGCGCGCCATGTAGAGCAACCCGATGTGGTCGGCCTCCAGCTCCTGCCGTCGTGAATACGGCAACAGCACCCCGACCGTGCCACCGAGGCCGTACGCGCTCAACACAATTTGGCGGGCCTGTTGCGTGTGATTGCGCATCGCCACATCGAGCGCCGCACCACCAAGCTGGAACAATAATCCTTGCGACACCCGCTCCGCGCCGTGTCGCGCCACCGCGTGGGCGACTTCATGGCTGACGACGGTGGCCAGACCGGCCTCGTTTTTGGTGATGGGCAGCATACCGGTAAACACCCCCACTTTGCCGCCCGGCAGGCAAAATGCGTTCGGAGTTTCCGGGTCGTCGAATAACACAAACTCCCATTGCGCACCCGGTAGCTCGGCCACGGCCGAGATGCGCCGTCCGACTTCCTGCAACATGGCGTTGGCTGCCGCGTCGCGGGAGATGGGTTTTGATTGCTTGATCTTTTCAAACTCGGTGAGTCCCAACTGCATTTCTTCGCGGGGCGACAGCAACACTAGTTGTTGGCGGGCGGTTTCCGGTACGACCGCACAGCCGGTGAGACCGAGAATCAGACTAAAGACGGCTGCAGCGAAACTTCCGCGAGGGGACAAGAGGCCGGGCGCTTGCATGCGGGCATGCTAGCCGAAGAAGTGTGTTCTGGGGAGAAGTTTTGAGGTGAGATGATCGCGATTGACCGACTTAGCCTCGGTGGAGGCGAAAGTTGATCGCTTGCTCCACCATCACGCGGACAGGCCGACCATTTTGTTTCACGGGTACAAAACGCCACCGTTGCACCGCGTGGCGAGCGGCTTCATCCAGGATGCTGTAGCCCGAACTCGTCGCCACCTCCACACTGCCCACGCTCCCATCCTCCAACACCTCGAACCGCAACACGGTCACGCCTTCCCAGCCGTTCGCTCGCGCCACAGCGGGGTATTCGGGTTGCCCACCGGTCGTCCGCACCAGTCCCGCCCACCGGCTCCGACTGTCGGCGATGGTCGTCCGTGCGCGAACGGCACCGGTTTCGGGGCTGTCAACGTTGCTCGAGGCAGCAATGGTGCCGGTATCGGTTCCGACCGGCACCGTGACCGCGAACTGCACGCCTCGAGGCGCGCGATCAACGTCCACGGCGATGAGCGGGGTTGTAACCGCGCGGGCGTTGGCAGCAAGATCCGGTAGTGGCGGGTCGGTAAGCGGTATGCGGGCGGGAGTGAACAACGGCACGTCGGCCCAATCCACCGCGTCCCATGATTCGTTGTCTGCGTGGTCTGTGACCGTGGGGTTGCTAGAAATGCTTCCGACGCGCAACAACTCAACTGGTTGTTCGAACCCGATTGTTGGTTCGTCGCTAGCAACGACCACCCATCGCCAGATCGTTAGCGCGAACAACAGCAGGGCGTGCAACGACACCGAGGCGACCACACCCCGCCATAACCACGGCGGGCGTGCTGGGGTGGGAGCCGATTGCGACTGGTTTGTCCGCAGCGGTCGCTGAGGCCATCGCTGACACGCGTGCGAACCGCCCTGTCGGAGCGCCGTGATGGGTCGAATCGACCGGCTGCGCCACGATAGCGTTGTGGTTGGTGCGCGTGGTTTCGGGTTCATGACCGTTACCGGCCCGGTACCAATCGTCGCCGAATCCATCCGCTCAATCCATCCATGAGCATCACGACCACCAGCAAATACACGAGCAATGTGGCGGCTTTCTGGTAATCAAAGTTGCGCAGATAAACTTGGAAATAATAGCCGACGCCACCGGCACCGACGACGCCCAAGATTGTGGCGGCGCGGATACTGTATTCGAGAATGAAAATCGTGTAGTTGACCAACAACGGCAACGCTTGGGGGAAGATGGCGTATTGAAAAATCTGTGGCTTACTCGCGCCCGCCGTGCGGAGCGCTTCGGCGGCTGCGTTGTCCATTGCCTCAAACGTCTCGAAGTAAAACTTCCCGAGGTAGCCCACCGTGTACATGCTCAACGCCAGCACACCGGCAAACGGTCCGAGACCAATCGCGGCCACAAAAAACAAACCCCACACCACCGACGGAACGGTTCGGATCACGTTCAGCGCACCGCGCGCCAACCAGGTCAGCCAGCGCGGAGACAGGTTGCGCGCAGCCATCACGGCCAACGGGAGCGACAAGAGCGCGCCGAACGTCGTGCCCAAGAGCGCCATCTGAATCGTCTCAGCCAGAGCGGTTAGCGCCGTGCCGCTGACCGACCAATCCGGTGGCACCATGCGTTGCACGAAATCCACCGCATGCGGCACACTGCGCGCGAGACCACTCCAACTGAATTCCATGCCGCGCCACGCCCACACGTACAGCGCGCCGATGAGCAATCCCAGACCAACATACCAGGCATACCGGTGTCGGCGTGAATCCATCGGCGGCGTGGAAGGAGGAGGGGAGGCCACGCGGCTGGCGGGGATTGGCTGAGTTACAACGTCTGCCATTGCAGTTTCTCGCGCACCAATCCTGCGAGGTTCTCCGCCGGACCATCGTGCAGCAACAACCCGCGATCAAGCAGCAACACCCGTTGCGTGTACCGCTCGGCCATCTCCAGATCGTGCAGCACGCAGATGATCGTCAGTCCAGATTGGCGATTCAATTCAGCCAGCAACCCCATCATCTCATTGGCGGTTTCCGCGTCGAGACTGGCCACCGGCTCATCGGCCAACAACACGGTCGGCTCCTGAATCAACGCGCGCGCGAAGCCCACGCGTTGTTGTTCGCCACCGCTGAGCTGACGCGCTTTCAACGCGGCCCGCTCGCCCAACCCGACGCGGTTCAGCCAACGTAGCGCGAGTTGTTTTTCCGCGCGCGGCCATCCGACGGCTGTGCGCCACCACGGATAGGCGCCCAGCCGGCCACAAATCACGTTGGCGAGCGCCGACAATTGCGGCACGAGCCGGTAATGTTGGAACATTACCGCGACCCGCACGTCAGGCTGGCCGTTGGTGGGCGCGGGGCGTCGGCAACAGGGTTGTCCGCACGCACCCTCCCAGTGCACCCTACCGGCTGACGGGGCGAGCAGGCCCGCCAACACATGCATCAAGGTGGTTTTACCGGCACCGCTGCGTCCCATCACAGCTACAAACTCACCGGCGCGCACCACGAAACTCACGTCCTGCAACGCGCGGTATCCGCCGCGTTCGACATGCAAATGATCAACCTCCAACACCACCGGCGGCGACGGCGGGTTCAGGTGGTTTGCTGCGGATGGTAGAGCACCTGTTGAGATGGTGGGCGTAGGATTCATTTTTTCTTCAAGGGATAATCGAGTCCGGTCAACTCCAGCGCGCGCGCCAACGGACCGGTATGCTCCGCGTGGCCGACCGGCACCAATTTTTCTGCGCCATAAACGCTTTTGAGCAGCGCGGCGTGTTCCGGATCATTCAGCCGCAGCAGAGCGTCACGAATCCGCGCGCGAGTTTCTGCCGGTAGGTTTGTTTTCACGGCCAGACAATGCGTGGGTACCGGACCCTGTTGCGACAAGACAACCAACTGTGCCTGCTCCTCGTCCGTGAGATACCGGGCGGGCGCGTAATCGCTGGCTGCCGCGACATCCACCTGACCGCGCATCAAGGCTTTCAACGCCTGCTCATACCCACCGGCGAACACGACACTGCGGAAGAATTGCGCGGGGTCCCCTCGCGGCGGAACCAGACCCTCGTCGACCAACTTGGCGAGCGGGAACAAATAGCCGGACGTCGAACTGGGCGAGGTGAACGCGGCGGCGCGCCCGCGCGCTTCCGACAGGGAGCGGATGCCGGTATCGCGTCGCGTGTACCACTGCGAAACATAGGACGTTTTGCCGGCCCGTTCTTCCGCGGCGATGATTTCGACACCGGCCAATTGGTGTGCCAACAGGTAGGGCCAGGCGCTGAGGTAGGCCACGTGCGCATGACCGGCCCGCAACGCCTCCACCACCGCAGCGTAATCGGTGGGGATGTACACCTTGACCGGCTGACCAAGCGTACCGGCCAGGTAGTCGGTAAGCTGCCGGGCGTTGAGCTGCAAGCGTTCGGGATTTTCCTGTGGTTGGAACGCGAACACCAATGGCTCAGCTTTGCCGGCCTC
>JANWVU010000112.1 GCA_025056465.1 Verrucomicrobiia bacterium | reverse complement strand
CAGATGCTCGCCGCCGTAATCGGAACACGGCGAGCAACGCAACCGCCCCGAAGGTCAAGGTCGCGGTGCCGGGTTCGGGAATGATGTGCAACACGATCTCGTGGTTGCCATTGGCCAGGGCCAACGTGGCCGAGTATCCGCTGATTGTGCCGGTGAGATTGGCGCCCAGCGTTCCCACGATCGGTGTTTCAGAGGCAAACAACACATAACTGCCGAGCGTGATACCGAGATCGGTGAACTGGAAATCGTCGAATTCCAATTTCCCGATGCCGATTTTCAACGAGTCGGTCAGCACCTTGTCGTGATGGGGTAGGCTGCCCAACTCAAATTCCAATGCGCCCGTGGCCGGGTCATTCACCGCTGCGGTCAAATCCAAGTCGTCGTCAATCACCAGTGTGCCGATCGAGCTACCGGGTTTGAGCGCGCTACCGGCGTTCATGGTTGTCGGCGCTTGCACGGTACCGTTGCCGCCGAGCGTGCCGCTGACTGCGAGGCCGGTGGCCCCGAGGGTGCCGTTGACGCGCAACGTGGCGCCCGCAGCAACGGTTGCCGCACCGGCAACCGGCGCGTTTCCGTTCAGGTCGGTCGTCCCCGAAACGGCGCTGAGCTGCTCGAAATTGCTCAGCGTACCAGCGTAGGCAAAGCTGTTGCCGGCACCCAGGTCAAACACCACGGCGTCGTTGCCAGCTCCACCGTCCACGTTGCCGGTAATGACGGCAACACCGCCCTCGACGCGCAACGTATCGTTGCCGGCTTCCAACGCAAGGGCCGTTTCGGTCATGCCGGCATCATGCAGGATATGACCGCGATTGATGACCAGATCATCGCCCCCACCGGTTTGAATCACGGCCAGTGAAGCGCCGCCGGGCGCGTTGGCTCCCTGAATCACCCCACCGGCTTGGTTGATGATTTGGTCCGCAAAATTGCCGACCAGCTTGATGCCGAAACCGGTTTTGCCGCGAATCAGCCCGGCATTATCAATGGTGGTTGCCGCCACGGCACTGCCACCGGCACCGTTGTCGGCCAGTATGCCGTTGCCCTGCCGGGAGGGATTGGTATTTGGCGCATCGCTCAACAACGTGCTGCCGATGATTTGACCGCTGGCGGTGTTGACGATGCTGCCACCGCCGATCGCGACAGCTTCGGCATTGTTGGGATTACCACCGCTGTCCACGCCTTTCGCGCCAAAGCCGCGAATGATGCCGGCATTGTGCAATGTGACCACGCCATCCACATCCACGCCGTCGCCATCGCCGTTGGCGCTTGTGGCGTCCACCAACCCTTCGATGACCCCACCGGCTTCATTGCGCACGGTGGCGGTGGAGGTTGCCGCCACGCCATCAATGTTTACTCCCGAACCATTGACTCCGCGCAGGAGCCCACCGGCATCGTTGTGAATCGTGATCGCATAGGTGGTTGCGCCCCCGGTGATGCCGTGTCGCCCCTGAATTGTACCGGCATTGTACACGCGCACGTTGCTGTTGACGCCGGCATCCACACCGTCGCTGCCGCTGCCGCTGACCGGTGTGGCGCGGATCACGCCGTAGTTGGTGATGATGCCACTGACGCCGGGTCGCACGGCGTCCTCACCGGTGGCCAAGAGATGTCCTGTGCTGTAATTGATCACGACATTCGGTTGCGTGAGAATGTCACGCAGATCCAACGCCTGCCCACCGGCGGCCGTGATGGTGCCGTGATTGAGCACTCGAATCGCCGAGTTGGCCGTCTGCACTGCATCCTGTGCGGAGGCACTGATGAGGGCATTTGTTTCGTTGTAAATCGTCAGGTTGGCCCCTACCGCTGTGTTGCGAATCGCACGTCCGGTGCCGGTCTGCTGAACGGTCCCGAAGTTCGTGACGATCGAGGTGCCCGACATCGTGATGGCCACTGCACTACCGGTCACGGTGAGCATTCCGTTGGTGGTGATCAACCCGGTCCCGCTGCTGACCGTCTGCGGCGTGTTGGACGCGCCATCAATGATGAATTGACCCTGTGCTGCCGGCAGCACCGACAACACACCCACAATTGAAATTCGCAGAAAGGTGTTCATGCCCCGAGTTGCACCAAGCGCACGTCACGAGCCATTCCCTACCGGGTAACAATTGCGCAACAACCCGTGTGGCGAGGTGTCCTAAATCTGAAACGCGCTCGGACGGCGCGGCCAGCCGGCACGCACGCGCGCGACCACTCGATCCCACGGGATAATCCCACTGGTGGCGTCGGCAGCTTCCACGTTGCATGCGCCGACGGCGACCGCCATGGTGATGATCTCCGGCAGCGGTAGACCCTTGATCCACCCGGCGAGAAATCCGGCAATCGTGCAATCGCCCGCGCCGGTCGTTCCGACCACCGTGGTCTGAAAACACGGCGCGTGCCATTCACCGTCGCGCGTGCGCACATACAGGCCATCCTCGCCAAGTTTCAACCCGACCACGCCCGCGCCCCAATCAAGCAACTGTTGCGCAATCTCGCGCACCGAGTCCCGCCGCAACATGAATCGCATCTCATCGAGGCTCGGCAGAAAAATGTCCACATGCGGCAGCGCGCGTTGGAGAATCACCGGCCACGGCGCGCGACCGGCTTCGGAGTTCGGGTCGGGGAACGCCATGTCCAGCGAGGTGGTCAGCCCCAACGATTTCACGCGGCGAAACAACCGCGCCAATTCATCGGAGTCGGCATAAAACCGACGCATCAATGGCGGGTAGCCGAAGTGGAACAATCGCGCACCGCGCAACATCTCATCGCGCACGTCGTCGGCGGTAAACGTATCGTTGGCGCCCGGACAATGCAGGAACATTCGATCCACATGGGGTGGGTTGATCACCACCGTGTAAGAGCTGGCCACCGTGCGGTCCACAATCATCGGTTCTGCGAGGGCCGGCGCATGCGACCGAATCACGTCCAAGATGGCGTGACCAAACAAGTCGTCGCCCACTTTTCCCATCAGGCCGGTCGGCACACCCAACCGATGCAAAGCCAAGCCGGTATTGGCCACGGCGCCCCCGGTGCTGATCACCGGTGGGTCCACGAACACCAGCTTGCCGGGTTGCATCACGGCCCGGTAATCCACATCCGCGCGCGGGAATCGCGGGATGATGTCGAGGCAGATGTGTCCGGCGACAACGATTTCCGGCGAAGCCGACACTACCGTGCTCTGGGCTTAATGGTTGGCGAGAACTTTGGCTGCGCGTTTCATGTCGGCCACGCGCAAGATCATCACGCCTGCCTCGGCGCCCGGAGGGGTTGCGGTGTAGGCATACTCGATGTTGACCTTGTGCCGCGCCAGTTTGCGCGCGATGGTGGCCAACTCACCGGGGCGGTTCCGCCCTTCGAGCATGAGCACCTCGCGTTCGATGGCCAACACGCCGTGTTCTCCCAACAGATGGAGGGCTTTGTCCGGTTGATCCACCACCATGCGCACCACCGCATGATCCACCGCATCGGATACCGACAACGCGAGAATGTTGATTTTGGCGCGCGCCAGCTCGTGGCACATCTTGGCGAGCGTACCGGGACGATTTTCGAGAAAGACCGAAAGCTGCTTTACAATTTTCACGATGACCTCCTGTCGCCAAACGATGCAAAGCAGTGTTACCTTGCCCAAGGCCGTGGGTCAATGCCGGTGACACCGGCGTCAACTTTCCGTCACCTAATTCGTCAATCCATTGCGTGATGTCACACATCGCGTATCGCGTCGGGAAGAAAGTTTGATTGCGGGTCATGGCGAGTGCGCCTACACTGCGCGATGCAAATGGTCCAGTCGGCGGTTGGGATGGAGTTGGGAACCGGCGCGAGCTGGCGGCAATTATACGCCACGGCGTTCCGGTGGATGCTGTTGGCGCGAGTGTTGGATGAGAAGTTTGCCAGCCTGTATCGCGCCGGCAAAATCCACGGTGGGGTGTTTCTCGGCAAAGGTCAGGAAGCGCTGAGCGTCGCGCTGGGAATGTCGTTGCGACCGGGCGACGTGTTTGCGCCGTTGATTCGGGATTTGGCGGGCCGATTGGCCTTCGGTGAGCCGCTGCTCGACGCAGTGCGCAATTATCTTGGCTCGGCGCTTGGCCCGATGCGCGGGCGCGACGGCAACGTGCATCGTGGTCGGCCCCGCGAGGGCTTGTTGCCGATGATCAGTCATCTGGGCGCGATGATTTCGGTGGTCAACGGTGTGTTGATGGCGCGTCGGTTTCAAAACCGGTTGGACGGTATGGTGGGCGCGACCTCCATCGGCGAAGGGGGCACCTCGACCGGCGCGTTTCATGAAGCCATGAACCAGGCCGGAGTGGAACGGCTGCCATTGGTGGTGGTCGTTGCCAATAATCAATACGCCTACTCTACGCCGAGCCACCGGCAGTTTGCGTGTGCGGCGTTGGTGGATCGCGCCGCTGCGTACGGATTCGAAGGGCACACGGTGGACGGGACCGACCTTGGCGCCTGCCTGCGCGTGGTGGGTGAGGCGGTGCGGCGCGCGCGGTTGGGACGCGGGCCGCAGATGGTCGTCGCGCGCCTGTTGCGGTTGTGCGGTCACGGGGAACATGACGACGCCAGCTATGTGGATCCGCGCCTCAAACAATCTCCGCTCGGTCGCGATTGTTTGATGGTGGCCGAAGCAACGTTACGACACGAACACGGCGTCACCGACGCCGAACTGGCGGCGTGGCGCAGCGATGCGGTGCAACAGGTCGAGGAAGCCGTTGCGCAAGTGCAGCGGGAGCCGGCACCGGATCCTTTCGCCGAGGATTGGTGCGCCCTCGCAAGCCGGCACCTGCGCGACATGCAATCGGATTGACCCGCCACGAACCGCGTCGGTAGCAGCATGTGATGATCACCTATCTGGAGGCGATTCGGTTGGCGCAACGTCGTGCGTTGATGGAGGACGAGCGCGTTTACATCTACGGTCAGGACGTTGGCGCGTTCGGCGGCGCGTTCAAAGCCACGAAAAACCTCGCAGAGGAATTTCCCGGCCGTGTTCTCGATGCGCCGATCAGCGAGGACGCGATGGTCGGCTCGGCGGTGGGTGCGGCCATTGCCGGGATGCGCCCGATCATCGAGATGCAATTTGCGGATTTTTCGGTGTGCGGGTTCAACCAGATCATCAATCAAGCAGCCACCCTTCACTGGCGCACTCAGGTGCCGTGTCCGATCGTCATCCGGTTGCCCTGTGGGGGCACGTCCGGTAGCGGTCCGTTCCACAGCCAGAGTTTGGAGTCTATCTACGCGCATTACCCCGGTTTGGTAGTGATGACCCCTGCCACGGTGGAAGATGCCTACAGTATGTTGTTGGAGGCCGTGGCGATTGATGACCCGGTGATCTTTTGCGAGCACAAGTTGTTGTACTATCACCTTAAGGCACCGTCCCTGCCCACAACCGCGTTACCGGTTGGGAAAGCGCGCTTGGCGCGCGAGGGCCGACACATGACCATCGTCACGTACAGCGCCATGCTGCATGAATCGTTGGCGGCGGCGGAGGAATTGGCCGCGGAGGGTTATGAGATCGAGGTGGTGGACTTGCGGTCTGTCAAACCCCTCGACACCGACACCGTCATTGCTTCCGTGGCGCGAACCGGTAGGCTTTTGTGCGTGGGCGAGTCGTTCCCATGGGGCGGTGTAACCGCGGAGGTCATCGCGCGGGTCGTGAGCGAAGGGTTCAACCTGCTGGATGCGCCTCCGCAGCGGCTCAATTCCAAAGACACGCCGGTACCCTACCATCCGAACCTGTGGGCTGCGCATCGGCCGACCGCCACCACCATTGCCGCTGCGGCGCGACGTCTTTTGCAAATGTAGCCATGCCCCAGGTCCCCATCATCATGCCGCAACTCGGCGAATCCATCGCAGAAGCGACGGTGGTCAGGTTTCTAGTGCAACCCGGCGACTTTGTGGAGGCCGACCAGGACGTACTTGAAGTAGAGACCAACAAGGCGACCATGAACGTCTCCTCACCCTGCCGGGGTCGCGTGGCGCGGTGGTTGGTGCAACCAGATTGTAGCTACCCGGTCGGTGCGGTCCTTGGTTACCTTGAAGTGGCTGCCGAAGAGGCCGCACGCCTAGGTCTCACCCCGCAATCCGGTGCGAGCGCTCCCGAGGTCGCGACCACGACCAGCCCCATCTCCGCGACAGCCGCCCCTACCAACAACAGCGTCAAACCAACCGTGCGCGGGCTACCGGTGCCGGCGGATGCCGCCGGCGTTAGCTACATCTCCCCGCGCATGAAAGCTCGCATGAACGAGCTGGGGTTGCACTCCGCGGACCTCGCGGGCATTGCCGGCAGTGGAGCCGGTGGACGGGTGACGATTCAGGATTTTGAAAAATTTCTCGCCGACCTCGAGAAACGTCGCCTGGCACCGGCCTCGTCCATGCGCGTGGCGGTGGCCGATGCGATGCGAAGGAGTTGGACGCGGCCGTTGGCCACCGTGGGGTTGCCGGTTCGTATGGATGCCGTGATGGAACATCGCAAACGATGCGAACCGCGACCGGGTCCCACCCTGTACGCGTTGCGCGCGTTGGCGTTGGCCTTGTCAGAGAACAGCGCGCCTGCCGGTCGGTTGGTCGGCAACAAAATCGTGCTGCCGGAAGCCATTCATGTCGGGTTCGCGGTGGAAGCGGAGGACGGCGTACTGGTGCCGGTGATCCGTGATGCTGACAAAAAGTCGTTGCGGGAACTGGTTGGTCCGTACGCTGAATTGTTGGAGTTGGCGCGCCAACGTCGGTTGCCCCGCGAGGCGACCGGCGGTTCGATCGCCACCGTCACGAATTACGGCACGTTTGGTCTCACTTGGGCCACGCCCATCCCATTGCCCGAGCAAACCTTGGTGCTCGGGCTTGGCGCGGCTCGCCGCGTGCCGTTCTGGGATGCCGCGCAAAACCAGTTCATACCGGTAATGGAAGCGCAGTTGACTTTGAGCTTCGATCACCGCGTGCTCGACGGCGGAGCGGCCGGTAGGTTACTGGCGCGCGTCGCTGCTCTGCTGGAGAACCCGGACCAGTTGTAACCTTCGCCCACCGGCGATTCAGGCGGCGCCGGGTACTGCCACACGCACCCGATACAACGAGGTGCGCGCACAGATAAACAACGTGCGCCGGTCCGCCTCGCCAAATGCGAGGTTGGCCGGTCGCTCAGGTAACTCCAGTCGAGCGATGTGGGCGCCGCTGGGCGAAAATACCTCCACGCCGCTCATCGCTGCCACGTACAAGTTGCCCGTCGAGTCCACGCGCATTCCATCGGGGCGTTCC
>JANWVU010000111.1 GCA_025056465.1 Verrucomicrobiia bacterium | reverse complement strand
CTCGCCGCCACCATACTCAACAGACAAAGAACGAACCCGATTTTGCGGTGCATAACTTTGCTCCCTCTTTTTCCCTTTTGATTCATTGCCCACAGGGCGCACCCCAGGTGCGCTGCCAGCGGTCGAGTGCATTCGGATTGCCACCGAGTCATTTTCATTTTTGCAATTCCCCAAGTGCCTCATCCCGTGATGCGTAAGTGAAAACCGCTCACGCGTTCGCCCGACCTGTGTTTGGTTGGTTGGACAAACTTACGGCTTCATTGTGCGTTGAGCTGGACACCCATTGGGGTTCGGAGTCGCCGCGTGGGCAGCCCGGTGCGGTTGCTCCCGAGGCGGAAGATGCCACTTGCTGCCCGGTGATGATTCTGCGATAAAGCAGCGCCTTTTATGGGGGATCATGACCGAATCGGAGGTGCTCGAGATTTTTCGCGAGACGGGTGCGCTGCTGGAAGGTCACTTTCTGCTGCGCTCAGGACTGCATTCAAGCCGGTACTTTCAGTGCGCGCAGGTGTTGCAATGGCCGCAGCATGCGGAGCGGTTGTGCCGCGCGTTGGCGGAGCGTTGTGCAGCCGGCGCGCAGGCGGTCATCTCCCCGGCCATGGGCGGGTTGTTCGTGGGCCATGAAGTGGCCCGCGCGCGCCGTGTGCGCCACATTTTCGTAGAGAAAAATCCCACCGGGGCACTGGAGTTACGCCGCAACTTTTCCATCGGACGTGGAGAGCGGTTTCTTGTTGTGGAAGACGTCGTCACCCGTGGCGGACGTGTGTTGGAGACGATGCAGATTGTTCGCGCACACGGCGGCGAGGTGGTCGGTGTGGGCGCGCTCGTGGATCGCTCCGGTGGCACAGTGGATTTTCAGGTGCCGTTCGGCTACCTATTGCGATTGCAAGTCGAAACCTTCGACGCGGAACAATGCCCGTTGTGCCGGAAGGGCGTTCCGTTGGTAAAACCCGGCAGCTAGGCATGGACGTATGGTGAAATGGATTTTGCAAAAAATTTTGGGGTCGAAAAACCAGCGCGAGTTGCGTCGGTTGTGGCCCATCGTGCGGCGCATCAATGAAATCGAGCAGCAATACCAGCGGCTCAGCGACGCGGAACTGCGCGCCAAAACCGACGAGTTCAAAAAGCGCCTCGCCGACGGCGAAACGCTCGACGACATCTTGCCGGAGGCGTTTGCGGCCGTCAAAAACACCTGTCGGCGGCTACTCGGCCGCGAGTGGCAGGTTCGCGGTCATCCTTACCGGTGGGACATGGTGCCCTTCGATGTCCAACTGCTGGGCGGCATTGTCTTGCATCAGGGCAAAATCGCCGAGATGGCTACCGGCGAGGGCAAAACCCTGGTTGCCACCCTACCGGCCTACCTCAACGCGCTAACCGGGCGGGGCGTTCACATCGTCACCGTGAACGATTACCTCGCCGCGCGTGACTCAGAATGGATGGGCGAAATCTACCGGTTTCTGGGGCTGACCGTGGGTTGCATCCAACACGACCAACCTCCACCGGTTCGCCGCCAGCAGTACGCGTGCGACATCACGTACGGGACCAATTCCGAGTTCGGATTTGATTACCTGCGCGACAACGGCATGGCCATCAGCGTCGAACAACAGGTGCAACGCGGGCACTACTACGCCATCGTGGACGAGGTGGATTCCATCCTGATTGACGAAGCGCGCACCCCATTGATCATCAGCGGCCCGAGCACTGTTACCACGCACTCGTTCGACAAATACAAACCTGGTGTAGCCGAACTGGTGCGCGCGCAAACCATGCTCTGCAACCGGCTCGTCGAGCAAGCGCGTCAGCTTCTCGACTCCAAAAACGGGTCCACCGACGACGAACTCGACCGCGAAGAAAAAGCCGGTCGCTTGCTGTATCAGGTCAAACTCGGCATGCCCAAACATAAGCAACTGCTGAAAATGATGGAGGACCCGGCCGTCCGAAAACTGATTGATGAAGCCGAGCTGAACGTTTTGCGCGACCAATCCAAACGGGAAATGCACGAGTTGAAGGAGGAGCTGTTCTTCACGATTGATGAAAAACAACACGACGCCGACCTCACCGAAAAAGGCCGCCGTTTGCTCAGCCCAAGCGACCCGGAAGCGTTCGTCATACCGGATTTGGTCACCGCGCTGACCGAGATTGATGCTTCGCCCGTACCGGATGCCGAAAAAGAAAAACGAAAACAAAAAGTCCAGCAGCTCTACGACGAGCGCACCGAACGCATCCACAACATTTCCCAACTGCTGCGGGCCTACTGCCTCTTCGAGAAAGACGTCGAATACGTCGTGCAGGATGGCAAGGTCATCATCGTGGACGAGTTTACCGGCCGCCTCATGCCGGGCCGTCGCTGGAGCGATGGGTTACATCAGGCGATTGAGGCCAAGGAAGGCGTTACCGTCGAACGCGAAACCCAAACGCTGGCCACCATCACCATCCAAAATTATTTTCGGCTGTACGAAAAACTCGCCGGTATGACGGGCACCGCCGAGACCGAGGCCACCGAGTTTCTCAACATCTACAAACTCGACGTTGTCGTCATCCCAACCAATAAACCGTGCATTCGCATCGATTACAACGACGTCGTCTACAAAACGCGTCGCGAAAAATACAACGCAATCATCAACGAGATTATCGAAATGCATCGCAAAGGCCGACCGGTTTTGGTTGGCACCACCAGCGTGGAGGCCAGCGAGGTGCTGTCGCGCATGTTGCAGCGCCAAAAAATTCCCCACAACGTTCTCAACGCAAAATATCACCAACAGGAAGCCGAGATCGTTGCGCGTGCTGGCCAGCGCGGCGCGGTCACGATCGCCACCAACATGGCCGGGCGTGGCACCGACATTAAACTCGGTCCCGGTGTGGCGGAGCTGGGCGGATTGCACGTCATCGGCAGTGAACGTCACGAAGCGCGTCGCATTGACCGTCAGTTGCGCGGTCGCTGCGCGCGCCAGGGCGATCCCGGTAGCTCACGGTTCTACGTTTCGCTCGAGGACGATTTGATGCGGTTGTTCGCCAGTGGACGCATCGGGCGCATCATGGAAAAACTCGGCATGAAAGAGGGCGAGGAATTGCAACACCCCTGGCTGAATCGTTCCATCGAAAACGCCCAGCGCAAGGTCGAGGAACATCACTTCTCAATCCGCAAACACACCCTCGAGTACGACGACGTGATGAACAAGCAGCGCGAGGTCGTGTATGGCTTTCGCAACGAAATCTTGCGCAGCGACAACCCGCGTGAGGCCATCTTCGAGATTCTTGAAGAGGTCGTTACCGGCCGCGTGGATGAATATTGCCCCGCCGACCAACCAGAAGACGAATGGGACCTCGATGGTTTAACGCGTTGGGTCAACCATGCGTTCCCCCTGGGTCTGCGCCGCGACGCGCTCGCTGGCAAAACCAATCCCGAAATCCGGCAGATCATCCTCGACCGTGTCCACCGCGCGTACGACACCAAGATTGCGCACGAAGCGCCCGAGGCATTGCGCGCCGTGGAACGGCTCATCGTGCTCAACGCGCTCGACCGGCTTTGGCAGGAGCATCTCTACAACATGGACCAACTGCGTGCCGGGATCGGGTTGCGCGCCTACGGCCAGAAAGACCCCCTCATCGAGTACAAGAGCGAGGCATTCAAGATGTTTGAGGCGATGATGGCCAACGTCAAAAACGAGATCGTCAACAACCTGTTCCGGTCCGCCACCAGCCTTGCCGCTTTCGAAAATTTCCTGCGCGCCCTGCCGCAGCAACTCTCCGCACCCGATTTATCCCAACCATCGGGATTGAGCGGCACCATGCGGGCCAGCATGTCGCCGGCGCCCGCGCCGGCCGCCGTGGCGGCAGGTCAGATGGTCGAACAAGCCATCGAAGAAGCCGCGCGTCCCATTCGGCGTGAGTTGCCCAAAGTGGGTCGCAACGAGCCTTGTCCCTGCGGCAGCGGCAAAAAATTCAAACAGTGCTGCGGCAAAAATGCCTAAGCCGGTATCGGTGCCGGTCGCGGTGCCATCGCCACGCGCGCCGCGATGGGGCACGCCCGCCTGGTGGGCCGGTAGCTTTGGCCTACCGGCGTGCGCGGGTGGGTTGCTCGCGTTGGCGTACCCGCCGTTCGACGCGTTTCAACTGGGTTGGGTTGGTCTGATTCCGTTGCTGTGGGCAGTGGAGTCGGTCCCACCCGGCGAGGCATTCCGACGTGGCTATCTGGCCGGCTTGTTTTTCTTCGGCCTAACGGTTTGGTGGGTTGGCCATGTAACCGTACCGGGCGCGGTGACGCTGATCATCTTGCTGGCGCTGTATTTCGGGGCCGCCGGTTGGTGGTTGGGACTAGTCGGCCGGTATTTTTTCCGCAACGGTCACGACCGCGCGGGGCGCAATTTATTGGCCGCTTTGGTCGCAGCGGCTGGGTGGGTCGTCATCGAGTGGTTCCGCGCGCGGTTTATCATGGGCGGCTTTGGGTGGAACGGGCTTGGCGTCAGTCAGTACCGCGCGGCTGCGTTGCTTCAGTTCATCAGCGTCACCGGTGGCTATGGCGCCTCGGCGTTGCTGGTGGTTATCAACGTGATTTTCTACGCCACCGTACGCCGGTGGCTCATGCATCTGCGAGCCGGTCAGCCGGTACGCCGACTCAGTTGGGAATTGTACGCGGTCATGGTCACCGTCTGCGTGTTGTTTCTGGTAGGTGCGCGCGAAATCGCTCGGCGCGACCAGACCCCGTCGCAGTCGTTGCGCGTTCTGATGGTGCAAGCCAACATTCCTCAATCGCTGAAGTTTGTTCCCGATAAGGCCCAAATGATCCTCGACCGACACCGGCACCTCACACTGACTGGTGCGGCAAGCCAACCCAACCTAATCATTTGGCCCGAGACCGCCCTACCGCATCCCATGCGTTATGATCCGGTCTCGTACGAGTTGGCCACCAACATCGCCATCACCACCGGCACCTACTTGCTTACCGGTACGATTGATTACCGATCCGGTAGCTATCCGCCCGAAGCTTACAACGCGGCGATTCTCCTCGGCCCCGATGGCACGACGCGTCAGATTTACCATAAAATCCATCTCGTTCCGTTCGGCGAATACGTGCCATTCCAACGTTGGACCCGTGGCCTGCTCAAACTCATCGGCCCCGAGGGTTACGACATCACGGAGGGATTTGGTTTTCATCGCGGACGCGAGTGGACCGTGTTTACGTTGTGGGAACCGGTCGAGTTGCGGTTTGCGTCGGTGATTTGTTTCGAGGACACGGTGCCGCATCTCTACCGGCAGTTCGCACGGCAGGATGTGCACTTCCTTGTGAACCTCACTAACGACGCCTGGTTCCGTGAGTCACCGGCTGCCGCCCAGCACCTCGCCAACGCCGTGTTTCGCGCCATCGAAACGCGCCGACCTCTGCTGCGCGCCACCAACAACGGCATCACCAGCATCGTGGACCAATGTGGTGTGGTACGCGCCGAACTGGCCCCCTTCACCGAGGGCGCCTTGACCGCCACCATCAACATCCCACTCGACCCACCCACCACTTTTTACATGCGCCACGGCGATGTGTTCGTTGCCGTTTGTGCGCTGGTCGCGTTTTTGTGGTTTGCGACCGCGAACTGCTTTCGACTAAGGTCGCAATCGGCGCAAGATGACCGTCACACACATAGTTAGCTACCGGCTTCTGAGGAAGTACGTGAGCGCGCTTCGCATCGGCTTGTTGCGGCACGATGCGATGATCATTCTCACATATCCATGACCCACATCGGTTACTACCTGGGATACGCCTTCGTGGCGTATTTGCTCGGTTCAATCCCAACCGGTTATCTTTGGGGACGCGTGCGCGGGATTGATATCCGAACGATTGGCAGTGGCAACATCGGTGCCACGAATGTGATGCGCGCGCTCGGCAAGGGACCCGGTATCGCGGTGCTCGCTCTCGATGCACTGAAAGGTTGGCTGCCGGTTTTTGTTGCGCCGCGATTGTCGCCTGAGCTCGACCGTGTCGTGCTTCAAATCATCACCTGCGTTGCGGTCATTGCCGGACACAACTGGACGTGCTGGCTGCGGTTTCGCGGCGGCAAAGGCATCGCCACCAGCGCGGGTGCGTTGCTGGCATTCCTGCCGGGACCTTTGTTGTGTGGTTTGGCCGTGTGGCTGGTGGTGTTTGGGATTGGCCGCTATGTCTCGCTGGCGTCCATCTGCGCGGCGATGACGATCCCACCGGCTACGTGGTGGTTGACCCGTGACGGCATGCTCACGCTCTTCACAACCGTGCTGGCAGCGGTGGCAATTTATAAACATCGCTCCAACATCCAACGGTTGTTGGCCGGCACGGAAAATCGCGTGGGGCGCAAACCTGCATGAACGTTACCGTGATTGGCACCGGTGGGTGGGGGACGGCGTTGGCGGTGCTGCTGCATCGCAACGGCCATCGAGTGACGTTGTGGGGAAGATCGGCGGATGAAGTGGAGCCGATTGTGCGCGACCGCGAAAACAAACGGTTCCTGCCCGGAGTGCCGGTGCCCCTGGAGGTTCGCATCGTGTTGGACATGGCGACCGCGGCCGCCGGCGCGGATGCAATCGTGTTAGCGGTACCGTCCCACGGCATGCGCAACATCGCCCGGCAACTGAGCCCGTTGTTACGACCCAAATGCCATTTGGTGCACGTGGCCAAGGGCATCGAAGTCGAAACGACTGCCCGCATGACGCAAGTAATCGCCGAGGAAACCGGTCGGCACGATTGCATGGTGCTGTCCGGTCCCAGCCACGCCGAGGAAGTGGGGCGCGGAATTCCGACCGCTGTGGTGCTCGCCGGTAGAGATGCCACTCAGTGCGAACGGGCCCGGCCACTGTTCATGAACGATCGGTTTCGTGTGTACACGCACGACGACGTTACCGGGGTGGAACTTGGCGGTGCGATCAAAAATGTCCTCGCGATCGCTGCGGGTGTGTGCGACGGGCTTGGGTTCGGGGATAACACCAAAGCAGCGCTGTGCACGCGTGGGTTGGCCGAGATGGCGCGGCTGGGTGTCGCGCTCGGGGCGCGGCGCGAGACGTTTTTCGGCTTGAGCGGCCTGGGTGATTTGGTCGTGACGGCCTTCAGCCGGCACAGTCGCAACCGCGCGTTCGGCGAGCGACTCGGCCGGGGCGAAACCGCAGAACAAATCCTCGCTTCCACGGTCACCGTGGCCGAGGGAGTGAAAACGGCTCGCTCAGTGATGGCGCTGGCAAAAAGCCACAACGTGGAGATGCCCATTTGCCGCGAGGTCCACGCGATCATCTACGAGCGCAAACCGCCGTTGCTCGCCATGCGGGACCTAATGAACCGCGAGGCACGGCCCGAGTTC
>JANWVU010000110.1 GCA_025056465.1 Verrucomicrobiia bacterium | reverse complement strand
CGGCCAACGTTCCCACATCCACGGCATGTACTCTACCACCGCCGACCTCCAACGACCGAGCCTATCGCTGTCCGACCCGCTCATACTGTAAGCCGCGCCCCGTGAATGGACATTCGATCCGGTGTTCCTGCATCGTGAGCCACCAGCACGCGCCCCTCTCCCAACGAACAAATTGCCGGGTGCCCAAAGCTCCACTTGCCCATGTCCTCCCAGTAGCGGGCAAAATCCACGTTTGTCTGCCCTTGCGTCACCGCGGCCCGCTCCTCATGATGATATCCCACCAAAGCCTCCGACTCCGGCTAACTACGAGCGCCATCGGGCCATTTCACAATCGGCCCCGTGCCCGCGCACCCTCGCAGACCGCCCACGTCCACCTCCTCCCACGCCGACCACGTCTGTCCTCCGTCCGTGGAAAACGACTTCAGAATCTTCGAGTGAAGCACTCCCTCGGAGGCCGGATCAAACAGCGGCCGTTTCGGCTCGCTGCGATCGAACCACGTCGCTAGAAGAAGCAACCGTCCCGGCTGCACTTCCACCACCTCGCCCGCTGCGAGTGAGACGGGGATACCGGTCACCGTGGTGGCGAATCGCCACGACTGCTCCGCCCACGTGTTGCCTCCGTCCACCGACCGGCACAACTGCAGCCGTGCATCCGGCGCGCGTTTCGCCGAGGCGACCTGGAAACACGACAGCAGGCTGCCGTCCGCGCACGGACACAAGCTGGTGAAGATGGCTACCTTCTCCGTGTCGGGCTTGCCGCTCGCATCGTAAATTAGACCTCGTGCCTCAACCCGCAAGCGGCTCGTGCCCATGAAGGCGTCTTTGCTACCACGCTGCTGGCGTCGTGTCGACCGATTCGTGAAGTCAGCAGCCAGCCCAGCTCACGCCGCCGCTACACTGTTTTAGACACGGTAACCAACCTCATGACGCGATGGAGAACGGCAGGCAGATGCGAGTGTTTTTCCACACGACGGTTGATCCCCACGCCGTCCCAACTCAGACTTGGTGTCGCTCACCGCGCCCAGCCGTACATGCTTCTATCCTTGTCGGAACGGAGAACCTACTTTACCAGTAGCGGCATTCCGTGGTGGACGTGCCAAAAAGATCCGGTGCCACATGGTGAGCACAGAATCGTTACAGCTATTTGCGGACCTCAGGGAAGCGGCCCGTAGCGATGTGGAAGGCACACTGAGGCGGTTGCGGACCAGCAAAGATGGTTTGTCGTGGACGGAGGCGCGGCAGCGGCTGGCGGAGTTTGGGCCCAACGAATTGCGCAGTCAGAAGCCGCCCGGTTGGCCGGTGGTGTTGTGGGGTGCCATTCGTCATCCGTTCAACGGTGTCTTGGGCGTGTTGGCTGTCGTGTCGTTTGCCACCGGCGATTTGAAAGCCTGCATTGTCATGCTCTCGATGATTGCGCTCAGCGTCGGTCTGCGATTCTGGCAGGAACTGAAATCCCAGATTCAGGCCGAATCCTTGCAACGGCTGGTGCGCAATGTCGCCACGGTACTACGCACAGAAAATAAAGGCGAACCGCGCGTGCCGAACCAACTTGATCATAACGCGTCCGATATTCCCACACGCGAACTGGTGCCGGGGGATATAGTCAAGTTGTCGGCGGGCGATCTCGTCCCGGCTGACTTACGGTTGCTGGAATCGCGCGATTTGTTCGTCACGCAATCGGCCTTAACGGGCGAGGCGATGCCGGTGGAGAAATACGAGCCAGAACGGCAGGCACGCCTTAAAGAGAAAGAACCACATGAAGGATTACCGGCCGAGGTGTTGGATTCGCCCCACTTGTTGTTCATGGGCAGCAGCATCGTCAGCGGTACCGGCAAAGCCGTGGTTTTGGCGACGGGCCAGCGCACGTATTTCGGCACGATGGCCGAGAAACTGGCCAGCAAACGTCCGCAGACCGCATTTGACCGCGGGGTGCGGCAGGTCAGTTGGTTGCTCATCCGATTCATGCTGGTGATGGCGCCGGTGGTTTTCCTCATCAACGGCCTGATGAAGGGCGACTGGTTGGAAGCGCTTTTGTTTGCCGTGGCGATTGCCGTCGGGCTGACGCCCGAGATGCTCCCGATGATCGTGAACGCTAACCTCGCCCGTGGCGCAATCGCCATGGCCCGCCAGAAAACCATCGTCAAACGCCTCCATGCCATCCAGAACTTCGGCGCGATGGATGTGCTCTGCACAGACAAGACCGGCACGCTGACGCAGGACAAGGTGGTCTTGATTCGGCACGTGGACTTGCGCGGCAGCGATAGCCGGCGCGTCTTGGAACATGCTTATCTCAACAGCCTGTTCCAGACCGGGCTAAAAAATCTGCTGGACCGGGCGGTGATTGATCGGGCGACCGAGCAAGGACTGCGACCGGTGGCTATGCAATGGGTGAAACTGGATGAGTTGCCCTTTGATTTTGTGCGCCGCCGCATGTCGGTGGTGCTGCAGCGAGGGAAGGATGCGCCGGTGCTGTATTGCAAAGGCGCGGTGGAGGAGATGCTGGAGATTTGCACGCAGGTCGAGAGCGATGGCCAAATCGTGCCGGTCACGGATGCCTCGCGCGAACAACTCAAATCGGTGCGCGACCAGCTCAATGAAGACGGCTTGCGCGTGATTGCAGTTGGTTACAAACCATTGCCCAAGCGTCGTCACCCTCATCGGCTGACGGTCGAAGACGAACGCGAATTAATCTTCTCGGGGTTTGTGGCCTTTCTGGATCCGCCGAAAGAAACCACTGCCGAAGCGCTGCGTTTGTTGCGCGAGCACGGGGTCACGGTAAAAATCCTCACTGGCGACAATGCGATCGTGGCACGCAAGATTTGTCGGGTGGTGGGCTTGGACGCGGAGCACACGGTGGTCGGTGCGGAAATCGAGTCGCTGACCGACGAACAACTAGGCGAATTGGCGGAGCGCGCGACGATTTTTGCGAAGCTTTCCCCCATGCAAAAATCGCGTGTGGTGAAAGCGCTCAAAGCGCGCGGGCACACGGTCGGATTCATGGGCGACGGCATCAACGACGCCACCGCGTTGCGCGAGGCTGATGTCGGCATTTCCGTGGACACGGCGGTGGATGTGGCGAAAGAGGCCGCCGACATCATTCTGCTGGAGAAAAGCCTGCTTGTGTTGGAGCGCGGCATCATCGAGGGCCGGCGGACGTTTGGCAACGTCATCAAGTACATCAAGATGACCGCCAGTTCGAACTTCGGCAATGTGTTCAGCGTGCTGGTGGCCAGCGCGTTCTTGCCGTTTTTGCCGATGTTGGCGGCGCAACTGCTTGTGCAGAACCTACTCTACGACATTTCGCAGATTGCGATCCCCTGGGATCACATGGACGAGGAGTTTCTTCGTGTACCACGCCAGTGGGCCGCCAACACCATCGCGCTGTTTATGCTTTGCATCGGGCCGATTAGTTCCATTTTCGATCTGCTGACCTTCTGGGTGATGTGGCACGTTTTTGGCGCCAATGACGTCGCGCATCAATCGCTGTTCCAATCCGGTTGGTTCGTGGTTGGCCTACTCACGCAAACTCTGATCGTCCACATGATCCGCACGGAAAAAATTCCGTTCATCCAAAGCACCGCCGCGCCGGTCGTGTTGATCACCACGGCCACGGTGATGGCGGTGGGAATCTGGCTGCCGTTCTCGCCCCTCGCTCCGACACTGAAACTCCAGCCGTTACCTGCCGGATTCTTTCTCTACCTGCCCGCGGTGTTGCTCGCGTACTGTCTGACGACGCAACTGGCCAAGACAGTTTATCGCCGATGTTTCAATAGCTGGTTGTGAGGTGGCTATCCCGTCGGCGCGATTATTTGCTGGCCGCCCCACCCATGAAATGACCTTCAAGACGTGGGAATTGGCGATGGAGAGCGGGTAACGATATCGGCTGGCCGTCATCCACATCGTCCTCGGCGACGATTCGCAGAACACTGCGCGTCGCCTGGGCCGAGGCGCCGGGACACAGCCATTTTTTGCGGCGCAATCTGATGAAGGAATGCCGCGGTCACTCGCCGCTCACCGTGCCCAGTAATCCTGTTGGCCTGTTTGGATGTCGAGGTGGCGGATGTCGTTGGGCCAGTCGGTGGCCGGTTTGCGCTCGAAGACGTAACGGAAATCGAGCGGTCCGCGTGTGGGATAATCCCGTATCATGTTGTGCCACCATGTTTCGTGGAACCGGTCGTCGGTCCACATTCGTTTCATGTCGAGGTCTACAACCCCCTTCGCTTTGGCAACGACCGGCGGGTTGAGACGCAGCCGATGCGCCCATTCACCGTAGCGTTTACCCCACGGCTTGATGGTGCCATCGGCGCGAAACAGACCGCAAACTTGCGTGAGATCGCCGTCGTGCGGCATGTCACGGTGCATCCAGTACATCCAGCCTTGAAACACATGCTGTGTGGTTTCCATCATCGCTTCGCAATAACGGAGTTGATCCTCCGCACTGCGCCAACCCATGTCTACGCCCGCGAACGCCGCGCGCCCGGGACCGTACCATCCCCATTCTTCCAACACGACCGGCTTGCCGAGGCTCGTGTAGATGCGACCCATGATTTCGTTGGCGATGAGCCAACGCTGAAGATTCTCGTCGCTATCGAGTGGATTGCCCAAACCACCCGGCAGGCATTGCGGCATCGGATAGTTGTGCTCACAGAAGTAATCGAGACTGTCGGTGAGGAAATACGGGTTGTAACCCATCGTCATCTGCGACGCCGGTAGGTTGGGAAACGTCCACGAGTTGGCGCCGACCGTGATCATCTGAATTGCGCCCGCCTGCCGGAGGATGTTGACCTCCTGATGCACGCGGCGCGCACCGATGTGTTCGAGAAACAATCGCCAATCGTACCGCCACGTTGATCCTGCCCAGGGATCATCGGGCAGTTCCTCCAACCGTCCATACGTGACGCGGTCAATTCCTAAACATGCGCCGATGTTTCGCGGTGGAATCGGCGCGTCCGCAAACGATTGAATGTGCACCCCCGGCAGAGCTCCCCACGCCTGGCGCAACGCCTCCAAATCATCGTTATACCAGAACTGCAACCAGTGCGGCCATTGCTCGGCGAGCCATTTTGTGTACCACGGCAACTGACCCTCACCGACGATCGTCCACGAAAAAATCTGCTCGTGTTTGCCCCACCGGCGACCCAACAAGTACAGTTGATCCAGCAACCATTGCTGATGCGGCGGCTGAAAGTTGTGAAACGGCCAGCCGGTCGGCACCGACGTCAGATGCATTCCCACGCTGACGTAAATGCCGTGCTGCCGGCAAATCTCCAAGAACCGATCAAACCGATCGGCCGCCTCCGCATCCAGGCGCGGGCCGAGCGGGAAAAAATCATGCGGCTCGGTCCATACACGAATCACGTTCAACCCCAGCTCCGCCAGCTTTCCCATATATTTTGCGGCCTCGGCCAATGGGTCGGGCTCCGTCTCGCGGTCCACGCCGAACAACCCGGCAAACCGTCGCACCTTGCCCTTGAAGTGCACCATGTCGAGCATCGCCGAATAATTGACGCCCACCGGCACAAATCGCTCGCCCGTGCTCGTATCCACAAACCCATCGCCGTGCGGATTGACCTGAATCAGTCCCATATGTCCCTCCTCGTGACCGGCTTCTAGCAAGCCCCCGTAACGCTGTCACGTGGGAAGCCGGTCGCTGCGCCCGTGCCATCGGCCCGCGAAACTCGATGCAATCAACCGCCGCGCCGCCGCGCAAAAAACGAGTCGCGCCACCGCGCTGAATTTGCTACCAGCCTTCGCCATGCATCGTCCAGTTTCTCTGGTCACCGGCGGCGCGGGTTTTTTGGGATCACACCTTTGCGACCGATTGTTGGCCGAAGGCCACTTTGTGATTGCGATGGACAACCTGCTCACCGGCACCGTGGACAACATCGCCCATCTGGCCGGTCACGAACGATTCCGCTTCATCAAGCACAACGTCACCGAGTTCATCTTCCTCGCGGGACCGGTCGACTACGTGTTTCATTTTGCCTCGCCAGCCAGCCCGGTAGACTATCTGGAATTGCCGATTCAAACCCTCAAAGTCGGCTCCCTTGGCACGCTCAACACGCTGGGGCTGGCCAAAGCCAAACGCGCCAAATACATCCTCGCTTCCACCTCCGAATGTTACGGTGACCCGCTTCAGCATCCCCAACGGGAAGATTACTGGGGCAACGTCAATCCCATCGGCCCCCGCGGCGTTTACGACGAAGCCAAACGCTTCGCCGAAGCGATGACGATGGCCTACCACCGCGTCCACGGCGTGGACACCCGCGTCGTCCGCATCTTCAACACCTACGGCCCGCGCATGCGGCTGCGCGATGGCCGCGTCGTACCGGCCTTCATCAGCCAAGCATTGCGCGGCGAACCGCTCACGGTGTTTGGCGACGGCAAACAAACTCGCAGTTTCTGCTATGTCAGCGATCTGATTGACGGCATCTACCGGCTTTCCCAATGCGATTTCCATGAGCCGGTCAACATCGGCAACCCTACCGAGTTCACCATTCTCGAATTTGCGCACCTCGTACGCGAGCTGACCGGCAGCCGCAGCGAAATCGTCTTCAAACCTCTGCCGCAGGACGACCCCAAACAACGCCGACCCGACATCACGCGCGCACGCACGCTGCTCGGTTGGGAACCCAAGGTGGACCTGCCCACCGGCATCCGCCTCACCATCGAATACTTCCGCCAAAAACTTCAAACCACCGGCACGTGATGTTTTGACCCTTTGGTTCGCGTCAGAGAATGAGCAGCGCAGAACAGGTTTAGTTAGTTCGACCGTCAACGATTGGCCCGCGCAGGCCAACGGCGCACACGGATGAAATGGATGCTTAATAGCCCCTTCTTCTTATGTCGAAACGAAGCGACTTTCGCCTGCGGCCCGGTAGCGTGGCGGCGCGCGCGGGTGTACGGGCGCCATGAGATTCCGTCATGCTGAGCAAAATCAAATCCGTTCTCGCCATCGCCGCGCCACCCGGCACCCCGTTGTTGGTGGGCGTCTCCGGTGGCCCTGACTCTGTCGCGCTGCTGCACGCGCTGGTCACGCTCGGGTACCGGCCGCACGTCTGCCACTACAACCATCGTTGGCGCGGTGCGGATAGCGATGGCGATGAAGAATTTGTTCGCAACCTCGCCCGGCAACTCAACCTACCGGCAACCATCGGTCGGGCACGCCGCAAACCATCGAGATGCTCTGAAGCCGACGCGCGCCGTGCGCGGTTTGCCTTTTTCGAGCGCGTCGCGAAACAAACCGGCATTTCCACGTTGGTGTTGGCGCACACCGCCGATGACCAAGCGGAAACGGTGTTGCTGCGACTCATTCGGGGCGCCGGGCTTGAAGGCTTG
>JANWVU010000010.1:23528-33231 GCA_025056465.1 Verrucomicrobiia bacterium | reverse complement strand
CGACATCTTGATCAGGGAGGCTGGATGCTCATCACGCTTGCTGGAGCGATGAGCACCGCGGAGTTGGGTCTATCGCTGGCGGAGATGATTCGACGTGGGAAAGTGCACGCGATTTCCTGCACCGGCGCTAATTTGGAGGAGGACGTATACAACCTTGTGGCCCACAATCATTACCTGCGCGTGCCGCACTACCGGCAGCTTACGCCGAGGGACGAGGAGAAGTTGCTCAAGCGCCATCTGAATCGTGTCACCGACACGTGCATCCCCGAGGGCGAAGCCATGCGCCGAATCGAAAAAGCGGTGCTCGAAGAATGGATCGCGGCCGACAAAGCGGGAGAGCGATATTTCCCGCACGAGTTTTTCTATCGCGTGCTCCGCAGCGGGAAGTTGGAAAAATACTACGAGATTGATCCTCGGGATAGTTGGGTGGTGGCGGCGATGGAAAAAAATCTCCCGATGTTCGTGCCCGGTTGGGAAGACTCCACGCTGGGCAACATGTATGCGGCTCATTGCATCGCCGGCCACGTCAAAAACGTCCACACCGTCCGTACCGGCATCGAGTACATGATTGAGTTGGCCGACTGGTACACCCGCACAAGCCGGGAGCACTCGATTGGATTTTTCCAAATTGGCGGGGGCATCGCGGGGGATTTTCCCATCTGCGTCGTGCCGATGTTGCATCAGGACCTACGTCGTAAAAACGTGCCACTTTGGGGTTACTTCTGCCAAATCAGCGATTCGACCACCAGCTACGGGTCGTATTCGGGTGCCGTGCCCAACGAAAAAATCACCTGGGGCAAACTCGGCGTGGACACGCCGAAATACATCATTGAGTCTGACGCCACGATTGTGGCGCCATTGATTTTCGCCAAGGTGCTCGGCTGGTAACAGGTCCGCACGGCCGCAGAGTTACTACCGGTGGAAATGCCGGTGACAGGCCGTCGGGCTGTTCCTATAGTGCCCGCCGTGACCGACCCAATTGAGCGCGCGCGCCACGTTCACGACAGCTTACCGGCCGGTGGACTGTTCGCGGGGCTGAGATGGCGGATTGCGCCGTCGGCTTTCCCGTTATCGGCGCCGTTGGTGGCGGCGTTCGAGGAGTTGGGCGGGCAACTGCTGGCGTTTTACCGCGCGTGCAATGTGTTATACCGGCACAGCGTTAGCGACAGGCAACCGTCATGGGTCGCGGAGTATCTCGATGCCGGCAAGCCGGCCGCACTGATTGAGTTGTCCCGGAGGGAACGATTCAAATCTCACATCCCGCGCGTGATTCGACCCGATATCTTGCTGAGCGACGATCATTTCGTGATCACCGAGTTGGACAGCATACCGGGCGGCATTGGACTGACCGGGTGGTTGGGCAAAATCTATGGGGAGCTGGGCGACCCCATCGTGGGTGGGCCGGTAGGGATGCTGACCGGGTTTGACGCGGCCTTCGAGAAACCTTTGGTGATGGTGGTCTCGGACGAGGCGGCGACGTACCGGCCCGAGATGGAATGGTTGGGGCGACAATGCGGGTTTGCCGTGGTGCGGCCCGAGGAGATTTCGTCGTGGTTGGGGGAGGGGCGCCGTCCTACGCAGCGACTCACCGTATATCGGTTTTTTGAGTTGTTCGATTTGGCGAACGTGTCGGGCGCCACCGCTTTGCTCGAGGCCGCGGCCCGTGGTGAGATTGTGTTGACCCCACCGCCAAAACCGCAGTTGGAGGAGAAATTGCTGCTGGCGTTGTTGTGGCTGGAGCCGCTGCGTCCGTTTTGGCGCGAACATCTCGGGGAGCCGACGCTGGCGGCGTTGCGACGCGTGGTGCCGCCGACCTGGGTGGTGGACCCCCGGCCTTTGCCTCCCCACGCGTTGATTCCCGGTTTGGAGATTCATGATTGGCGTGAGTTGGCAAAATTTTCGCAGAAGCAACGGGAACTGGTGCTGAAAATATCGGGGTTTCATGAGCATGCCTGGGGAAGTCGCGGCGTGTATGTGGGGCATGACCTACCGGCTCATGAATGGGCGCAAGCTGTGGAACGCGCCTTGTCGAGTTTCCCAACGCATCCGTATGTGTTGCAGCGGTTCGTGCGCTCGCGGTTGGTCCGCCAGCAATATGTGGACGTGGAGCGAGGCGAATTGCGGGAGTTCGAGGGCCGCGTGCGGTTGTGTCCGTATTATTTTGTGGAAGGTGATCGGTGCCGGTTGGGCGGTGTGTTGGCGACGGTGTGTCCCGCCGATAAAAAGATTTTGCATGGAATGCCGGATGCGGTGCTCGCGCCTTGCCGGTTGGACGAGCGCGCATTATAAAACCCGCCCTTGTCGGGAGGCATGATGAAACGAATCGCGATGTGGTTTTGTCTTCTGTTGTGCTCGTGGCCGGTGGGTGGACACGCGCAAGAGACCATGGAATCACCTGCACAGTTGCAGCCAACCTTCGGCCTGCACCGTGTAGGGGCTTTGCAGACGGAGATCGGCGGTTATCCCTTGTGGCAATACTGTGCGTCGTTCATTTGGGTGGTTTTGGCGTTTGCCGTCGCGCAACTGATTGATTTTCTGATGACGCAACAACTGCGGCGTGTCACCGCTCGCACCCGAACAGACATCGACGACAAACTGATCGAAGTGCTGCACACACCGGTGAAGGCGGCGGTGACATTGGTGATGCTGAACGCGGGCGTACACGTGTTCAAGTGGCCAGAGTGGGTTGAGAAGATTCTCTCCACGGTTTTTGCGGTGGCGGTGGGCGCAACGATCATTTACCTCGCGTTGCGGCTTGTGGATCTGCTGCTCATCGTGGTCGAGAGAAAATTTTTCAGCGGCGATGCGCAGACCGCGCGGCTGATGATGCCAGTCCTCCGCAAGAGCCTGAAGGTGTTTGTGATCATTATCGGTGCGCTGACGCTGGCGCAGTACATGGGGCTGCCGATCACGAGCGTGGTGGCCGGGTTGGGTATTGGTGGCATTGCGGTGGCGTTGGCGGCGCAAAATACGTTGGCGAATGTGTTCGGTACCATCACGATTCTGGCCGACCGTCCATTCCGCGTGGGCGACCGGGTCCAAATCGACAAGTTCGACGGAACAGTGGAAACGATTGGGCTGCGCAGCACCCGCATCCGCACGTTGGATGGTCACTTGGTGACACTGCCGAACAAGATTGTGGCTGATAGCGGGATCACTAACATCTCGCTACGGCCGAATATCCGGCAGCTGTTCACCATCAGCCTCACGTATGACACGACACCCGAAAAAATGCGGGAGGCATTGCAAATCGCGCGCGAGGTGATTGGTCGCCATCCGCTAACGCACGATTTCATTGTGAACTGGCGCGACTTTGGTCCCCACTCATTGGACATCTTCGTGGTGTATTGGGCGAAAACAACGGACTTCAAAGAATTTTTGGCGGCGCTTGAAGAAATCAACCTGGAGTTGAAGGCCCGGTATGACGCCAGGGGGTTGAACTTTGCTTTCCCGACACGGACGATTCACCTGGTGCAATCGTCGCCGTCTTGACGCGCCTGCGGCCATGGTGTTACGGTCTTCCTGCCGTTCAGGAATGCGGGCGTAGCATAGTGGTAATGCGCCAGCCTTCCAAGCTGGTGAGGTGGGTTCGATTCCCATCGCCCGCTCCATCGCGGAGCCGGTAATTCCGAATTCGCACTTGCGCGGTCGCTCTGGTTCGATTTTATTTCGGCACGACTTCGGTTGGATATCAGCGGTGGAGAGGTACCGAAGTGGCCAAACGGGGCAGACTGTAAATCTGCTGGCTTATGCCTTCAGTGGTTCGAATCCACTCCTCTCCACCATGTTTTTCATCCCCCATGTTGATTGAGTTTGTGGTGCGTCTGTAGGGTGTGGGCCGCAGTTCAGGTTTCGTGCATTATTGGGGCGTTGGGGAGGATTGTTAAGGAACCGATCGTCTGAGGGGCCGGTAGGGTGGGATCACAGTTGACGGTCAACGCCCAAACCCGGTTGCCAGAAGCTCCCGCACCTCTTGCTCGCTGATGGGTGCATTGCCGGGGGGCAATTTCATTTCCACCGCCAATCCGTATTCGCGCAGAGCGGTCCGGTAGGCGGCGGGCGGTCGGTCGTCGCCGACCACCAAGCCCAGCGCGCGCGCGAGCACGACGCAAACATCGTCGGCCGTTGCACAGGCGGAGCGATCCCAGCCGCTCAACGGGGTAATGTCGTGTTCTTGCAAAAACCGAATGCAATCATATTCAGCCGGTAGGCCGAAGGCGCGCACGACCAGACACGCCAACCCATCGTGGCGCAGGCATGGAACACGCCCGCCAATCACATGGCGTCGCCACGGTGTGACGGGCGTGGTCGGTTGCGACGGCAGCCACAGGGCGTCGCGAGTCACGCCTCGTCGGCGGGGCGGCGTGAGCGGTGATTCCTCGCTGCAACGCGATGCTTGGCGGAGATGTTGCTCGGCGCGCAACACGGCGGCTTTGATGCGGCCGCGTTCTTCTTCGGCGTCCAGCTCCGTGCCTTCTTGCAAATGGATGGCGAGCCAGTGGCGCGCGCTCTGGCTCAGCTCGATCAATGTGTCGACTGCCGTCTCGGCGCGCTTGAAACACTCGGCACGCGCTGGTTGGTTGTTGGTTAGCGCCGAATCGTGTTCCGCTCGTAATTTCGTCCGCACTTCCATCATCCGCGCGATGTCCGCGTCGGCTTGTTGCAACCACGGATGCGATTGTTGGGCGCGCGCGGTGGACAACATCAGCATGAGACCCGCTGCTGCCAGCCATCGCACTGCGTGCATGGCCGAAGTGTAGGCAAGCCGGTGGGCAAAACAAGCGACATGCGCTCTCGCATGGTGAGCCGGCTGCGGGGCGGCACCCCATTTTTAGCATGCGGGTGGGTGGGTTTCCGTTTTCCTACTTCCGCCCTGACCTGGCTTCGTGTTGCGAGCCTGATGCTCTTGTTTTGGGCGGCTGGTGCGTCCTCTGTCCGAGCCGGTCACATTAGTCGTCGGGCGAATGGCACCACCGTCATCCACATCAAGGTGTGGTGGCTGCCGAACCCGGCGGCCACCGACGCGGCTGCGCGTGCGGAGTCGGCGGTAGTTCGGGCGTTTTGCGAAGAGTTCCCGAAGATTTTTGGCGCGCGCTACCGCAGCCGGTATGAGGCGGATCCGGCTCGGTACGGTTCGCATGATTGGTCGCGTGTCGAGGTGATCGTCGAGCCGTTCACCGGTATCACGGTCGAGTGTGTGGAAACGGATCTGTTGGCGATAGCCGGTCGGCTGGCGCCGGACATTTTGTATGTGAACTTCCGCAAATCCGACAATTACATCCGCAGCGGGTTTCTCTATCCGTTGGACAAACCGGAGGATGGATACCTCAGCAGTCTCAGCCCCTAAGAGGTCGAGTGGCGCGTGAATCCGAAAATCTGGCCGGTGATTCGGCGGCGGGGGCCGACCGGGGAGGTGCACGTGTGGGCGATTCCGTTCGGGGGTGCGCTGGGGCGAATGTTGTTGTTCCGAAAAGACCTTTTCGACGAGCACCAGATTCCTTATCCCGATGAGAATTGGACGTGGGAGGACATGTATCAGGCGGCGCGCAAAATTGCGGACCCGGCACGAGGCCGATATGCGATTTATTTCCCCAGCGGCAAACACGAATCGTGGAACTGGGTCACCTTTCTGTGGTCGGCCGGTGGGGAAGTGATGGTGTACGACGAGGAGCAGGATCAATGGCGCTGCACGTTTAACGGACCCGGTGGGGTGGAGGCGTTGGAGTTCTCCACGCGACTCAGTGCCGAGCGGTGGGTGGATGCTGGTGGGCGGGTGCGACGGGGTTGTGTGTACAAGGATCCGCGCGACGGATATGTGAAATGGGATCGTGGTGAAAACGGGATGATTGTGGGGTACATCTCCGAGAGGGTGTTTGCGACGATCAATCCCGAGCTGACCGGCATGGTGCCGGTGCTGCTGGGGCCCACCGGCCAGCGCGCAGCGGAGTTGAGCTCGCAGATGATGGGGTTGTTTGCCGGGATTCGAGACCCGGTGGTACGCGATGCCGCGTGGGAGTATATGCGATTTTACACCTCGCCAGAAGCCGAGCGGATTCCCACACGCATGATGTTGGAGAGCGGCATGGGGCGGTTTGTGAACCTGAGGCACCTGTGATTGTTCGGATACCCCGAGATCGTGCGGCTCGCACCGAAGGGTTGGGAGGAAACCTTTCGCATCGCGATCAATACCGGGCGGCCGGAACCGTTCGGTCGCAACAGCAACCTCGCTTATGACATGATGGCCGATCGGTTGCCGTTCGATCCCGCACAGCGGCGGGCCGTGTTGCAACAAATCTTGGATCGCGCAGTGGATCGCGCCAAGGCCGAGATGATCGGCATTTTGACGCCCGAGCAACGACGGTTGCGACGTGCGGTGGCCAGTGCAGTGATCGCACTGTGCCGGCAGCCGTGACCATTGCGTTGTGGCAGTATGTGCCATTGCTGCACGGTTCGGTGATGGCCGTGCAAGACTATCAACTGAAGCGGCCCTCGGCGTGGGTTGGCGTGGACAACTTTGCGGAGGTGTTGTTCGACCAAAATTGGTGGTGCGCAGTGTACAATTCATTGCGGTATAGTTTGTTAGTTTTGTCGCTGACGTTTTTGCCGCCGATTGTGTTGGCCGTACTGCTACAAGAGGTCCCGCGCGGCAAACTCGTATTTCGGACGATCTATTACTTGCCGGCGGTTATCACTGGGATTGTGACCGTGCTGTTGTGGAAATTGTTTTATGAACCGTCCGAACGCGGTGCGCTCAATGCGGTGATGCTGAAGATACCGGCGTCGGGTTTCCTGTTGGTTGGGTTGGTGTTGTTTGGGGTGGCCGTGGCATTCGCACGGCGGTTGTGGCTGCAACACTTGCGCTGGACATCGTGGGCATTTGTCGGAGCGGGTGTCTTAGCTCTGGTCGCCTCGGGGCGCATGGCAGCGCCGATTTTGTTGCTACCGGGAGAAAGTTGGGCAGAGGCGTGGCCGCAAATGCTGAGCCGGTTGCTGGCCCGTCCGGCGGAACCATACCGCTGGTTGACCGACCCCTCCACGGCAATGGTGGCATGCGTCATTCCCATGGTCTGGGCAGGGATGGGTCCGGGTTGCCTGATCTACCTGGCCGCGTTGCGTGGCATTCCCGATGATTTCTACGAGGCTGCCGACCTCGATGGAGCGACGTTCATTGATAAAATCCTGTTTGTAGTTTTCCCGACCATTCGGCCTCTCGCCATCATCAACTTTGTCGGAGCGTTCATTGCATCGTGGTATGCTTCGACGGGCGACATTTTGGTGATGACTGGCGGTGGGGCGAACACCGAAGTGGCCGGGCTGTACGTCTGGTATAAGGCGTTCACATTCTTGAAATTCGGTCCGGCCACCGCTGCTGCGTGGATGTTGGGCTCCATGTTGATTGGCTTCACGGTGCACCAATTGCGCATTCTGGCGCGCGTGGAGTTCCGCACGGCGGGGGAGAAAACCTAACGATGGCCATCATCTCCGCGATAGGGCGTCGCGCGTTGCGGGTGCGGCTGTTGATTGCGATGATTTACGTCCTGTTGGTTCTTGGAGCGGTGACGATGTTGTATCCCCTCGGGCTGATGATTGCCGGCAGCAATAAGAGCCCCGTGGACACGCCTGACCCCAAGCTCATCCCACCGTTTTTGGTCAACGAAACAGCCCTATACCAAAAATTTGTTGAGGGCTTGTTCAACGAGTCTTTAGATGCGTTGCGGACTACATCCAACATTCACGTTCGCTCCTTCGCGTTTGTCGCGCGCCAACCGTGGCACGATCGGTATGTGCTCAACCTCGATGGGTTTTACAAAATTCAATTCCTGCAAAACCGTTACGGGCGCACGATTGAAAATTACAATCAGACACACGGCACGCGCCACGCCTGTTGGAACACGGTTTGTCTGGAGCGCACGCTACCGACCGCCCCTGACCGCACGGAAGCGGAGCGCAGTGACTGGATTGAATTTGCCCGGGGTGTGCTGAACGCTTTTTGGATTCGCGCCTCGCCCGAAGCGACGCCCGCGTACCAAGCATTTCTCCGCGCCAAATATGGCGACATCGCCGTGTTCAATCGAAACTACGGAACCACTTACCGCTCATTCGAGGAAATCCCGTTGATTGTTGTTCCGCCCTCCGAAGGGATCGGGCGTTCCGACTGGGATTCATTCATCGCGGGTTGGAAAGATCCCGACACGGGACAGATTCACCAAATCGCCGCCGAACATCTGCGAATAGACAGCATCGCATTTCGCTATCGCGACTTCTTGCAGCAACGGTACGGATCGCTCACCGCGCTAAATACCGCGCTGGGCACTCGGTTTGCCAACTGGATGGAGATTCAACCGCCACAGCAAGATTTCCATTACATGGCGTTTCGCAAGAACCAGCGTTGGCTTCGCTGGGAATTTGCCACCCGAAACTACATCGCGGTGTTCGACTACGTTGTGCGCCACGGGCGTGCGTTGTTCAACACCGCTCTCGATTGCGGGTTGCTCATCACGCTCAGCCTACTGGTCAATCCATTGGCCGCGTATGCGCTGAGCCGGTACCGGCTTCCGTCCACCTATAAAGTTTTGCTGTTTTTGATGCTCACGATGGCGTTTCCCCCGATTGTTAGCCAAATCCCCGTGTTTCTGATGCCGCGCGAGTTGTACGAAAGCGCGCAGATTGATGGTGCCAGCGAGTTTCGGATGTTCTGGCAACTGACAATGAGCCTGAGCAAGCCGATTCTGGCGGTGATCGCGCTCAATGCATTCACTGCGGCGTATAGCAACTTCATGTATGCTTTGCTCATCTGTCAGGACAATCGCATGTGGACGCTGATGCCGTGGTTGTACCAACTCCAGCAAGCGAGTTCGCAGGGCGTGATCTTCGCCTCTCTGCTGGTGGCTTCGGTGCCCACGCTGTTGTTGTTCATTTTCTGCCAGCGCATCATCATGCGCGGCATTGTCGTGCCCGTGGAGAAGTGACCTCGGGTCGGTGTTCTCCGAGCGGGCGGCTTGTGTGAAATCCGCCAGCGAGGTCGCGTGGACCGGTAGGGCTGTGGTAACATGGCGGCAATGAACCAACGGATGCGAGAGATTCTGTGGTCGGCGCTCGCATTACTGGTTGTGGCAGGGTGTGTGTGGGTGACCTGGCAAAGCGTGGGTTGGATGAACCGGCCGTTGCCGGACGCGTGGCGGTTGGCGCTGGAAATTGTGGGCGTGGTGGTGGCGTTGCAGGTGGCGACGTTTGCGTTGGCGCAATTTTGGTTGGTCGGCCATCGGCTGACATTGTTCGTGGGTTTGGCGTTCTGGACAGCGGCACTGACCGATTTGGTGCAGGCGTTGGTGGAGCAGGGGATTTATGGCGAACCGCCGAGTGGTCGAGACGTGGCCTTGGTAGGCGCCTGGGTATTGGGTCGCTGGTCGGTGGCGAGTTTGGTGGTGATCGGGGTTTGGCAACAACGGCGTGGGCATTCAACGCCGCGCGCGGCGCGCGATTTCCGGCAGGCGGTGCTGTTGGCAACGGCGGCAGCTTTGGTGTTGGCGCATCTCCCTCTTGTTATGAGGTTGCCAGGGTTGTTGCAGCTTGACGCGACGGTTTCGCGTCCGTGGGATTTGGCGGGGGGCGTGCCGTTCGCGATGGCGATGGGGCTTTGCTGGTGGATTTACCGGCAGCAACGCGGCGTGTGGTTGGGAGCGACGTTTTTGTCACTGGTGCC
>JANWVU010000010.1:0-23523 GCA_025056465.1 Verrucomicrobiia bacterium | reverse complement strand
CGATGGCGATGGGGCTTTGCTGGTGGATTTACCGGCAGCAACGCGGCGTGTGGTTGGGAGCGACGTTTTTGTCACTGGTGCCGGGGTTGTTGACGCAGGTGCTTGCGGCGCGAGCCGGTGGGGTGCGCGAGCCGGTGGCTGATTTTGCGCTGGGGATGAAGGTGGCCAGCTATCTGCCGCCGTTGGTGGGTTTGTTTGTATGGAGTGTCGTGTGGTACCGGCAACAGCAGGAGTTGACGGTGAAATTGCAGGCGACGCGCGAGGAATTAATCCGACAATCTCAGCGACTGGAGCAATTGGTCGCGGAGCGAACGCGGGAGGTGGAAGCGCGAGCGAAGGATCTGGAGGTGTTCGCGTTTACCGTGTCGCACGATTTGAAGGCGCCATTGCGCGGCATTTATGCGTACACGGAGTTGTTGTTGGACACGTGTGGAGAACAACTCGGCGAGAAGGGGCAGCGACTGACGCTCACGATTCGGCGGCTGGCGCAAACAATGCGGCGATTGATTGATGATTTGTTGGAGTACTCCCGTCTGCAACGGCGTGAAGCGGTGCTGGCACCGGTAGAGGTGCGCGAGCTGGTGCAATCGGTCATTCGGGACCGTGCCGTGCAGATTGAGCAGGCAGGCGCGGAGGTGACGATCGAGATGCCGGATATGGTCTGCCGAGGTGACCGGATGATGTTGTATCAGGTGTTGGGCAACTTGTTGGACAATGCGCTGAAATATAGTCGGGAACGGCGTCCGCCACGCATTGTCATTCGCGGGGAGGTGGGCGAGGAAGGCTGCCGGGTCAGCGTGAGCGATAATGGGATTGGTTTTGATCCGGAATATGCGGAGAAGATTTTTGGGTTGTTCGAGCGTTTACACCCGCCGGAGAAGTACGAGGGTTCGGGGATTGGTTTGAGCATCTGTCGGCGGATCATCGAAAAGCATGGCGGTCGGATTTGGGCGGAAGGCCGACCGGGGCAGGGGGCGACTTTTACTTTCGTGCTGCCGTGCAAGGCTTGCGAGGATGGGGCAGTAAGCGCATGAGGGTTGCGGCCACGAACGCGAGTTGTTTAGATGCGCCGCGATGAGTGAGCGGGTCGTGATCATCGGAGCCGGACCGGCAGGGTTGACGGCCGCGTATGCTCTGGTCAAACGCGGCGAGCAGCCGTTGGTGTTGGAAAAAGAGCGGCAGGTCGGCGGGATTGCGCGCACGGAGGTGTACAAAGAGTACCGGTTTGATATTGGGGGCCACCGTTTTTTCACGAAGGTGCCGGAGGTCGAGGCCTTGTGGCGGGAGATTCTAGGCCCGGAGTTCATTCGGGTGCGGCGATTGTCGCGGATTTACTATGAGGGCCGGTATTACAACTACCCATTGGAGCCGCTGAATGCGTTGTCCAATCTCGGCGTAATGGAGAGCTGCCGCATCGTGTTGAGCTACCTGAAATGGCGGTTGTTCCCGCATCCCGTGGAAGAGACGTTCGAGCAATGGGTGATGAATCGGTTTGGGGGTCGGCTGTATGCACGTTTTTTTAAGACATATACGGAGAAAGTGTGGGGCATTCCGTGCAAGCAAATCCGCGCGGATTGGGCGGCACAACGCATCAAGGGGTTGGACTTGCGCAAGGCTATCGTGAATGCGCTGTTTGGTGTCGGTGAGGCAAAAACCCTCATCAAGGAATTCGATTATCCCCGACTCGGCCCCGGTCAGATGTGGGAAGTCTGTGCGGAGCGTGTCGGGGCGGGCGGCGGCGAAGTAAGATTGGGGGTGGACGTTGTGCGATTGGTGCGACGAGGGGAGCGAATCGAGTCGGTTGTGGCACATGAAAATGGGAAGTCGGTGGAGTATCGTGGACGGCACTTTCTGTCGAGCATGGCGCTACCGGCATTGGTGGCGCGGTTGGATCCACCGGCTCCGCCCGAGGTGTTGGATGCCGCGCGACGCCTTCGGCATCGCGATTTTTTGATTGTGTGTCTGATTGTAAATCGGGCCGACTTATTTCCCGACAATTGGATTTACATTCACAGTCCCGAGGTGAAAGTCGGCCGCATCCAAAACTTCAAGAACTGGAGTCGTGACATGGTGCCCGATCCGTCAACCACGGCTTTGGGCATGGAATACTTTTGCAATGTCGGTGACGCCGTATGGGAGATGACGGATGACGAGCTAATTGAGCTGGCGCGCCGCGAATTGGAGCAACTGGGTTTGGCGAAGGCGTCCGACGTGGTGGACGGCACGGTGGTTCGGCAGCGGGCGGCCTATCCCGTTTATGATGGGACCTATCGCAGTGCACTCGATGTCATTCGGCCATATTTGCAAGGATTTGAAAACTTGCAGACGATGGGACGAAACGGGCTGCACCGGTACAACAATCAGGACCACTCGATGTTGTGTGCACTGCGGGCCGTGGACAATCTTTTCGGTGCCCGCCATGATATTTGGGACATCAACACGGAGCGGTCGTATCACGAAGAGTTCACCACAGACCGTGGCGGCGCGTGATTCATCAGACGGCCCTGTCGGCGGCGACTTGTCCTAGTTATGAGAGCCACACCGGCTTCGTACTGGGATGCCGTGGCCGATGATTGGCAGTCTGCGCGCGATCGTCTGTGGCGACAACACAGTGACGCGGTCAACCGTGCGCTGTTGGCGCGATGGATGCCGAGCGGCACGCGCGGCCGGTGGTTGAAAACGGATCTGTTCGATGAGGCGGTCTGCGATGGAGTGGCCGAAACATTATCGGAGCACGCTGCGCAAGTGGTGGGTATGGATATCGCCGTGCGCGTATTGCACCGCGCGCGGGTCGCTGGCTGGCATCGCGTGGCCGCGGATGCACGTATACTGCCGTTTCGCTCCGAATCGTTCGACGGCGTTGTTTCGTTGTCCACGCTCGATCATTTTACATCGCGCGAGGACATTGCGAGAGCGCTGGCCGAGGTGCACCGTGTGGTCCGACCGGGTGGATGGTTGATTCTAACATTGGACAACCTGCTGAACCCGAAAATCGCGTTGCGGTCTATCTTGCCATGGGATTGGCTGCGCGCGATGGGCTTGGTGCCGTATCAAGTGGGTGCAACCTGCGGGCCGCGGACTCTGGCACAAGTCGTGCGTGCGGTTGGATTCGAGTTGGTGGAAATGACGGCGATTCAACATGGGCCTCGAGTGCTGGGTGTGTGGCTGGCCCGCCGGCTGGCATCGGCATCAACGACTTGGCAGCGGCGTTACCGGCAATGGTTTGGTAAGTGGGAGAGATTGGAACGATGGCCGAGCCGGTATTTTACGGGTCATTTCGTGGCGGTGCGTGCACGGAAACGATGAAATCATCTCCGTGGTGGTTTGAATGTGCAGACGCGATGTTGTTGCGGATGCCGGCTTCGGTTGAACGAGTCGCTCAGCGGACAGGGCGTTTGATGTGGGATGCTGTGCGTCGCTGGCCAGTACGCAAATGGCGAGGCATTAGTGGACAAGGTCAGTCGGTTTTGCTGTTGACTGTCGGGGACTCTCCGCATGTGGATTATCTGGCTCGACGATGGTTGGGAGAGACGGTCAGCGTTGAACCAATGGGGCGATTGTGGCGATGGCAGGTGGGAAAAGTTGCTGCTGAAGCCGATGTGATTGTGTGGCGGATGAGTCAGTGGTCGGCGCAACTTATGGCGAAGAGGGCTGCGTTGCACCTGCCTGATTGGGTGGCGACAGTGCTGCCGGTCAGCGTGGACATCCCTCAACTCGCCCGAGTGAACGGAAGTTTGTGGGAGGATTTGCGGTTGGTGCGCAATCGCGGGTGGCGGATGGAACTAAGCCCCGGTGAGACCGATCTGCCCCAATTTTACGAGGATTTTTATGAGCCGTTTGTTGGCGCACGACATGGCTTGCACACTGTCTGGACGCCGCCGGACTGGTTGGCGCGACGATTGGGCAGAGGGGGAGTTTTATGGCTGACACGCGACGGGCAGCGACTCGCAGGGGTTGCGTTCGCGCAACACGGGCGAACTTTGGCATTGCTCTCGACCGGCGTTCGGTTGGGAAACAAAGAATTGTTACGGCAAGGTGCCATGGCTGCCGTTTACTATTTTTCTTGGGAACTAGCGCGGATGCGGGGCTGTGATGCGGTGGATTTTGGAGGGTGCCGCCCTTCTCTTCGGGATGGGCTACTGCAGTACAAACGCAAATGGGGCATGCGAGTGCGGCCCAAGTCCAACTGTCACGAGGTGCAGTGTGTGCAGTGGCGAGAGTGGGGCGCGATCATGGAAGATTTCTTGGATCGGGTTGCACCAATTTGCTGGTTCGGCGGCCGGTTGGGTGCGGTCACTGTGCGAGGCGGTCACGATGCCAACGGTACACGCGCATGCCCGCTCCTACCGGGTTTGGAGCACGAAGAGGTAATCGTTGCTGGCGCATCAGCATGGCGCCCACCACATCCCTACCGGGCGTGGGCTCAGTGACCCTGAACTCGAGCACTTTAGTGTTCACACGGCGCCAGTTGTCGCGGGGGCAGGGTGGGGGGATTCGGAGCGGGTGCCAACCCCAAGCCGTTGCAATAGCTCTTCGGTGAGCAGCCGGTAGGCTGTGGCACCGGCTGAGTGCGACTCGTAAGCGATGATTGGTTTACCGTGGCTGGGGGCTTCAGCTAGTCGCACGGTGCGGGGGATGACGGTCTCGAAGACTTGTTGAGGGAAATGTCGGCGCACCTCATCAGCGACCTGCTGAGCGAGATTGGTGCGACCGTCGTACATGGTCATCAGGATACCGGCCAGCTCCAGCTCGGGATTGGCGCCGCAGTCGCGGATCTGGCGTATTACGCGAGTGATGACCGTAAGCCCTTCAAGGGCGAAGAATTCGCATTGAATCGGGACGATAACCCGCTGCACAGCCGCCAACGCATTCATGGTCAGGATGCCGAGCGATGGAGGGCAGTCCACCAAGATGAATGCGTAGCGATTGCTATTGATCAGCGGCATCAATGCGGCACGAAACCGTTGCAAATAATTTTCGGTGCGCGCCACGTCCACCTCTGCCACGGCCAGGTCTACTTCGCTCGGCACGAGGTCGAGGTTGGGAAAGCCGCTGGGTCGAATTGTGTCAGCGAGGGCTGCATGGCCCAGCAAAACGTTATAGACGCTGCCGCCCGGTAGCCGTTGCTGCCCCAAGGCACTGGTGGCGTTGCCTTGCGGATCGAAGTCAACCAATAAGGTCGGAAAACCTTTTTCGGCCAGACAGGCGGCAAGGTTGACAGAGGTTGTCGTTTTGCCGACGCCGCCTTTTTGGTTGGCCAGCGCCACGCTGCGCGTGCTCATCGCCCGCGCTTATAACGCAAAGCCCTCACACTCGCAACGACCCAGTCACGTGCCGGCCAGCCGACCAAAGACAAACTCCGGCTGTGGTGTTCGCCAGCCGGTAGGACGCCCGCGGTTGTCAGTGGCTGTTTTTGTTGGCGAGATTAGAGCTTGGCGCCGATTTTGCGGATGAGGTCAACGCACCGGCAGGAGTAACCCCATTCGTTGTCGTACCACGCGACGAGTTTGAAAAAGCGTTTGTTCAACTCGATGCCACTGCCTGCATCGAAGATACTCGAACGCGGATCATGGATGAAGTCGGTGCTGACCACTTCCTCGTCCGTGTAACCGAGAATCCCATTGAGGTAGGTCTCGCTGGCGCGTTTCATCGCGGCTTTGATTTCGTCGTAGCTGGTGTCCTTGACGGTGCGCACCGTCAGGTCAACGACGCTGACTGTAGGCACGGGCACGCGAAAGGCCATGCCGGTGAGTTTGCCTTTGACGGCAGGAATAGCCAACCCGACCGCTTTGGCCGCGCCCGTGGTGGAGGGGATGATGTTTTGGGCAGCGGTTCGACCGCCTTTCCAGTCTTTCCGCGAGGGGCCGTCCACGGTTTTTTGGGTGGCGGTGTATGCGTGAATGGTGGTCATCAACCCTTCCTCGACACCGAAGCCTTCCTTGAGCAACACGTGAACGACCGGCGCGAGACAGTTGGTGGTGCAACTTGCGTTGGAAATGATGTGATGCTGGGCTGGGTTGTACTGGTCGTCGTTGACGCCGATCACGATGGTAATATCCTCGTTTTTTGCCGGGGCGGTGATCAGGACTTTTTTGGCGCCGGCTTTGAGATGACCCTCGGCTTTATCGCGCGCGGTAAACAATCCAGTTGCTTCGACTACGATGTCCACACCGAGTTGTTTCCACGGTAACGCAGCAGGGCCTTCCTTGATGGCGAGGCATTGGACGCGGTAGCCGTTGACCACGAGCACATCATCATCCGGTAGGTCGGGCTTGGATTTGGCACTGGTGACCGTGCCGGGAAACTTGCCTTGCGTCGAATCGTATTTCGTCAGGTACGCGAGGTTGTCAGCCGGGACGATGTCGTTGACGGCGACGACATCAATTTCTTTCCCCAGCAACCCTTGCTCACACAGCGCACGAAAAACCAACCGACCGATTCGGCCAAAACCATTGATGCCAACTTTGATTGCCATGCTGAATCCTCCTCCGGGTGAAACTCGCGGCGGATGGTAGCAGAGCAACCCGGTCGGTCAAACGGAAATCACCCCGCTCGCGAAGCTGGCGTTGACGCGCCAAGTGTCGCGGGCTAGCATGCGACCAGTCGGTCGCAACAAAAATCGGAGGAGAGATTACCATGGCACACGAATTACCAAAATTACCGTATCCCTACGACGCGTTGGAGCCGCACATTGACGCGCGAACGATGGAAATTCATCACACCAAACATCACCAAGCCTATGTCACAAACTTGAACACCGCGTTGGAGAAAGCGCCCGAGTGGCAGAACAAATCGATCGAGGAAATTTTGCGCAACATTCAGAGCATTCCCGAAGCGATCCGCATGGCGGTGCGCAACAACGGCGGTGGTCACCATAATCACAGCTTGTTCTGGACGATCATGAAACCTAAAGGCGGTGGAGAGCCAACCGGCGCGCTCCGCGATGCCATCAATGCGACCTTTGGCGATTTCGCCAAATTCAAAGAGCTCATCACAACCAACGGGATGAATCGATTCGGAAGTGGTTGGACATGGCTCGTAGTTAGCAAGGGGCAACTCAAGGCTTATTCTACCGCCAACCAAGACAGTCCGTTGATGGAGGGCGATGTTCCCATCTTGGGGATTGATGTGTGGGAGCACGCCTACTATCTCAAGTACCAAAACCTGCGCAAAGCGTACCTCGACGCGTGGTGGAATGTCGTCAATTGGGACGAGGTTGCAGCCCGATTCGCGAAAGCCAAATAGCGATATTCCGAAAAGCCAACCTTCCCTCCGCTATTTGGGGGTCACTTCGTCAGGGAGGCGCGGAGGACTGCGAGGTTATCCAAAACCTAACCTCCGCGCCTTCCGTTTCGCTGCCAGCTCGCGAGGCTACTTGAGACTCAGCGTTTTTCCCACGCGTATTTGCCCAGCACATGCTGGCGGAAATACCGGCCCGGTGACGGCGTTTGTAGGAATCCTTCGTACACCTCGCGCGGCACAGAGAAGTATCGGTACACGCCCGTAGCCTTGAACTCAATGTCGAGGGTTTGTGTTACCGGGTCGTATCCGATCGATGCGATGTCGCTGGAAACGACGGGCTGACGCGGAATGTCGTTCATGGTTGCGTTGAAAGAGCAGCAGCCGATGTTTTTTCATCAGAAAGAAAATCTACCCGCGCGGTCAATTCCGGCGTGAGAAACTCATCGGGCTTTTCCACCTGTACTTTCACTTGCAGTGTGCCCTTTGCGCGATTGGCCTCGGGAGCAATCTCGGCCACATATCCTCGGTACCGTTTCTCAGGATACGCCTCGGGACTGATCCGGCAGCGTTGCCCCAAACGAACCTTGCTCACGTCGGCCTCATTTAAGTCCACCTCGACCTGCAAATCATTTAAATCCGCCATGGCCACGAACGCAGTGCTCGGTCCGCGAGTGCCGCCAAAGCTTTGCGGTGCCACCAACTCATTCGGATCTACCAATCGCTCCAAAATCACGCCGTCAATCGGCGCGCGAATTGTGCACCAGTTCAAGTAGGTCTCCGCCAGGGCCAACTGACCGCGCGCGACCATCACCTCCGCCGCCGCGACCTCGCGTGCGCGACGCGCTTCGTCCAACACCTGGGCGCTCTCCACGTTGCGCTCCTGCAACTCCAGCGCCCGACGCAGATTGGCCTCTGCATTGGACAGGTTGGCCTCAGCCAACGCCAAACGCCCGCGCGCCTCCAATACTCGTGCCCGATACTCGTCGTCCTCCAACTCCACCAAGACATCGCCCTTTTTCACTCTGTCACCTTTCTTCACATGGATCTGTCGAACCGTGCCGACAAATCGCGGACTCAACTCAATCCGTTCCCGTGGGATTACGTAGCCGCTCACCGTCAACACCGCATCCGCGGGTAATTGACTACTTGCAGCAGACGCATCCGCAACCGGTAGCGGTGCGGTTACCGGTCGCGTCGGTGGAGAGCGTCCAAACACCAACGTGACCACCCCTCCAACAGCCATCAACCCCACCATCACCAACAGCAGCACCGGCCCAACTGGCTGCCGCGATTTTTTTGCGGGGTCAATTCGCAACCGCGCCAACATTTCTGGCGAAAGACTCATGGTCATCGAACCATTTCAGACGCTCCGCAATGCGTCAAGTATCGGCTTGCGGGCGGCCATTCGCGCCGGCAGAAGCCCACCCAAAACCCCCATCACTAGCGCGAACGCCATTCCTTTCGCCAACAACTCACCCGTGATGCGGAACTCAAAGGCCAACTCCGCAAAGTTCGACTGACTCATCGTGCCGGTAGCCAAACCATTCATCGGTAACGCGAGCACGCAACCCAGCACACCGCCGAGTAATCCAAGCAGCACCGACTCGGCCATGATCGCGAGATAAATCTCATGTTGCCGAAATCCCAACACCCGCAACGTGCCCAACTCCCGCGTGCGGGCTCCCACCGCGGCATACATCGTATTCATCGCAGCGAACGCTGCACCGATGCTCATGATCACCGCCAGGAACGACGCCAAGAATTGAAATAATCCAGCCGACCGTGTTTGCTCTTCGTAGTACAAGGTTTCCGGTATCACCCTCACACTAAGCCGCGGATCTGACTCCAAGCGTTGCGCCAACCCTTGGCCCGACTCGCAATCTACCGGCCGCACCAACACGGACCCAAAAAAATCCCGCTGAAACACCGACCGGCACTCATCCGCATCCATCCAAATCTCCGACTCATGCGCGGTGCGCTGGGCGTCAAACATCCCCACCACGCGCCACGTCGTCGCGCCCGCCCGAAACGTCTCTCCCACTCGGCAGCCCTCGAATCGCTCTGCAATCCGGCGGCTGACAATGCACTCGCGTCGCCCCGGCACAAACATGCGTCCCTCCACCAACCGCACCTGCGGTCGCAACTCCAGTCCCACCGACCCAAGACCGCGCACTTGCACGTTGGCCTGACCACCCTCGCGCCGCTGTAACAATGCCAGCACGATTACCTCTGCCGACGCGAGCGGCTCGTCGCGCTCCGTGCGTGCGATACCCGGCGCATACCGGATCAACCGTGCTTGTTGCCGTGAGATTTGGCTCGAAGACTCGGCCGTGGACCCTTTGCGCAATACGATCAAATTACGCGGGTCACCGGTGTTGATGTACGTCGCTCGCATCCCACGGTCTAGCGACATCACGAGCACAAACACCGCCACCACCAACGCCATGCCCAAAACGGTCGCCGTTGTGGATCGCCATCGCACTCGCAAATTGCGTAGGTTGTATTTCAAAGGCACTGCCATGGCTCAGTCCAGTTCCTTCAATCCCTCCACCACGGCCAACCGCAGACTGGTCCAGGCCGGTACGATGCTGCTAGCGATGCCAAGCCCCAAGGAAACCAACATTCCCACCGCCAATGTATCCATCGTAATCGGGAAAACCGGCAGGAATCCGCGCGACAACCGGTACACGTCCAATGTCTCCGCCAGAAGTTTTGCCGCTCCACAACCTAAGATCCCACCGGCTAGGGCGAGGCTTAGCGACTCGGCTAGAATTAACGTCACGATCATCAGACCATTGAAACCGATAGCCTTCAGTACGGAAATCTCACGCAGCCGCTCACGAATCGCCATTGCCATCGTGCTTGCGGTCACCAACAACATCGTGAACAACACCACCGTGCACAACGACCCGAGAAACAACCGCACGTTGCCTAACATAGAGATGAAACCCAGTTGGAACGCCCGCTCCGTCTCCGTTTTCGTCTCGGCCGCAGAGTTGCGAAACATTCCGTCAATTCGTTCCATCAACCCCGGTATGACCGCGGCATCTGTTGCGCGAATCCAAAAGGTGCCCACCACGCCTGGATTGCCCAACAACTCGTCAAAGTAATCGTGCCGGAAAAACAACAACGTCTCATCCAGTCCTTCGCTGCGGTACTCGCCCCGCACCACCAACTCGACATCGCACGGCCAGAGATTGCCTTGCAGCAGGATCCGGTCGCCCAGATTCCACCCAAATCGTTCGCGTAATTTCCGGCCCACGATGCACGCATTTTTTTCGCGCACAAACGCTTCTTGCGCGCGCGGGTCCACCGACATCTCGGTAAAAATGCGGAAAATTCGATCGGGGTCGCACGCGAATTGTGCAAAATTGCTTGAGGCTTCATCTTGGTAAATCCCGCCAAACCACGTAAATCGCGACAGCACGGCCACGCCCGGTAACCGCTCAATCCGGTAGCGGTATTTATCCGGCAGCGTATTGGCCAGCGATACGCGGTGGCGCACGGCAATTCGTAAACTGGCCTCGTCTGTCGTGGGAGGCTCCACCAACAACTTCAGCGCCGTCAGCAAAATCGTCAGCAAGAACAAACTCACCGCCACACTCAACACCGTCAGCGCTGCCCGCCGTTTGTTACGCAATGCGTTGCGCCAAACAAAACCTGCTACTGTCATGACCGCGGCTCTCCGGTGCCATTCAGCAACTCACCCTTCTCCAAATGCACGATGCGCTGAGCATACCCGGCAGCGCGGGGGTCATGGGTGACCATGATGATCGTTTTGCCGATCGTTTGGTTCAGTTGTTGGAGCAAGGTCAACACCTCCGTTGCCGAGTGCGCATCGAGGTTTCCGGTCGGCTCGTCAGCGATGATCAACGTCGGATCGGTCACCAACGCGCGCGCGATCGCCACCCGTTGCTCCTGTCCCCCCGACAACTGCCGGGGCAAGTGCCGCATCCGGTCGGCCAACCCCACCAGCTCCAACGCCGCCGTCACGTGGACGCGCCGTTCCCGCGCGCTCAGACCGGTCAGCAGCAACGGCAGCTCTACGTTTTCAAACGCCGTCAATACCGGGATCAGGTTGAAGGTCTGAAACACGAAGCCGATGTGCTGATTGCGCCAGGTCGCCAGCGCCGTTTCGCTCAGCGTGCCGATGTCGAGACCTTGCACGAGGCACTGGCCGCTTGTCGGACGATCCACACCGGCTACGATATGCAAGAGCGTGCTTTTCCCGGAACCGCTCGGCCCCATCAGCGCAACAAATTCGCCGGCAGCGATATCAAGGCTGACATTGTTCAGCGCCGTGACATCAATCTCACCGTGCCGATAAATCTTGGTAACGTTGCGTAATTGAACCAACGCTTCTTGCACGGCGCGGACTGTAGCATACCGGTTGAGGCCGGCCAGAGGTGCGGAATCCGGCTCGCGTTGGACTTCAACCGGCGGAAATTTTTCTTCAGCCACCGAAGACCGGTGCTCTCACGACGGCGCAGTTTCGCCAGCAATCGGCCACTCTCCCAGCAATTCCTCGAGCTGAGGCAACAAATGCCCCTTCCCCTCCAGTTGCGCAAATTGCCGGATCCAATGCCGCAGGTAACTGCGATCTACCCGACCCTGTTTGCGCGCCAAAATCCCGCGAATGTCCTCAATATCCCGCGGCCGACCAGCAAACAGTTTGTGGATGATCAAATCTTCGGCCGACGCAAAGCGTACAGGATACCCACTTTCCTTTCTTTTTTCGGCTCGGGCAATTGCTTGGTGCTCGTAAGGGGTGAAGGAGAAAGCAAAATCCACCCGGATTCGTTCTGCTTCGGACCACATTGGCAGAATGCATGTTCGCTCGACAAACTGCTGCGGGTTTTCCACCAAGGGTCGCAACCCTACTTCTTGCAAAATTGTTAGGACTCTTGTCGCTTCGGCCGAATCCACGCCAAGCGTCAGATCAATATCCTCCGTGACTCGCAGGCGACCGTGAATCATCACAGCTTGGCCGCCAATGACCATGTATGGAATCGCACCCCGGTCAAGAGCCTGCGCCAAGCAAGCTAGGATTCGTTCGAAACGGGTCATCAGGATGCGAGGGCGTTAAGTGTGCGTGCCATTTCAATGTCGGCCTCGATTCCCTCCAAGAGGCTCATTGAATCAATTGCCCCGCACTCATACCCCCGAAGCCACAGCTCCTCGTAAATTTGTGCTGCCTCGCTGTAGTTCCAGAACTCATCGCTTCGGGCGATGAACTGCTTCTCAAACTGGTACCACGCTTTCTCTTCGCGCACGATCATAGTACCATTTTACCCTGGAAAGCGCGCTTCTCCAACCGCGCCAGCGCGAGACATTTTTTATTCCGCCAGCAGTTGTTCGATGGTGCTCGGGAGACTGGCAACCCGTGCGTTTGCATACCGCAGATACCCGCGTTTGTCCACGAGCCACATGGTGGGAATGCTCCGGATCCCAAACCGACGGCCCACTGCATTGTCCCAACCCAATCCGTCAAAATACTGCGGCCACGTCATACCGGTTCGCTCTGTAAAGGCAACCAGTCGTTCCTTGTTTGAGTCGAGCGACACTCCGATGATCTCAAAACCGCGCTCCCGGTACTTCTGATACGTGTCCACGAGCTTTGGCGCCTCCATCACGCACGGGCCGCACCATGTCGCCCAAAAATCCACCAGCACCACCTTGCCTCGCAACTTCACCAGATCCACCTCGCGTCCATCCACCGCGGCGAATTTCAATTCCAACGGCGCCGATTGAATTTGTTTGATGAGCGCGGCACGGTCGCGGGCATTCTCTATTTGCCGAGCCAGCCGTCGAGCTTGGCGTTGGATGGCTGTTGGCGCATCGCTCTCCGCGACAGCCTTCAGTTGTTCGAGTGCCGCCCCGTGGTCCATCGCCACCTCAAATAACTGTTCCATCAACATCAGCACTTCGAGGCGAAACAGGCGCGCCTCCCACCGGCGCACATCTAAGGGATAGCGCCGCTCAAACTCCGTGGTCGCCCCTTCCACTTCTTTCTGAAACGCGGTCAGGATCTCCCTGAAGTTTGGCTGGCGCGGATCAGCACCGACCGGGCCCTCTTGCAATTTCGCGATGTATCCCCAGAGTTCGTCAGCCGAAGAAAATCGCGACAAGTCAGCAATCGCATGGCTTGCCGACAACAGCAGGATTAAGAGTGCGAGTCTCATGCGGCTACCCGCCACTATAACCATGCGGTTCCTCGAAACAAGGGCTGGATGTCATGGTTTACGGATACTGTGAGATGTCCCTGCCTCCGGCTGCGCGACGTGGTAAAGTACTTATGTGATGAAGGCTCCCCCCAACCGGTATCTTTCCCTCCCGGAACGCAAATCCTACCGGCGTTTCGAGGATGTGGTCGGATGCAAGTGGTCGGCCGCTGTCTTGGCGGCGATTGGTCGTGGTGTGACACGCCCCGGCCAACTCGAACGATTCATCCCCGGCATTTCCACCAAAGTGCTCAATGAGCGTCTGCGCAAATTGCTCGATTACGAATTGATCACGCGGCACGAGTTGCCTGGAAAAATCCTGCGGGTCGAATACCGTCTGACTCCCACTGGCCAAAAGCTTGTCGGAATCATCGAACAACTTCGCGAGTTGGACGAAGAGCACAATTCCCCACGAGCCGGTGGGGCCTCGCGCGTTTGAGGCCGCTGCGCGCGCAGGCGTTTTTTCTGTCGCGGCTCGGCGTTCGGGGTGGCAGGATAATTTTATGCATTGGCTTTGGTTGGCAATCGGTGGCGCACTCGGCACGCTGGCCCGCTACGGTGTCAACGGCTGGATCTCTGGACACCCCGGCAAGCACTACGCGTTGGCCGCAGGTTTTCCTTTGGGCACCCTTGTGGTCAATACGACCGGTTGTTATCTCATCGGCGTGCTCGCAGCGCTTACGGGTCCTTCGCTCGGTCGCGTATGGTTGAGGCCGGAATGGCGCGATTTCTGGATGATTGGGTTCTGCGGCGGATACACCACGTTTTCCAGCTACGGATTGCAAACGCTCAATATGGCACGCGATGGCGAATGGGTGTGGGTAGCTACCAACATCATCGTGTCCAACGTCGCAGGTCTGTTCGCTGTTTATCTCGGTTGGGTGACCGGTCGCTTCATTCAGGCCAGACTCCACGGAGGTATGCCGTGAAACTCGAGGGCGAAGGTCAACTATTGCGTATCTACATCGGTGAACAAGACAAGTTCAACGGTCGTCCGCTCTACGAGACCATCGTGTTGAAAGCGCGCGAACGTGGTCTGGCGGGTGCCACCGTGCTGCGAGGCCCCATGGGCTTCGGGGCGCACTCCCGTCTGCACACCGCCAAAATCCTACGGCTCAGCGAAGACCTACCGGTGCTAATCGAGATCGTGGATAAGCCAGAAAAAATCGCCGCCTTTATCCCCGAGCTTGATGCGATGATGCGCGATGGGTTGGTTACGGTCGAAAACGTTCGCGTCATCCGGTATCAGGGCAATCCAGACAAACTTTCCTGAGCGCCGCCGATGTCATCACCGTGTTGAGGGGCCCGGCAGCCTAGTTCTCCATGGCCCCGCGTCGCACTAATGGATCCACAGCAACAGCGCAACGCCGACCACGGTTGTCAACAGGGTAATCGGCAGACCAAACTTGAAGTAATCCCAAAAGCCCACCTCGACATGTCCGCGCGCGCTTTCCACCACGATGATGTTCGCCACCGAGCCCAAGATCGTTAGGTTACCGGCCAGCGTGGTCGTCAACGCCAGCACTTTCCACATCAGTTCCGGATCCGCAAACTGACCGAGCCATTGCCCCGCCACCAACACAAACGGCACGTTCGAGAAAATGTTGGACCCCAATACCGAAAACCATGTCAGATTCCACGCTTGCAACGTGACCGTCTCCCCAAACACCACGCGAATCCGCTCGTACCATGTTTGCGGCAGGCCGGTGCCATTGAGTCCTTCGACCACCACAAACAACGCCGCGAAAAACAACAACAAATGCCAATCCACCAGCTTCAACACCTCATGAGTATCCCGTCGTGCCAACACCATGATGACCGCCGCCCCGCCCAGCGCTGTCCACGGCAGATTCCACCCCGCAGCAAATCCGGCAACCACACCGGCGAACACCAAAGCCACCAACCAAAATAGCCGCTGATTTAGCTGCGCCGTTTGCTCTGCCACCGGCGCGATGCGCGCGGTTGCCAACTCTCGTCGAAAACCAATTCGCAGCACGAGGTAATTGATTACCAACGTCACCAACGTCACCGGCACCATCGCTGCGGAAAACCGCAAGAACGGGATCCCCGATAAATGTCCGATGATCATGTTCTGCGGGTTGCCCACCAACGTGGCCACGCTACCGGTGTTCGCGCTCGTGGCCAACGCCATCAAATATGGAAACAACGGCAACCGACCACGCACAATCACCGCCACCACCAGCGGCGTCAGCAACAGACACACCGTGTCATTAACCAACATCGCCGACAAAACCGCCGAGCTGACCATCAAGTAACCCAACAACCGCGTTGGCGTGCCGGCATGCCGCAAAATTTGCTCCGCTGCCCACCCGAAAAAACCCGCCAGATGCAAATACGCCGCAATCAACATCATGCCCAACAATAGTGCCAGCGTGTCGTAATTGACGGCCCGGTAGGCTTGCTCAGGCGTGAGCACACCCGCCGCTACCATCAACACCGCTCCCAGCAGCGCCGCAGCCGGTCGGTTCAACGGCAGAATTTTTAAGCGCCGTCCGCTGATCAACGCGTACGTGATCAGAAAAATCAAAATCGCTCGCATGGACCTCGCCGCGCTTATACCATACCGGCCTCGGAGACCAACCGGATATGCCCACGCCACAACCTCCCTCTCAAAACCTCTATCATTACCGCGCCATCGTTACGGACGTTTACGATGGCGACACATGCACGGCGGATATTGATCTCGGCCTCAACACTTGGATTCACGGTGAAAAACTGCGCCTGCACCGCATCAACGCGCCCGAGCTCACCGGCCGCACACGCGCTCGCGGGGTAGCGGCGCGCGACCACCTCCGCAAGCTGATCCTCAATCAAACCGTTGTCATTCAGACCATCAAAGACCGCCGCGAAAAATACGGCCGGTATCTCGCAGAAATTTGGCTCGAGCAAAATGGACGCTGGACCAACGTCAACGACGCAATGATCGCGTCAGGCCACGTCCAGCGCACGCGCTACTAGGCACGCGCGCAAATTCCGCCTCCAACATCTGCACTTGGCGCTCGAACTCATGCACCTTCGTCCCGTAGGGCGCCTTGAAAAACATGCTCAGCCACGTTTGCGGTCCTTTCCTTCCTTGCGTCAATGCCCACCCCATGAACCGCGCCAGGTCCAAACACATCGGTGCCGCCAAAATACTATCGCGGTATTGCGCGCTGATGCGCAGCGCCATCGGCAGTCCGAGAAAACCCTCCACCTCCACATAATCCCAACTCTCTTTCGTGTCCCCACGTGGCGGGAAGTAATGGATCTGCACAATGTGCACCGGCTCGTAACCCAACATCGTTCCCAACAACTCGGACTTGTCGCGGATTTTGGCCCGCCCCTTGATCGGGTCGCCCACCACACGCCCATCTTCATTGCCCAATAGATTCGTCGAGTACCATCCCGCCACGTGCAATGCCCGCGCCCGCAACGCCGGTGCCAGCACCGACTTCAACCACGTTTGCCCCGTCTTCCCGTCGCGACCTGCGTAAGGGATGTCTTGCAGTTGCTCCTCGCCACACCGATTGGGCGTAAAGTTCACAAACGCGCTTCCGGTAGCCGCGGCAGCCTGCGCGTAGCTCGCTGAGGCTTCATCCTCACCCGTTGGGACCAGGTTGATGACCACAATCGGACCCAGTCCATGCGCCCGGCGAAATTGCTCGATGTGTCGCTCTGCCACCCGCGCGGTCACCGCGCCGCCCATGGGTCGGATGCGTTTGAGCGTCTGAGCCACCGGTAGCAGCCGCGCCTCGTCCAACACGCGATGTCGTCGGGCCGAGTCCCATATCGTCTCAGTGCGCGGATCCCATCCGCCCACCACAACCTCCGACCAATCCGCGAGATCGTGGGATTGCCGGTAGCGTTCCGAGATCAACCCATGCATCGGCATTCCACCGCGTCGCAACCACGCCAACCCCGCTACCACCGTGGATGCTACCGCGCCGTTCAGACCGGCGATGCAAATGCCCAACCGCTTGCTCATGGTCGGGAAACTATCAGTCGCGCTGGCGCCTGACCAGCGCTTCCACTACGCTGCGCGTCATGGAGCAGGTTCTCGTGCTCTTGATTCTCGCGGCTGGCGTGGTGGCGTTTGCCACAGAGAAGGTGCCGATTGATTTGGTCGCTGTGCTCATCATGGGCGTGTTGCTGGTTACCGGTCTGGTCACGGTTGAGGAAGGACTCTCCGGCTTTAGCAACCCCGCTACCATCACCGTCGGCGCGATGTTTGTACTCAGCGCCGCACTGACTCGCACCGGCGCACTGCAACCACTCGCTCGTTTCCTCGTCCGGTTCAGCCGACATCCCTTTGTGTTTCTGCTACTGCTAATCCCGCTGGCCGCATTTCCCTCGGCATTCATCAACAACACGCCGGTCGTGGCCGTGTTCCTGCCGCTGGTGCTGGCCGTTTGCGCCAAACGCGGATTTTCCCCATCCAAATTTCTCATTCCGCTATCGTGCGCCGCCCAGTTCGGCGGCACGTGCACGCTGATTGGCACCTCCACGAATCTTCTCGTGAGCGCGCTGGCGGAGCGCGCCGGCTATCGACCCTTCACGATGTTCGAATTCAGCCAGCTCGGGTTGATTTTCGTTGCGATCGGCACCGCGTATTTCCTTTTGCTGGGCTACTGGCTGCTCCCTAAACGCGCAGGTCAGGAACTCACCACCACCTATCAGCTTGGCGAGTACATCACCGAAATGCGAGTTTTGCCGGGCTCCTCGCTTGTCGGCCAAAGCGTCGCCCAGGCGCACATTGGCCAACGCTACGAGGTCACGGTCTTGGAAATTCTTCGCGAAGATCAAACCTTGTTTTCACCGACCGACGAGCCAATCCGTGAACGCGATATTCTCATCGTGCGTGGTCGGGTCGAGGAGTTGATGCATTTTAAAAACGCGACTGGCCTTGCCATCGAGCCAGAGTTCAAATTGCGCGATGCGTTGCTTCGCCGCGACCACATCACCTTGGCGGAGGCGTTGATCCCCCCGCAATCCTCATGGATTGGTCGCACGCTAATCGAGCTGAACTTCCACCGTTTGACCAATACCATTGTGCTGGCGATCCAGCGCCACGGTCAGGCCATCCGCGAAAAACTCCGCACGGTGCGTCTGCGGATGGGCGACGCCTTGTTGCTGATGGGGTCCAAAACCGATGTGGCACGGTTGCGAGCTGACCCCAACGTGATTGTGTTGGAACCGGTCGATGAGCCTTCATTGCGTCACCATCGCCGCCCCGTTGCGGTGCTTGTTGTGGGCTTGGTTGTGGCGCTCGCCACGTTACCGGTGTGGCAGGGCAAACCACTGCCCATTCTCGTCACCGCCCTGCTCGGCGCCGTTGCGCTGGTGTTGAGCCGGTGCCTCAGTTTGTCCGAAGCTTACGGTGCGATCGACTGGCGAGTGATCTTTTTGCTGGCCGGCGTCATACCACTGGGTGTCGCCCTGGAAAAAACCGGTGTCGCCGCTCGTTTCGCCGAGTGGGGTGTGTCGTTGGTCGGTCCACTTGGGCCGGTGGCCGTATTGTCAATGTTTTACCTGCTCACCGCAGTGCTGACCGAGGTCATGAGCAACAACGCCTGCGCTGTGCTACTCGCGCCAATCGCCATCTCGACCGCTGAACAGCTCGGGGTGAGTCCAACCCCCTTTCTCATGGCCGTGATGTTCGCCGCCTCCACGGCGTTTGCCACACCCATCGGCTACCAAACCAACACGATGGTCTATAATCCCGGTGGCTACCGGTTCTCCGATTTCCTGCGGGTGGGAATCCCTCTCAATCTCATCTTCTGGGCCACTGCCACGGTGTTGATTCCGCGGTTTTGGCCGTTTTGAGGGCTTACGGGCGAAACGTCCAGCGATCACTCTGGCCAAAAAAGGCGATCGGGTTGTGAAACACAAGCTGTTCGATTTGCTCCCGCGGTACCTGCCGACGCACCAGTTCGCGCACCAACTTCGGCACGCTCAGCGGATCCGACGGTCCCCAATCGCATGCGCTGTTGACGATCAACCGATCCACTCCGTATTGCTCAACAATGTTCGCCGCACGTTCTACGCTCAGCTTCGTAACCGGGTAAATGCTCAATCCCCGCCAATACCGGGTTCCTGCATACAACGGCATCGTCTCTTCGGTGTTGTGGTCCAGCAGCACGCGGTCCGGATTCATCTTCTCATCTGCCAGTACCCGTAACGTTCGTTCCGTGCCTTGCTTTTTATACTGATGCGGCAGGTGAACGAGCACCGGCATGTCGAATTTCTTCGCCAATCGCAACTGTGCGCGCAGCGCCGCCTCCTCCTCGTCCGTCTGCCGGTCAAACCCCACCTCGCCGATGGCGACCACCGTCTCGCGTCGTGCATACTGCTCTACGATCGGCAACACATCTTTGGTCAACGGCACATTGTTGGCCTCGCGGGGGTTCATCGCGACGCACGTGAAATGTGCCAACCCGTAGTTTCGCGCACGCTGCGTTTCCCAAGTAATCATCAGCTCAAAATAATCTACAAACGTCCCGGCACTGGTGCGCGGCGCCCCCAGCCAAAATGCCGGCTCCACCACCGCCTCGATCCCTGCCAACGCCATCCGCTCATAATCATCCGTCACCCGCGCAATCATGTGCGCATGGGGCTCAATGATCCTCATGATACTCCCTCCAACTGTCGCAAATACTCAAAGGAGTAAATCCCCGATGCGTGGCCATCCCCCCATTGGGGCTGAATGCCGTACCCGCCCACGAACTGCCAACCGCACAACTCGAAACTCGCCGGTGTGTACGTTCCCGGCCGCGCTGGAGCCGATACCAAAATGTTGACCTCGCCTTTGCACTGCGCGCACGGACAGGCCCGCCGCAACTTTTCCAACTCCACTACCGTTTCCCGACCATCGTCCCAAACGATGGCCAAGAATTGATTGATCCGTTCAATTCGTTGCGGACGCATCACCGTTATCACTGCTCCCGGTAGCTTTGCAGGCTACGAATGTACGCCTCCGTCCGTCGTTCCTCGTCGTGGATGTTGCGCACCCGCAACAGCGACCGCACTCGCACCACCAACTCCGTTACATCGATCGGTTTGCTCAGGAAATCATCCGCACCGGCGATGATGCTCTCCTCCAATGCCCGCGTCGGTTCCAAACCCGACACAATCAAGATCCGCACATCCTCCGTCTCTTTGTCCGACCGCAACAGCTTGCACAAATGAATTCCGTCCAACCCCGGCATCAGAATATCCAGCAAGATCAAATCCGGCTTTTTCTCCCGCGCCAACCGCATGGCCTCATCGGCGGAAGCTGCCTCAAACACCTCGTGGCCCAACTCCTCCAACACATGGCGCTCCAAATCGCGGATCACCGCTTCATCATCCACCACCAGAATCCGCGCTCGTGACCCCGACCGTTTTTCTGTTGCCTGCATCCCTCCTCCTTTCAATGCCGAAAATGGCGAATGCCGGTAAACACCATCGCCATGTTGTGCGCGTCAGCCGCGGCAATGACCTCTGCGTCGCGCACACTGCCACCGGGCTGGATGACGCCGGTTGCCCCCGCCGCGGCGGCTGCTTCCACGCCGTCGGCGAAAGGAAAAAATGCATCGCTGGCCACGACGCTGCCCCGCAAATCCAACCCTGCTTGTTGCGCTTTCCACACCGCGATCCGTGAGGCATCCACCCGACTCATCTGCCCCGCGCCAATGCCCAGCGTCCGCACGCAATCCGCTTCGGCGCGGGCATACACGATCGCGTTGGATTTGACGTGTTTGACCACGCGCCATGCGAACAACATTGCATGGCGCTCTGCCTGCGTGGGTGCCCGCCGCGTCACGGTTTTCATCTCGTCGGCCGCGACCAAGCGCCGGTCGGGGTCCTGCACCAGCAACCCACCAGGCACCGACCGCACTGCCCAATCTCGTTTGGGAAGTGGCGCGAGCTGTTGCATCAATCGCAGGTTCTTCTTTGCCTGCAAAATCGCCAACGCATCGGGCTCAAACGCCGGTGCCACAATCACCTCACTGAATATCTCCGCGACAGCCGCTGCAGTTGACGCATCGACCGGGCGGTTCGTGGCTATGATTCCACCAAACGGCGCCTGCCGGTCGGTGGCGAATGCCAGCTCCCAAGCTTCCCGCAACGTGGTTGCGCTGCCTACCCCGCACGGATTCGTGTGCTTGATGATCGCCACCGTCGGGTCTTCAAACTCGGCAATCAACTCCGCCGCCGCCGTCAGATCGAGAATGTTGTTGTACGACAATTCTTTGCCGTGCAGTTGGCGAAAATAGCGGCGGAAATCCCCGTACAACGCCGCCCGCTGATGCGGATTTTCGCCATAGCGCAAGTCCTGGACTTTTGACATCGTGAGTTGGAACACCTCCGGCAGCGCTGCGTCGCCGGTTGGCTCCACCACGCGACGCAAATACTCTGCAATCGCCGCATCGTAACGGCTCGTGGTCTGAAACACCTTCCGCGCCAAGCGCGCCCGCAACGCCGCGCTGGTCGCGCCGTCATTTGCGCGCAGCTCGGCCAACACCAACGGGTAATCCGCCGGGTCCACCACCACCGTCACGCTCTCGTGATTTTTCGCTGCGCTGCGCAACATGCTCGGTCCACCGATGTCAATGTTCTCGATCGCCTCCTCGAGCGTGACATCGTTTCGGGCCACCGTTTGCTCAAACGGGTAGAGATTCACCACCACCAGATCAATTGGTTCGATACCGTGCGCGCGAATCGCGTCCTCGTGTGAGCGCACTCCGCGGCGGTATAACAATCCTCCGTGCACTTTCGGATGTAGTGTCTTCACCCGCCCATCAAGAATTTCGGGAAAACCTGTAACGTCGCTGATGTCTCGCACCGGTATGCCCGCCTCTCGCAACACCCGAGCGGTCCCACCGGTCGAGATAATCTCCACACCCCACTCCACCAATCCGCGCGCAAATTCCACCAGACCCGACTTGTCCGACACGCTCACCAACGCCCGCCGAATCTTAGTCATCTCGCGCGGCAACGTACTCAAACCCTCTACCTCACGCAACGATTTATCCTGCTTACCGACCTCATGGAACCTTGTCAGCGACAATGTCAGGCTTGAAAGGCAGTCCCGCCGCTCTTCAACACCAAAACCGATCAGCGAGCAGATTGCTCCGCATGAATTCGACGAACCAACATTTTGCCAGTCGCACCGGGAGAGGGTTCCTGCCGCACCAACTCCAGCGTACCGGCCTGCGCCCAAACATCCGCCGCCAGTTGACCGCCCCGCGAATGGGCGGCAAGCCGACTCCGTAACGCCCGCAAAAACTCGCCCTCGTCCAAACCGGTAACGCGGGGACTCACATACACCCGCACGCGCGTCATACCGGTCTCTGTGATCATCTCGTTCACCTGCACGTCCTCGGCACACCCACCGGCCTGCTGCACCAACTCCTGCGCCCAATCCGCCAAATCGGCAGCCAAAACCGTCATCCCCTCCGCATTCAACCTACGAGCACTGCGCACGCAACTGACATGCAACGTCAGACCGGCTGCGCCCAGCGCACAGCCGCAGCCGCGCCGCTCCAGCTCCCCGCAATCACCCAGGTCAGCGTTGAGCAAAACCTTTCCTGTCAGCGGCGAGAGCGACGTGATCCACAAACGTTGCTGCGCATCGCCAAACACCGCCAGCCGATCCTCGTACACGTGCATGTCATCGGATCGAACTCCCTTCGCGCACGCGCCCGCGATCATACCGCTCTCCGTCGCGGTGTATCGAGCAAACGCCCGTGCACCCGCTCGCTCGATGACGCGCCGACGCGTCTCCGTCAATGGCTCCCCACCGGTTAGAAACACCGTACCCGGTAGCTCGGCGCACGCCGCCAAACGCACCGCCAGACTGGTGTAACAGCGCACCATCGTCGAACTCGCCCGCGCCGCGACCCACCGCGCCACCTTGGGCGCTGCCTCCACGGTTGCGTGCTCGGGTGCCGGCAACCGTACTCCGTACCACCGGCAACATTGGCGCAGCCACGCAATCGCCAACCGATCGCGCCCATACCATGGCGTCGCGCACGGGTCGGTGGGCGAAAACCATCGGACAATTGGCCAGCGACATTTT
>JANWVU010000109.1 GCA_025056465.1 Verrucomicrobiia bacterium | reverse complement strand
CATTTGAGGCAACTCGCCTCGATATACTTCTGCTGACGCATCGGCTGGAGGTTGAAGTGCTCGAAGTACCAATCGTAATTTTTGACCCACGCATCGCGCTGCGTCATGACCACGGGCTGCACACCGCTGGCTCGCGCATCGTCGGACGCTTCTTCGGCTGGCACCCATAGTTTCCGCTTGGGGTCATAGAGGTAGGGCCGAGAGTTCTCATAGTCTGGTGAGTGACCGGCGCGCGCGAAGTGTGTTTCACGGTCCCAACCCCAGTGGCACACTGTGCACCCGAACTTGCTGGCCGGGTGAGGCGAGGTATCGGCGACGTAAAGATCCATGCGCGGGTGATTGCGCAGGGGTTGTGGCAACTTCGACCATTCGACGAACTCGACGCCGTGTTTTTCGCGCCATGCTTTCTCTTCGGCCGACGGATCTTTCTTATCAATCGCGATGTGGCAGGTGATGCAACGGTCAACCCGGGGAACGGTGGTGAAATTGACGTCCACGTGATGGTCGTAGGCGATGATTTGTTCGACCCGGTACGTGGGGGCCGCAAACTCCAAAATCGGCGCGTTAACGACGGTTTGGACGAGCGGGTTGGTGAGTTGTTCGAGACGACGGGTCAGCAACGTTTTGGTGCCGGTCAGGCGATTGATCTGGCGTTCCAGCTCCTCTCGTTCGCCCACGAGTTGTTGCAAGTCGCGCTCCGCCTCGGCCACTTTGGCATCGGCGGTTTGTTTTTCCAAATCCAGCTCATCCACGATGCGGTTTTGGTTTTGGACCCGGCGCCGCCAGGTGCGTACTTCCGGATGATCCTCGTCGAGGTTGTGGCGCATAAGGGCCGCTTCGTAGAAGGAACGCACCTCGTCGCGCGTGGCTTTTTCCATCGTGAACTCGCGCGTGATGCGGTCAGCTTCCACGCGCAAGCGAGCCAATTCCTCCTGCTTCGCGCGGATGAGTTCTTGTTGCGCCGCGAGTTTGTCATTGAGTTCTTTTTCTTGAGCGAGGAGCCGGTCAAGCCCCTGTTCCTGCGCGCGGATTTCGGCGGCGCGGGCATCGGCGGCGAGGCGTTTGCGTTCGAGCTGGTAAAATTCGCGCTGATAATTTTTCCACTGCCGGTCGCCTTTGAGACCAAGCCAGGAAATCTCCCCACCGGAATAGTCCACCCAAACCATCAACACGAAGCAGATGAGGAACAACAGACTCGAGCCGAGAAACCACCAGTTCAGGCGCGGGATGTTGTATTCGTGGACGGTTTCGGGTTGGTTGCGCATGAGCTAGAATTTGATCCAAGGAGTGTCGATGAAGTACTTCAAATTGAACAGCCACCGGCAGACCATTTTCAATGGCAGCGTGCCCATTGTGAGCACGAGAAAAACCAAGATGCTGTAGCGAACAAAATCGAGCTGCTCATAAAATTTTTTCATCCACGTCTTGGCGAGGATGCCCGGGAGGACGAGGAAATAAAACGCTAAGAAGAAAATCCCGGCAAACTCGCGTTTGAACGCCATGCCGACCTCATGCCAGAACTCGCGGGTATTTTCCCACGAGGGCGGAATGAGTTGCCAGATAACGTTGCGCACAGGTGGCAGGCCTTGGTTGAACCACTCGATGCCGGTGAGCTGGTAGATTTTCGGAAACAGCACGACCCAAACGTAATCGGAGACGTTGACGTTGTTCAGCGCAACGACCTTGTGCGGGTCCCAGTATTCAAAGGGGCCGAAAAAGTTCCAACCGGGTCCGCGTAGAAAGGTACCGGTAATGATCATAAAGACCCATAGCGCAAGATAACCGTATAAGAAGAGCGTAATTGCGAACTTTCGTTCGGCGAACGTGTAATAGCCGTTGCCCTTCGGGTTGTTGTCGATGTAGGGGATGGCCATCAGACCAAAAATGATGATCAACGGCAGCACCACCCCGGCATACCACGGGTCGTAGTAAACCAGCATCTCCTGCAGACCGAGGAAGTACCACGGCGCTTTGGAGGGGTTGGGTGTGACGGATGGGTTGGCGGGTTCCTCAAGCGGCGCGCGCAGGTAAATCGCCCACAAAATCAGCGCCACAGAGCATAGGATCAACGCAATAAACTCGATGTAAAGCAGGTCGGGCCACACCCACGTTTTTTGCTGGGAGGTTTCTTTTTCTTCAGGTGGCAGCTTTTGCTCCGCGCGCCGGTCATTGTTCACGGCCTGCACCATGGCAAGCCACAACGTGAAGGTCGTCAGGAACAACATGATCGTGATGGGCACATTGTCGGGCTTTGCCACGATCAGGCGGAAGTTGGGGTCTTTCAGTCCCACGATGAAGAAGATCGCCAATCCAACCAGAACCGCCCCGCCAACCCACCAGTTAAACACGGCGCGCCGCCAGCGCAATGCGGCGAATAAACCAAACGTGGCCAACGCAAAACTCAGGCGTGGGTCGGCAAGCAGGTTGGAGAAGGCCTTGAACGCCTCAAACCACGCGCTGGTCTCCGTTGGGGCGTACGCTGCCGCAGCCATGGCTTACAGCGGTCCCGAGATGCCACCGTCTTTGCGGATGCGCCAGAAATGCACCGCCATCAACGTGGCCGCCACCAACGGCAACCCCACGCAATGAAGCACGTAGAATCGCAGCAACGTCGTGCCGCCAATTTCTTTTGCGCCCAACAACATGAACCGCGCATCGCTACCGGGATGCACGAGCGGCACCCCGCCGATTTGTAGAAAATCCGAGAATGGTCCCGCGGCCCCGACGAACGGGTGCGCCTTGGCCATGTTGGAACCTACGGTGATGGCCCAAATCGCCAACTGATCCCACGGCAACAGGTAGCCAGTGAACGACAGCAAGAACGTGAGCACCAACAAAATGACCCCGATGACCCAGTTGAACTCGCGCGGCGGTTTATAGCTACCGGTCATGAACACGCGGAACATGTGCACCATGACCATGATCACCATTGCATGCGCGCTCCACCGATGTAGCTCGCGCATGATGCCGAAGGGCACCTGTGAGCGAATGTCCAACATGTCCACATACGCGCCCTCGACGGTCGGCCGGTAGTAGAACATCAACAGCACCCCGGTCAGCGTCAGCACCAGAAACAGGAAAAACGACAGCCCACCGGCGCACCACGTGTATCGAAGTTTTACGCCGCTGGTGCGCACTTTGGTGGGGTGCAAATGCAAGAAAACGTTACCCAGTACCACCAGCACCCGTTTGCGATCGGTGTTGGGAATGCCCACGCGGAAGATGGATTTCCGCACCTGCGTGCCGAGGCTTTGGGAGGTTGTGGAGGTGGAATTACTCATGTCAGCTCACACCGGGATGTAAGATCGTGGGTCGTCAAACTCGCCTTTCTCCGCCATGAACAACCGGCCCTTATTCACGACAATCTGACCGTCATCGGACAACGAAACCTCAAAACGCCGCAACGGTACCGGCGCCGGTCCTTCAAAGTTGATTCCCTGCATCGTGAACCCGCTGCCGTGACACGGGCACTTGAACTTGCGTTCATTCGGCATCCAATTCGGTGTGCACCCTAGATGCGTGCACACGATGGACATCGCAAAAATCCGCTGGCCATCATTGACGATCCACACGCCCTTGGAATCTTTGAATGTCTCGTCCACGCTGTTTTTTGGAAAGTTGTCCGGTGGGCCGACCTTAAAGACGTCTACCTTGGTGAAATCAACGCGCGGGATCAAAAATCCGCCCAGCACCGTCAACGCTCCGCCCACCGCCGCGGCGAACGTTGCCCACGCCAGCGCCAGATTGACTAAAAACTTCCGACGCGGCATCGGCTGTCCGTCCATCGTCAGGATGCCTTTTTCCTGCAGCCGGCGGATGGCCTTCTCGCGCGCGGTCAACTGCTCCGCTGTTTTCGGTTTCTCCGCCACTGCCGTTTTCAATTCTGCCATACGCGCTCCGCTTGCACTTCTGTTTCGCTATGCTTCTTCAAGGCGTTGACCTTCTGCAACGCTGCATTCCGCACTTTCAAATCCGGGTCCGTGCGACTCACCGGCTCCAACACGGCAATCGCCTCCGCCCCTTTCAATCGCGCCACCATCTCCACCGCCGTTACCCGGTAGCGTTGGCGATTTTCTGCCGTCAAATCGCCGAACCGATCCACATATGCCTTGTCCAACAACCGTTCCAACACACGCAATCCCGCCGCATCCCCCCGATTGGCCAGTCCAAACGCCGCATTCCATTGCACCAGCTCGCTGGGATCATTGAGCGCCGCCACCAACAAATCGCGCGCGCGCGGATGCTCCAACACGCCCAGCACATACACCGCCATCAACCGCACGGAAACCTCCTCGTGCCGGGTCAACTCCATGATTTGACCCGCCGCCTCGTGCGCTTGCAACCGGCCCAGCGCCCAAATGCAATTTTTCACCGTCTCCGGATCCGCATCCTGCAACCCGCCTCGCAACGCCGGTATCGCTTCGTTGGCGCCCAACAACCCGAGCACGAGTGCGAGGTACCGACGCGTTTTGGCGTCCCGTTCCTGCGCCTCCTCAAAAATCCGAATCAACTGCGCCGGCGCTTGCGGGTATCGCTCGAGCAACCGGTCGCGTCCTTCGGGACTGCTTAGTTGCGCCGACACATCAAAAATTCCCTGCCACCGTTTGGCCTCCTGGATGTAATTGAGCAAATACATCGCCTGGTCGCCGCGCTGTTGACCGCGCGTCGCCTGTAAGGCCTCCAAGTAATCCCCAAAATCTTTTCGCTCCGACGTCAACCACATAAACAGCCCGCCCAGCGCCACACAGAACAACACCACGGCGAGGGGGATGACTACCAATTGCACCACCAACGTCATCGCCGTGGATTTTTCCTCCGGCAGGTCGGACTCGCGACGCGGCGCGTCGTCGGCGCTCATGACAAAGAACTAGTGCTTCTCCAATTGATGCGGCAGCATCGCTGCGCGATGCGTGGGCGCGTTGGGCACGATGATCGCGTCTTTATCGCACACGATTTCGCAAAGCCGGCATGCCACACAATCGGCGGCCACCACCTCGGCCACCTTGTAATGACCGGCTCCCGTGCCGGTCGGATCCTCTTTCATGTAGATGCAGTCGAACGGGCAAATATCCACGCAAAACTCACAGCCGGTACAGTTGTCCACGATCACCTGCGCCTTGGGAATCTGACTCGGTTTGATGCGGGGCACCAAATTGCCGTATTGATCCTGAATACACGATACCGGGCAATAAATCGCGCACACCCCGCAATCAATGCAGCCTTCCGGGTGGATGACATACTTTTCCTTCGGCTTGCCGCTGATGGTGTCCACGGGACACTTCAACTCGCAGACCGTGCAGCCGATGCAGGTATCTGTGATGTAGTATGCCATCGTTGCGACCGCTGTTTTCTCAAAGCTCAGCCGACTTTGAGAAAAATTTCACAAGCACTATAGCAACCGACTTCCCGGCTGCAACAGGTTTTTACACCCAAGAGAAAACTGGAGCGGGCGATGGGAATCGAACCCACCTCGCCGGCTTGGGAAGCCGGTGCATTACCACTATGCTACGCCCGCCTCCGCTCACGAGGCATTGTGCCCGAGAAACGCCGCAAATCAAGCGCAACGATGATTCGGCACAGATTCGCGCCGGTCACGCGTACTGTCCCCTTTGGCGCACTCCAATTCCCGTCCGTAGATTGCTTGTCGCCAAACGAAACCTGCTATCACTGGGTTGCGCGTGGTGAAAGTCGGCGTGTGGTGGAACCATTCACCCAGCAGCCATCAATCAGAATCGAGCGCGGATTTGTCGTTGGCCCATATGCTCCATTTGCGACACCACCATGTCCACCGCAGCCACGCCGATCAATTCATGCCTTTCATCCTCGCCACTCCAGCCTTTGACATCATTGGCCAAATTCACGTGCGCCACGCCGATGTCTTGAGGGATGCGGTAACCGAGCCATTCCAAAACGCCGAGCATCCGGTTGTCCGCGCAGATGACTGCATCGGGCTGCCGGCGCTCCAACCATGCCGGCAACCCACGATTCGCGGCTTTCAAAAGATCTTCGAACAACAACAGCAGTTTCCGTCGTTTGGGGGAAACTCCAACTCCTCGGCCAGAAAACCGCCCCGAGGTGCAAACCCCTGGGAGCAATCATGCCATTGCGACACCAGCAGCGCCGGCCACTGGTAGCCTAATTCGAGCACCGCGCTGAACGCGGTCTGCACGTTCACAAACCAGTTGGGTGCCACCGCATTCCAACCTCTCGCTCGTTGGCGACGCTCCTTCGTATGCTTCAACCCCACTTTGCAACGGCCAATCTCCACCACCGCACAGCGCCATGGCCCGGCGCCCAGGGCCGGTTCCGCCACGAGCGGCAAAATGGCCCCGTGAATGCCCCGCGCCGCCAAAATCTGTGAGAGGCGATTCACGAGAAGTTCGGGATCCGATTCCGGATATTGATCCAGTCGTACCCGTTCGATGCGATAACCAAGCTCGGCCGACCGCGCTTCTGCCCCTTGAAGGTAATTTTGCAGCCACGGCTTGTCGAACCAATCGCGTGGAGACGGCTGATCATCAATCCACGCGATGTTGGCGCGATACTGCGGCGTGCGACGCGCCCGCACGTAGGCCTGATAAATGGAGACCAGCAGGTCGGGCCGGTAGCCCAGTTTTCGCGCGATTTCCGCGATTCGCTCGCGGGTAGTTTGTGGGATACTCGGATGATTGCGAACGGAATGACTGACCGTCGCGCGATGAACGCCGGCCGCGCGTGCAACGGTCTCCAACGTGACTTTCTTCACTTGGTTTTCAGTGTACTTGCTTCGGGCGTTAGGGCAACCGATGTCCTTCGTGCGTCGTGACGCGCCAATCCCGGTAGGCAACGCGACCGGTGGCATGGTCCGCCGATGTTTCCTTCTCGCTACATTCTGTCGGCACTCCTGCGTGTCGTGGACCCGTTCACCCAGATTCCATCAATCAGCACACAGCGGGGGTTGGCCGGTAGGCCGCGCTCGTTGTGTTCGAGTTGGGAAACAATCAGGTCCACGGCGGCGGAGCCGATGAGCTCATGTTGTTCGTCGATGCCGCTCCACCCTTTGACGTCATCGGCCAAGCTGAGATGTGCCAAGCCCATCGTCTCGGGGATCCGGTAGCCAAGCCGCTCCAATGCTCCCGCCACGCGCGAATCGGCGCAAATGATCGCATCGGGTCGCCAGCGTTCCAACCAACCGCCCAGCTCGGGAATTGTGCCCTCATGAAATTCTTCGTACAGAAACGGGGGCAATCGTTGTTTGAACGCCAGTTCGAATTGCTCGGCGAGGTACCCACCGCGCAACGCAAATCCCTGCGTTCGGTCATACCAGCGAGAGATGACCAATGCGGGCCGCCGGTAGCCCAGGTGCCACAACGAATGGAGCGCTTTTTGGACGTTGA
>JANWVU010000108.1 GCA_025056465.1 Verrucomicrobiia bacterium | reverse complement strand
CAACGTACCGGCGATCGAACTGGCCGCCCAACTCGTCGCCATCGCTCCCCGCGATGACCGACGTGCGCTGACCCGTGTGTTCTATTCCGACGACGGATCCACCGCAATGGAAGTGGCCATCAAAATGGCGCTGCAATATTGGCAACATCGCGGTCAACCCCAACGCCAGCGCTTCCTCGCGTTCACCGAGGCCTACCACGGCGACACGCTCGGCGCGGTGAGCGTTGGCGGTATCCGACTCTTCCACGATGTGTTTCGGCCGCTGACTTTTCCCGTGCAACGCATCCGTAATTTGGCAGAGCTACCGGACCGCGCTGATGACGTGGCCGCCGTCTGCATCGAACCGCTGATTCAGGGCGCCGCCGGTATGCGGTTGTGGCCTGCCGGGTTGCTGCGCGACTTGCGCGCATGGTGCGATCGTTCCGGCGTGCTGCTCATCGCCGACGAAGTCATGACCGGGTTCGGCCGCACGGGCAAAATGTTCGCCTGCGAACACGAGCACGTCGTACCGGATTTCCTCGCGTTGGCCAAGGGACTAACCGGTGGATACCTCCCACTGGCTGCCACTCTCACCACCGAGGAAATCTTCAACGCGTTCCTCGGCGAATATCACGAGTTCAAAACCTTCTTCCACGGCCACAGCTACACCGGCAACCAACTTGGTTGCGCGGCCGCGCTCGCCAACCTCCGCGTGTTCCAGGAGGAACGAACCCTCGAGAAACTACCGGCTCTCGCAGAGCAAATGCGTCGGCGACTCGCACCGCTGCGCGACCAACCCGGCGTCCTCGACGTGCGCCAGTGCGGTTTTATTGGTGCGGTGGAAGTCGGCCCATTCCCTCTCGAGGCCCAAATGGGCGCGCGCATCTGTTGGGTGATGCGCGACCATGGTGTGCTCACCCGTCCCATCGGCAACGTCGTGGTCCTCATGCCACCTTACTGCGTCACGCCTGCCCAGCTCGACCACATCTTCGACGCGCTCGAACGCGCCCTCACCGTGTGCCTCTCAGCCCCTGCCCGCTGACACCTCGACACCGGCCATCCATTCCAATAACCGCTCCTGCGTCGCCTCCTCTCGCCCAAGCTCACCCACCAGCCGACCCTCACGCATCACCAAAATCCGCGTGGCCAGATTTAGCAACTCCGGTAGCTCGGACGAAATCAGCAAGATCGCCAGCCCCCTACCGGCCAGCTCATCGAGCAACGCGTGAATCGCCGCTTTCGCTCCCACGTCCACCCCGCGCGTCGGCTCATCCACAATCAACACCTTCAACTCCCTCGCCAGCCAGCGCGCCAACACCACCTTTTGCTGGTTGCCCCCACTCAGCGCCGCCACCGGCGTCTCGAGCGACGGTGTTTTCACTGCTAGTTGCTCAAACAATCGCGTCGCTACGGCCCGCTCGGCGCGCTGATCCAGCCAGCCGCGCCGCCGCAACCGATCGAGAATCGCCAGCGAAAAATTCAGCCGGCAACTCAACGGCAAAACCAGACCCTGACGTTTCCGATCTTCCGGCACCAGCCCGATTCCCGCACGCAACGCCGCGCGCACAGAACCGAGTCGCACCGGTTGCCCATCCACTTCCACCCGTCCGCTCGCATGCGGATCCAAACCGAAAATCGCCTGTGCCACCTCACTGCGCCCGGCCCCAACCAGCCCGGCCAACCCGACAATCTCACCGGCCCGCACCGCAAACGACACACCCTCAAACCGACCGGGCGACCGCAAATTCTCCACGCGCAGTCGCACCGGCCCCGGCGGAGTATCGAGATGACCGGGAAAATACTCCGCCAGCGACCGCCCAATCATCAGTTGCACCAACCGATCCGTGGTGGCCTCCGCGCGGTCCAGCGTCGCCACGTACCGGCCATCGCGCAACACCGTGATGCGGTCGCACAACCGCAACACCTCGGGCAGCCGGTGCGAGACATACACCAATGTGACCCCTTGCGCGCGCAAACGCTCCAGCAACGCAAACAGCCTGTGCGCTTCGGCCTCCGACAACGAACTGGTTGGCTCATCCAAAACGAGGATGTTGGCGCCGGTACCCACCGCCGCGGCAATTTGCACGAGCTGTTCCTGACCGGTGGTTAGCGTGCGCATCGGCCGCCACACGTCGAGCGTCACGCCAATCTGGCTCAACAATTCTTCGCTGCACCGTCGCACCGCAGCCCAGTCCACCCGGTAGCGACCGCGTCGCGGCAACGAGCCCAGGCAAAGATTCTCCGCCACCGACAAATCAGGACAAAATGCCAGCTCCTGATGCACCATCCCGACCCGCGCACCCGACGCAAGCACGACGCGACCGTGATCGGGTCGCAAGTTGCCGGCGAGAATTTTTCCCAGCGTTGATTTGCCGGCTCCGTTCTCGCCCACCAACCCGTGACACTCGCCCGCCGCGATGGAAAACGTCACGTCTTCCAGCGCGATAATGCCGCCGAACCGTTTCGTGACGGATTGAAACTGGATCACTGCCGACGCGCCGCCGTCATTTCTTCAGCCATTTGTCCCAGAGCCGCGCGAACTCGTCCACGTTGTCCTTGGTCACGCGCGTCAGCGGATCAATGACGCGCTCGCTGGCGGGGTCACGACCATGCACGATTTTCTCCAACAGAATCTCCACGCTGCGATACCCCCAGCCATAACAATCCTGCGCAAACAACGTCTCCACATGACCACTGCGCAGATAGGTTAGTTGCGGCGGCAACGCGTCCACCGACACCACTTTTGGTTGGCCCGGCCGCCACTTTAGCGCGTTTTTCGCAAACAACGGCCAGCCGCCAACAAACACCCAGCCCTCAATCTGCGGGTGTGTGCTCTGCGCGATGTTGACCGCTTCGGCCGCCTGCTCGGGAGTTTCCGCATGATAGAAAATGCCATCCGGTAGCAGTTTCATTTCGGGATATTTGGCCAACTCCTCTTGCACGCCTTGCACGCGCCGTTGCAGGTTGGGCGCCGTCTGGTTGCCGGCCAGAATGGCGATGGTGCCGCGCTCGCCCATCGCTCGCGCCAGCTCCGCCATCACCAACCGCCCGCACGTTTCATCGTCGGTGCCGTAGTAACACAAGCGTTTGCTGCGCGGCGCGTCGGAGTCGAAACACATTACCACACTGCCAAGATCCACCGCTTTGTTGATGGCCGGTGTAACCGTGTTGGCGTCGGTGCAACTGACGGCGATGCCGTGCGCACCCGCACGGGCGAGTTGCTCGATGGCTTCGGCCTGTTTTTGTGCGTCTTCCTCGGGCGGCGTTTGCCAATCAATCACCACCGTCGCGCCGTATTTCGGTCCCAACTCCCGTGCGGCATCACGCGCGCCCGCGTAAGCCGCCTGAAAGACCGGGTTGGACTGGCTTTTGGCCACCAACCCAATCACCACCTTGCGGTCGGCTCCATGCGCCACCGCCACCATCACCAACCACAGCCACCATGTCTTCATCGTGTTCCTCCTGTTGCGGGGTTTACCGACGCCAGCGCTCGCTGAGCCGGTCGACCGTCACGGCGAGGATGATCGCCGTGCCTATGATGATTTTGCTGTATTCCTTCGACAACGACAACGTCACGAATCCCAGGTCCAACTTCCGCAAAATAAAAATGCCGTTCTCAATCAACTTGATCACCAACGCGCCGAGCACCGCGCCCAACGCCGTGCCCCGACCACCGGCCAGGCTCGCCCCGCCCACCACCGCCGCCGCAATCACCATCAACTCGTACCCCTCACCGGTCGCTGTGTTAGCCGAGCCGAAATAACCCGTCGAAACCATGCCCGCCACGCCCGCCAACAACCCGCTCAGCGCGTACACCCGCACTTTGATTCGCGCCACCGGCAACCCGGCAAACCGCGCGGCCTCCTCGTTGCCGCCCACCGCATAAATCTGCCGACCCGCCACGGTGTGTCCCAGAAAAAACCACGCCGCAATCAACACCACCGCCATGATGATCATCGGGACCGGCTGCAACAACAACGGCATCGCCCCCTCGCGTTCGACGTAGATTTGCCATGAGATAAACTGCTCCGTGAACGCAGCCGGCAGTGTTCGATCGCCTGCCGGCACGGATTTCATCGGCACCGATACCAACGCAATCCCGCGAAACACACTCAGCGTCCCCAACGTGATGATGAACGGATGGACCCGCAAACCGGTCACCAACACGCCATTGATCAACCCACACGTCAGCCCGATGGCCAGCGGCACCACGACCCCGACCGGCACCACCCACCACGCCGGTGCGTCCTCGGGAAAATGCTGCAACACCGCAGCCGTGCCCAACGCGGCCAAGCCGAAAATGCTGCCGACCGAAATATCAATCCCGCCGGCCACAATCACCATCGTCACCCCAATCGCCAAAATCGCCATCCACGACATCGTCGTGGCCACATTCGGGATCAGATTGTCGAGCCGCAGAAAATTATTCACCGTTCGCCCGCCCACGTGGATCGGCTCCGACGCCCACGCCAGAAACGCGCCCAACAACACCACGACCAACAACAAACCCGCCTCCTGAAACCGACCGGCTACCCGCGCGCTCCGTTGCACGCCGCTGTTTTTACCGTGCCCACAACCAACCGGCAACCAACACCGCCAATCGCGCCCGGTGGCCTCGAACGCGAGGGAATCGCACCCCAAGTCCTGCCAACAAAAATCTCGCCGTAAGAGTATGCACGAATTACAATGTGAAATCTCAGATCATGAAACCGACGCTCTTGGTCATGGCCGCCGGCATGGGAAGCCGGTATGGTGGGTTAAAGCAAATCGACGCGGTGGGGCCGAATGGCGAAGCCATCATTGATTACTCCATCTTCGACGCGATTCGTGCCGGATTCGGCCGCGTTGTCTTCGTGATCCGGCAGGACATCGAACGCGAATTCAAACAAGCAGTCGGCGCTCGTTTCGCAAATCAGGTGCCGGTTGATTACGCGTTCCAAGAACTACATCAGGTGCCGGCAGGGTTTCGCATTCCGCCCCAACGAAAAAAACCATGGGGCACGGCCCACGCCATGCTTGCCGCCCGCCAGCAAATCGACACGCCCTTCGCCGTCATCAATGCCGATGACTTTTACGGAGCCGACTCCTACCGGCGACTGGCGGAGTACCTCCAAAAAGTTCGCGAGACTGGCCCACGGGCCGAGTCCGCGATGGTCGGTTTCAAATTGCGCGACACGCTCTCTGACCACGGCGCCGTTTCCCGAGCGATTTGCGAGATGGACGCTAATGGTAGCCTTCGCACCATCGTGGAGCGCACCAAAGTGGAAAAAGCCGGCACCGCGGCCCGGTACCTCGACGATACCGGCCAACCGCATCCCCTCAGCGGTGATGAGCTGGTCTCCATGAACATGTTCGGGTTTACCCCGACCATATTCAATTTGTTGGCGACGAATTTCGAACGATTCCTCGCGGAGCGCGGCGCCGACGAAAAAGCCGAGTTTTACATCTCAACGGAGGTCAACCACCTGATCGCCGCCGGTCGCCTGCGGATGCAAGTGTTACCCACCAGTGGCCCGTGGTTCGGAATCACCTACCGCGAAGACAAACCCGCCGTCATCGAAAGTATCCGACGCCTCATTGAGCAGGGCAGTTATCCGCGAAAGTTGTGGAGTTGATCCCCTTCCAAGTCGTGCCGCGTGAGGTGGCCCCGCATTTTGATGTGCCGGGCACGCTCGTTGATTTACAACCGATCGCGCGTGGACACATCAATGACACCTTCGTTGCCACCTACCAAGCCAACGGCTGCCGGCATCGGGTCATTCACCAACGCATCAACCATCACATCTTTCGCGACCCGCCCCGCATGATGGACAACATCGCGCGCGTCACGACGCACTTGCAACGCAAACTGGCCGATGAAAACCTACCGGATGCACACCGGCGCGCCCTGCGCCTAATCCCGACCCGCAACGGCCTCCCTTATCATCGCACGGATAGCGGTGACTATTGGCGCACCTATCACTACATCGAAAACACCTGTTCGTACGACATCGTGGAGTCTCCAAATGAAGCCTACCAGGCCGCCCGCGAGTTTGGCCTGTTCCAGCGTCGTCTGGCCGACTTACCGGGACCGCGTTTGCACGACACCATCCCCGATTTCCATCATACCCCCAAACGCTTTGCCACCTTCCAACGCGTCCTCGCTGCCGACACCCACAACCGCGCCGCCACCTGCCGCGCCGAAATCGCCTTTGCCGAGCAACGCGAACCACTGACCCGCGTGCTCCTCGACCTGGTTGCCCGAGGATTGATCCCGGAGCGCGTCACCCACAACGACACCAAAATCAACAATGTCCTGCTCGACGCCACCACCGGCGAAGGTGTGTGCGTCATTGACCTCGACACCGTCATGCCGGGCCTCTCACTCTACGATTTTGGCGATCTGGTCCGCACCACCGTTTCGCCCGCGGCCGAGGATGAAACCCAGCTCGACCGCGTGTGTGTGCGACCAGAATTTTTTGCGGCTCTCGTCCGAGGCTACTTGGAGGCGATCGGTGACACACTCACTCCCGCCGAGAAACAACATCTCACCGTCGCCGGTATCTTGATCACGTACGAAGTGGGACTGCGATTCCTCACCGATTACCTCGATGGGGACCAATACTTCAAAACGCACCGCCCCGGTCACAACCTCGATCGCTGCCGCAACCAATTCCGCCTCGTCACCTCCCTCGAGCAAGCCGCCGAGGAACTCAACGCCATCATCGCCCGCCACTAACCCGTGCGGTGGAATCGATAGCAATGATGGCGCGAAAAACCGAAACGCAAGGGGGTCGCATGAAAATATAAGAGATTGCATTCGTCTGTTATCCCGTCACGAATATGAAAGGGGCACGCGCATTTTATGAGGGGGTTTTTTGGGCTGGAGCCCACGAGGGAGCACATGATGGAAGGGGCGCATTGGGTCGAGTACGACATTGGGGCCGAGACGCTGTCGATTGGAGCGATGCCGCGGATGATGCCGCCACCGGGTCAGGATATCTGTCAGATGGTGTGGCGCACCATCCGATGCGCATCACTAGAATATCGGCCGGATAAGATTCGAAATGAGCCGCTGCATTTTTATCAGAAAAAACAATGGCCTGAGAAGATAGTGGACTCTAGGTGGAGGTTTCTTAATCGGAAACCATTGAGCATCACAGAACTCTTTTCCAAAGTCTCGAGCATGGCGATTAGGAAAAACTGATGGGTCAGGAAACTCCTTCAAGCGAACAACGAAGGTAGTCCAATCAACTGAGATGAGAGGAACTCGAATCGAAAACACACGCTGCCACGTTTCCGGAATAACCCCAAATTCCTCTGTGGTCTCGCGAATGGCTGTATCCCAAGGAGTTTCACCGTGATGTTTTCCTCCCCCTGGAATGCTCCAGATTTTGGATCTTTTTCTGCATCCGAGGAGCACATGGTCTATCCCACAGCGCTCAGACACGAATAGAATACCTGCCCCGCTATATTTCTTACGTTTCATC
>JANWVU010000107.1 GCA_025056465.1 Verrucomicrobiia bacterium | reverse complement strand
CGCGCGCGCATATCAGATTTACCTAGAGCGCGGCCGAGTGGACGGACACGACGTGGACGACTGGCTTCAAGCGGAGTACGAGTTGATGCAGTTGCCGATTCGTGAGCTGGCCAAACTCGACCCGCCGGCGGAAGCGACACAAAAACCCGGCCGCAAATCGCTGATTGAGCTGGTGCGGGCGGCGATGTTCCTTTGAGTGTTCGTTTTACCCCCATCGCCCCGGCCGACGCGCCGGGGCGATTTTGTTTGGAGGAGTAATTTCCGCGTGCACCGCTCGCGTGGCCTTGTTAGAAGGAGCGCCCATCCATGAAAGCACGCATCACGGTCATGCCGAAACGCACGGTGCTCGACCCACAAGGCAAAGCGGTCAAACACGCACTGGAATCGCTTGGATTTCGCGAGGTGCGCGACGTGCGGATCGGGAAGTTTCTTGAGGTGGATTTGGACACCGGGGATATGGAAACGGCGCGCCGGTTGGTGGACAACGCCTGCCAACAACTGCTCAGTAACCCGGTCATCGAGGAATACCGGTTTGAAATTACGCCATAGCGTCGGACGTCGCTATGCGATTTGGCATCCTCCAATTCCCCGGCAGCAATTGTGACCAGGATGCGTATCACGTGCTCGCCAATGTGCTTGGTCAACCCACCCGCTACATCTGGCACAAAGAGGCGACGTTGGGAGATGTGGACTGCGTAATCCTACCGGGAGGATTCAGCTACGGCGATTATTTGCGCACGGGGGCGATTGCGCGATTTTCCCCGGCAATGCGCGCCGTGCAAGCATTCGCGGAAGCCGGTGGGCTGGTGCTGGGTATCTGCAATGGATTTCAAATTTTATGTGAGGCCCATTTGTTGCCAGGGGCATTGATTCGGAACCGAGGACTGAAGTTTGTCTGCGATTGGGTAACGCTGCGCGTGGATTCCAACAATTCGCCCTTCACCAACGCGTGCCGTCAGGGTCAATTGCTGCGTATCCCGGTAGCTCATGGCGAGGGTTGTTACGTTGCGGAGCCGGACGTGCTGGAGCGGTTGCGTCGTGAGGATCGCGTGCTGCTGCGGTATGTGGATAATCCGAACGGGTCGCTCGACGACATTGCCGGCATTTGTAACGAGGCACGGAATGTTTTTGGGTTGATGCCGCATCCTGAGCGCGCCAGCGAAACGATTTTGGGTAGCACGGACGGGCGGCTGATTTTTGAGTCGTTGTTGGGTTGGGCGGCAAACGTCGCCCGCGTCCGGTAGTCTTCCTAAACCGACCGGCGCGCGCCACCGTCGGTTAGAATTTTTTCCGCAGGTTGCTGGGCAAAATGTTCAATTCGCTACGGTATTTAGCGACGGTGCGGCGCGCGATGGGGATACCTTTTTCTTTGAGGATCGCGACGATTTCCTGATCGGAGAGCGGTTTGGCAGGATCTTCGCGTTCGATGAGTTTGGCGATTTCCTCCTTCACGCTGGTGTTGCTAACGGCTGCACCGGATTGCGTGGTGAAGCCGGGCGTGAAGAAGAATTTCATTTCAAATAAACCGTGCGGTGTTTGGATGTATTTGTTGGCGACGGCGCGGCTGACCGTGGTCTCGTGAACCCCAACCTCCTCTGCCACCTGCGCCATGGTCAGGGGTTTGAGATGGCTGATGCCCTTATCGAAAAACTCTCGTTGCCGCTCGACGATGACCTTGGCGATGTTCGCGATGGTTTGCTGGCGTTGGTGAATGCTTTTGATGAGAAACTTACCGGCTCGGATTTTGTCGCGTATGTAATCCTTGGCCTCGGCGTATTTCTTGGGGTCGGCCATCAATTCCTTGTAGGCGGAACTGATGCGCAGGTGGGGAATTTGTTCGTCATTGAGCATCACGACGTATTCGCCGTTGACCCGTTGGACGATGACGTCGGGTGCGACGTATTGATGAATCTCGGTGCTGAACATCCGACCGGGTTTCGGCTCCAACGTGGCAATGTGGTCGGCAATCTCCTGCACTTGCTGCGGTGTCAGACCCAGCGCACGGGCAATTTCCTGGTACCGTTTACGACCGAGGTCTTCGAGGTGTTCCGCAACAACTTTCGCTTCGAGGGAATCCTCTTTCCCCTGCCGTTTCAACTGAAGCAGCAGACATTCGCGCAGGTCCCGCGCGCCGACACCCACCGGGTGAAAAGTCTGCACCACCGCGAGCACCTTTTGCAACTGATCCAGCGGAACACCCGAGCTGATGGCCAATTCCTCAAGCGGGGTCAACAGATACCCATCGTCGTTGATGTTGCCGATGATCAACTCAGCCACTTTCCGTTCCTCGGGACTAAGGTCCACAAAACCGAGTTGTTCAACGAGGTGTTGCTGCAACGATTTTTGTTCGGTGATTGAATCGAAGAAATGTTGGCGTTGTTCTTCCTGCTCCACGGTGTAATGGCGGGGCGAACTGGTCTGCGCAAAATATTCCCGCCACTCCTCGTCGAGTTTCGACAACACCTCGAACTCCTGCTTGAAATCCAACTCCTCTTTGGCGTCGGGCTTGTTTTCCTCGGGACTGGCCGGCGTCGGTTCAACCTCGATCCGCGGAGCCTCGTCTTTCGGCACCTCTTCGAGCAGAGGATTTTGCTGCAATTCCTCGGCAATCAGGGACTGCAGCTCCATCGTCGAGACCTGCAACAAATGCAGGCTTTGTTGGAGCTGCGGCGCCAGAATCTGTTGCAGCGAAAGACGTTGAACCTGGTGTAACCCCTGAGTTGCCATCGCTTCGCACTATAGGCAGCAAGCATGCCAAGTAAAGTGAAATTGCCCCTCCGCACGTGCGCCACAACTCATGGACGCGCGTCCGCAGCGAGATTACTCAACGACCATCGGCACCGATCAACGAACGGCAGAAAAATCCTTGGTTCAAAAGCGGCCACTTCGCCGGAAGGCTACCGGCTTACTCACAGAGAGCAAGCCGCGTTAACTAATCGAGGTGGGCGGCGATTTTGCGCTCTAGGTCGCGTTTGCCGGGCGCCCCGACAACGGTTTCACGCACCTGGCCATCTTTGAACAAAATGAGCGTCGGGATGGCGCGAATACCGTAGTTGGTGGCGAGGTCGTGATGGTCGTCCACGTTGACCTTTCCTACTTTGAGCCTGCCGGCATACTCCTCGGCAAGCTCCTCCATCAGCGGTGCGATCATTTTGCACGGTCCGCACCACTCGGCCCAGAAATCCACTAGCACCGGTTGTTTTGATTGGAGAACTTCCGACTGAAAGTTTTCCGATGTCAGGGTCAATACGTGTTGGCCAGCCATACCGCTGAGGTCCTCAACCTATACGATGCAATGCGCCGCGAGTCGTTTCGTTGCGCGCGGTCTCAACCAAACGCTACCATAGCGAGGTACACCGTGACCACGAGCGACAACACGATCGAGGCAAGCGCAAATCCCACTTCTGCGCCGCTCGGTGCCGCCGCCACGGCCACCGGAGCCGCTGCTGGTGCCGGGGCCGGTGCCGGTGCGGCAGGCGCGGCCGCGGGTTCCGGTTGCTTGATTTTGACGGTCGGTCGCGGCGTTTCGGGTTGCACAGGCCGAGCTGCGGTTACCTGAACCCGGGACGTGTCGGACTTCGGCTTGGGCGCTTCCACCGGCCGTCCCATGACTGCGGTCTCTTTCTTGGAATCGTCCTCGCCGGCGGTTGCGGGTTTTAGTTTGACGGTCTGAGGTCCGCCCGGGGCCGGTGCGGCTGCCTGCCGGCCTGTCAAGCCAGGGGGCAAATTGATCCGCACGGTGTCTTTTTTGCTCTCGTCTTCAGGTTCCATCTGCGGCTTTTGCTCGGCCATGATTGGTGCCCTCCGAATACTCAAACATTACGAGTTCTCTAGCGACCCTGTCAATTGGTTAGTGGCGCGCTGTTGTCGTCGCCACGCAGCCGCCGCTATCGCGTGCGACAATACCGGGCCGGCGATGATGAGCGAAACCATCAACACCATCGCACGCGACCAGCCGTATGGTGTCAGGAGCGCCGTAGCCACCAGCAAAAATACCACGCCAAACGTCGCCACCTTGCCGGTCGCGTGCAACCGCGCCATCAAATCCGGCAACCGCAGCATGCCCACAATCCCCAACACCGCAAAACCGGTGCCCACCAAAATCGCCACCAGCGCAATGAGTTCACGGATGAGCTGCCCGTTCATCTGCTAATCCTCCGCTTCCCCGAGGTATCGAGCGATTGCCACCGTGCCGATGAATCCCAGCACCACCAATCCCAACGCCACATCCACGAGCAACGTGTTGCCGGTCAGCATCGCTAACAACACCAACTGCGCCAGCACCAACGTGCCCACCAAATCCGCTCCCATCAACCGATCAAACATGTCCCGCCCGTGCCACACCCGCCACAGGCACACGCCCAACAACACCGCGTGAATTACGAGCGACACCTGCAAGGCACCAACCAACCACCAGCTCATGCCCCACTCTCTCCTGGGAGCAATCGGCGTAGGTATCGTTCCGCTCGCGTCTGAACCGTTCGAGCCGCAGTCTCACGCCGCCGCTGGTCGAGACAGTGCACCAGCAACGTCCCATCTTCACGAATCGCCACCACCAACTCTCCCGGCGTGACCGACACCGAATGCGCCGTCCACGCTTGCCCCAACGGTGTCCGACAACACGACGGCAACGCCACGATACCGGGATCAATCGCCATCTGTCGCCGCAGCACGGCGCGCGCGACGATCAACCCACTGCGCCACATGTCCCACAGCAACACGATCGCGTACTGCACCAACGCTGCCAATGCCGGTAGCCAGCGTGTCCACGGGAGCGAACCCTCGCCCGTGGCAGGTCGGGGACGGAGCATGGCCACAAGCAAACCCACGGCCAAACCCACCACTCCGTTGGCCAACTCGAAATTGGCCGTCAATGCCAGGTACAACACCGCCCCCAGAAAAATCCATTTCACCGTGCGCAGTTTCATCGCTGGCCCAGAACCGCCGCTTGATACGACCCCATATCCCGCATCCCATGCACCACCCGCGTCGCAGCGTCCGTTATCGGTCGCGCATACACTCCGAACACCACACACATCGCGACGAGGGCTGCCGGCGCCCACAGCTGATCACCCTCCGTTTTTCGCGGCGTGTCAGCCGGCGGCACCTCCCACCAAATCTGTTGAAACGCGCGCCCGACGTACACCAGCGAAAGAACGCTCCCGCCTGCCAGCACCAACACCGTGATCACATCCCCGGCATCCATCCCACTCCGAAACACCATCCACTTGCTCACAAAACCATTCGTTAAAGGAATCCCCGCCAACGCCATCCCTCCTAACAAAAACAACACGCCCGCCCCTGGCATCGTGCGCCCAACTCCGGCCACCACTTCCCACCGGGCTGATTTGATCGGCGCCCGGCTGGCCACGCTGCCGGCCAGCATCAACATCGCCGCCTTCGCCAAACTGTGGTGAAACGCATACACCACAGCCGCCGTCAGCGCTGTCGCGGTGCCCCACCCAATGGCGACCAAAATGAATCCAAGCTGCCCCATCGTCGAATACGCCAACATCCGTTTCGCATCGTAGGTGCCCACCGCACCGAGACCACCGAAAAACACGCCCGCTACTCCGAGCACAACCAACAACGCCTGCCACGCCGCAGCCGCCGGCGCCAATAGCGTGGTCATCCGCATTAACCACACAATCCCCAGCTTTACCACCACACTCGACAACACCGCATGCACCGGCGTGGGCGCCGCGGTGTGAAAGTCCGGTTGCCAGAAATGAAACGGCACCACCGCGCTTTTCACAAAGCAGAATGCCGCCAAACACACCATCGCAATCCCCGTCAACCCACGCACTCCATCCTGCGCAATCCGACCGGCCAGGTCAGCCAGGTTCAGCGTCCCGTGCGTTGCATACAAGCCAGCCGCCGACAGCAACAACAACACGCCAGCCACGATACTGATGTAAAAATATTTGTAGGACGCCTCCACGCCGTTCTCGTCGTCCGACAACGCCGTGAGCGCCGCTCCCGAAATCACCACCAGCTCGGTGAACACGAAAAGATTGAACAGGTCACCGGTCAAGATGCCGCCGTGCAACCCGGCCGCCAGCGTCAGAAACAATGGATAAAACGTCGGCGCCCGAACGCACTTGTCGCGGCACCCCAGCGCATAGCCCATGCCGGCCATCATCACCAGCGCACTCATCACGGTCATGAACGCGCCCAACGAATCCGCCACGAGCACGATCCCAAACGGCGCCGACCAGTTACCCAACGCCAACACCCGCGGCATCTCCGCGCTCGCCACGCGCTGCCACAATCCAAGCGCCGCCAGTAGCGTCAACACCATGACGCTGAAACAAAACCAACGCTGCGCTACCGGCCAACGCCGTATCATCAACCCGACCGCCGCGCCCACTAACGGCAAAACAACCGGCCCGATGACGTCATTCATGGTTGCTCAATACCTCAGCCCGCGCACCGCGTCGGTGTCGGTCGTGCGATACCGGCGTTGCAACACCGACAACAACGCCAACACCACCACAAACGCGCCCATGCTGATCACGATTGCGGTCAACACCAACGCCTGTGGCAATGAGTCGCTGCGTGGTTCGGGCGCATCGGTGTACGCAGGCGCAACTCCTTGAACGTGCCCGGCCGCCAACAACAGCAGATTCACCGCGTTGGTTAGCAACACCAATCCAACGATCGCACGCACTCCGTCGCGCTGCAGCAGTTGAAACACACCGGCAGCAAACATCACTCCAATCACCAGCGCCATACCGGCTTCCACCAGCGTCATGTTCCGCGTTCCTCCTCCACCTGCTCCCCACCGGCCAACGCCCACAGCATCGCCGTGGCACCGCCGACCACGGTGATGCAAATCGCCAACTCGAATAGCACAGAGGTGCTCAGGCTCATCGCCGCCGGTAGCGGTAACGCAATCCAGCGCGATAGGTTGACCGGTGCCAACCACGCACCACCCCATTTCCATCCGATCGCCCCCGAAACCACCACAAGCAGCAATCCGGCACCGACCATCCGCAGCGGTCGCACCCAGGGGAGCCGACGGCGCGTCTCCTTTGGGCCAAAAACCACCCACATGTACCCAATCCCCAAGCTGATGATGATGCCTGCCGAAAACCCATCGCCCGGCTGGTCATGTCCGTACAACACATGCACAATGCCCACGACCAACGTCAGAGGCACCACCGCACCGGCCAACGCGCGCATCAACGGCGATGTTTCTGCCGGCAACGCCCGCGCGGTCTCTTTCAACTTCCACACCAGCAATGTCCACACCGCCAACCCGGCCATCCCAAACACCGCTATTTCAATCCACGTGTCCAATGCCCGAAAATCCACCAAAATCGCCCCCACCACATCCCGCGCGCCAGTCAGCGGCTTCGCGTTCGCCTCGTAAAATGGCGTCACCGCACTGGCTCGCTGTCGCGTCGCCAACATCTCCGCAGCCATCCACGTCACCAACCCGCCGAGCACCAACGCCACCGCGGCGTCCCGAACCACGGCCCACGGACGCC
>JANWVU010000106.1 GCA_025056465.1 Verrucomicrobiia bacterium | reverse complement strand
AGCGGCGGCAGATGCCACTGCCGAACAAACAAATCTTCGAGGGCCTTGCCGGCTCCAAGGCCGTCGAAGACTTTGGAGAACAGCAACGCCGATTGAATGATCCACATAAACACACAACTGACACCCAACGTTTTCCGCGTGACCTGTACGAGCGTTTTCCAACTAAGTTTGCCGCTCCACCAAGCGGCCACCATGGTGCTCAGCATCCCGATTCCCGACGATTCCACCAAGCTGGTCACTCCCCCAAGAAACAAGCAAGTCATCAGAGCGAAAATAACCATCGGCATGATGCCCGCACGCAACAACCTGATCCGTTCGCGCCAAGTGATTTGTTCTAATTCTTCTTTGGATAGCGGCGGCGCCAAGTGCGGTTGAAACCAACACCGCACGAGGATGTACAGGATGAACAACCCCCCGAGGAGCAAGCCAGGTAAAATGCCAGCGAACCAGAGATGTCCCACCGGCACCCGCGCGATCATCCCGTACAACACCAACACCACGCTGGGCGGCACAATGATGCCCAGTGTGCTACCGGCCTGAATGACGCCCGTCACCATTTGTTTGTCGTAGCCGCGGCGTAACATCTCGGGCAATGCAATCGTTGCGCCGATGGCCAGCCCCGCCACGCTCAGACCATTAATGGCCGCGATGACGATCATCATCGCAATCGTGCCGATGGCCAGCCCACCGGGGATGCGGCCCGACCAGACGTGAAACATCCGGTAGAGGTCTGACGCGATGCCCGTTTCCGCAAACATGTATCCCATGAAAATGAACATCGGCAGCGTCAGCAGCGGATACCAATTCAACGTGGTGATGGCCGCATCGAACGGTAACGACGAGGTGTGCGGGCCCCACAACCAAAGCGCGGATGCGGCGCCGACGAAACCGATCACCCCGAAAAAGCGCTGCCCGGTCGCCAGCAGCGCCATCATCGAGGTGAACATCAGCAGCGCGATTTCCTGGTAACTCATTCCAGCGATTTCCCCAGCGCTTTGGCCAGATCACGGAAAAACGTCGCGATGACCTGCAAAGTCATCAAGCCGATGCCAATGGTCATGATGACTTTGATGGGTGTCATGGGCGGTGCCCAGGGCGAGAAGTTGACCTGTTTGTTGACCCAAGCCCAATGCGTGTTGCTGACCGCGCCAATGAACAACACCACCAAATAAAAAATGACCAACGGCCCGGTAAGACAATCAAGGATCGCTTGCACACGAGGCGACAACCGTGAGTAGATCAAATCCATCCGCACGTGGTAATTGTCGCGCTCGGACAGCGCACCACCGAGCAGATAGTAGGCGGTCATCGTGAACATCGCCATTTCCACACTCCAGATGTGCGACACGCCAAAAATGAGACGCGCCGCGGATGATTCCACCAAAATGCCGAGCAACACAAACGTCAGCACCATGGCCACGACACCCGCGCCGAATCCGATCCGGTCCACGACCCGCACATAAAAACAAATCCATCGCGGCATTCTCTTCACGGCTCCCCCCACGATTTTAGAACGGTTACTACGAATACGAGGACTGAAGCCAGCATCAAGCCAGATCGGCTCCTTGGTGACCGAGGTAAACCTCGCCAACTCACGGGCGGAGTGGGAATCACCCCGCCCCGCCCGTGTGTCTGGCATTCGTTTGTCCGCAACCTATCCGCCTACGCCTTGCGGAATCACCCTCACAAAGCGGCCGGAACGCTCATACGCACCGGTACGGCGGACCCGCCTTCGCCATCAGCTCGTTGTACTCTTTGATGATGGAAACGACCTTCGCGGTCGTCGGGCTGCGCTTAGCGATTTCGTCCCAGAACTTGTACGCTGCCTGCCGGACCGTTTCCCATTCCGATTCCGGAATCGAGGTCAACTCGAGTTTCCCGCCTTTGACACGGTAATGGGCCTCGCCCCACCAATACCAGTGCAGCCGGTAGTAATGCGAGTAGTCAATGCACAACTTGAACAACATTCGCAGATGCTCCGGCAGCGCATTCCAACTCTTGGTGTTCACGAGATAGGCACCGGCCCACGCACCCGAAATCGGGTTGGTGAGGTAGTACTTGGTGACATCGGCCCAGCCGACCGTGTACACCTCGGTGATCCCGGACCAGCACACCCCGTCGAGCTCCTTGGTTTGAATCGCCATTTGCACGTCGCTGTACGGCAACGACACCGGCACCACACCAAACTGCTGCATGAATTGTCCACCGGTCGGGAACATGTAAACCCGCAAACCTTTCAGGTCCTTCAGCGATCGAATCGGTTTGGTGGTGGCGAAGTTGCACGGGTCCCAAGATCCCACGCTGAGGAAGGTCACATTATCCACCTTGGCGTAGGCTTCTTCCCAAATTTTGTTAAGCCCGTACCAATTCCACAGCGTGGGCACGTCCAATGAATATTGCGACGCAAACGGGAAATACGCGCTGAAAATGGACACGTCCACCGGCGATTGCGCCGAGTCCTCATCGGTCTGGATGGCGTCGAGCACACCGCGTTGTAGCGCGCGCACCAACTCGCCCTGGGGAGCGATTTGGTCCGCGTAATACAACTCGATAACCATCTCACCGTTGGCGGCGATGTTGAACGCATCGATCGAAGGTTTGATGACGTGCTCACCCAACGCCGACCCAGCATAGGTTTGCATGCGCCATTTGTACTTGGGCTTGCGTGCCGGTTTTTTCTCCTGGGCATACGCGGGGCGCCCCAACCCCGCCAACGCACTCGCGGCGATTGCACCCGCCAACGTGGTAGCACCGCCCTTGATCAGGTCACGTCGAGACAACGAGAAGTCTTGCATGAGAATCCTCCTTTTTGCTGCGAGGCAGCCGGTTCAGATTTAACGCCACTGGCGAATTGCGACCCATCCTCCGCAACCCTCATCGCGGATGGTAGCGCGGGTCGTTCCCAAGTCAAGCTTTCCACCGCCCACGCAAGCGCGGCGGCACTGCCTTCTTGTCCTCTCGAGGTGGCAATTGACAACGAGGCGTGTTGGCTCGTACTTTGGCCGTCGTGGCCTCGCAGGCAACACCTCTGGATTTGGAAGCGGTCCTCACCGCTACCGGCTTATTGACCCCGTTGCAGGTCACCGAAATCCTGCACACGCCGCGTGCAGCGGGCGACTCGTTGCCCAAAAGCATCGCCAAAACGATGGACCTGCCGGAAGAGCGCGTCCTCACGGAGCTCGGTCGGGTTTTGGGAATCCCCTTCGTGCGGCTGATCGAAACCGAAATTCAAGCCGACGCTCGCAATCGCATTCCCACCCGTGTAGTTTTCCAACACAACATCTTGCCGATGCGCCTCGAAAACGGCGCGTTGGTGGTCGCCACGAACGATCCCTTCAACGCCACAATGGTGGAGGCCGTCCGCCTCGTGACGCGCAGTCGGGTGCGTTTGGTCTTGGCCACGGAAGCAGATCTTAGTCGCGCGCTCAAGAAGTACTACGGCGTGGGAGCCGAAACGCTGGACGAACTGATGCAAAAAAACGTTCTCGACCTCGACCTGGTTGGCGAGCCGGTCACAAAACAAGACCTCGAGAGCGACAACCAAGAGGCCAGCGTGGTCAAATTCGTTAACCAAATCATCGCCGAAGCCTACCGGGAACGTGCCACGGATATTCATCTCGAGCCAATGGAGAATGACCTTCGCATCCGCTACCGCGTGGACGGTGTGTTGCATCAGGTACCGGTTCCCTCTCAGTTGAAACAATTTCAAGCTGCCATCATCTCCCGCATCAAAGTGATGGCGAACATGGACATCGCCGAGCGCCGTCTGCCGCAAGATGGCCGCATCAACGTCCGCAGCGGCGGCGCGGAAATTGACGTGCGCGTCTCCACCATCCCTACCGCCCACGGCGAGAGCGTCAGCCTGCGATTGCTGACGCGTAGCAGCATTTTCCTCGGTCTTGACCGGTTGGGTTTGGAACCAGACCACGAAAAACTCGTCCGTCGTCTCGTGGAACTGCCGCACGGTATCATCCTCGTCACGGGGCCGACCGGCTCGGGCAAATCCACCTCGCTGTATGCCTTTCTCGCCACCATCAACTCGATTGACCAACGCATCATCACCATCGAGGACCCGATTGAGTACGAGCTGGCCGGTGTCAATCAGATGCAGGTGAAACCGGAAATTGGCCTCACGTTCGCCGCCGGACTCCGTCACATCCTGCGTCAGGATCCCGACGTGATCATGGTTGGCGAGATTCGTGACCTGGAGACGGCGGAGATTGCCATTCGCGCCGCGCTAACCGGTCACCTCGTCTTCTCCACGCTGCACACCAACGACTCGGCCGGTGCCATCACCCGCCTGCTTGACATGGGCATCGAACCATTTCTGGTCAGCTCCTCCGTGGAAGCCATCATCGCCCAACGACTGGTGCGCACCATTTGCGAGGACTGCCGCGAAGAGTACCGGCCCGATCCCGAACTGCTGCGTGAGGTCGGCTTCCCGGCGGCCGATGTTCCGACCACGCGATTCTTCCGCGGACGCGGGTGCGAGGAGTGCCGTTTTACCGGCTTCCGTGGTCGGACCGGGATCTATGAGATTTTGGTGCTGACCGAGGCGCTCCGACCGTTGGTGATTGAACGCGCACCGTCCACCACCATCAAACAAATGGCGTGTCAGCACGGCATGCGCACGTTGCGGGATGATGGCTGGGTGAAAGTGCGCGCCGGACGCACCACGGTGGAGGAAGTCGCGCGCGTCACGCAGGAAGACGAGGAATTGATCGGCACGTGATGAGCCACGAGGCCGGGAACGACAGTCGTTGGTTCCATGCCCACGTTTCAATATCGAGCCAAAACCCAAACCGGTGAGGCCGTCAGTGGCGCGCTCACCGCCGGTGACCGACGCGCCGCCTTGCAGCAACTCGGTCGCATGGGTTATTTCCCCATCACCATCGAAGCGCTCGACGCGCCCGCTACCGGCACGCGCGGCCAACCCGCGAAACAAACCGGTAGGCCATGGCGTCGCCGTGCGATGACGCGCCGCGATGTGCTCGCGTTTGCCGCGCAACTCCACACGCTGTTGCGCTCAGGGATGCAACTAAGCCAGGCACTCGACACGCTGGCGCGCCGCTCCACAAAACCCGGTACGCGTGCGGTGATGGAAAAGTTGCGCGAGGAAATCATCGAAGGGGCCAGCCTGTCCGATGCGTTGAGTCATCATCCCCGGGAGTTCGGACAGTTTTTCGTCAACCTCGTGCGAGCCGGTGAGGCCAGCGGTCGGCTGGAGGATGTGTTGGAGCGGCTCACCAAACATTACGAGCAGGTCGGCGAAGTCCGCGACAAGGTGATCACCGCGTTGATTTACCCCGCGATCGTGGGGGTCGTGGGCTTGGGCACGATCGTGTTTTTCATGACGGTGATGGTGCCGCGGTTTGCGCAAATGTTTAAGGAAATCAACCGCGTCATGCCGTTGCCGACGCGGATTCTGATCGCCATCAGCGACATCGTGCTCACGTTCTGGTGGGTGCCAGTGGTGTTGGCGGTGGCCGGTGTGCTGGCCTACCGGCAACTGGTGCGCACGCCGGCGGGCCGCTTGTGGCTCGATGGTTGGAAACTGCGACTACCCTTGTTGGGGCCGGTATTGTTGATGCATGCGCTGTCGCAATTCGCACGCACGCTGGCGACCTTGTTGGAAAATGGCGTGCCGGTTCTGACCGCGTTGCAAATTGTCGAGGGAACCATGACCAATCAGGTAATCGCCAACGAGATCCGGCAGGCTCGCGCGCGGGTGACCGATGGCACCACCATCTCCACGCCGCTGGCCAAGGGCAAAATTTTTCCGCCGCTGCTCATTGACATGCTCGCCGTCGGCGAGCAAAGCGGCGAAGTCGTACCGGCCCTAAAAAACATCGCCGATACCTACGAGCGCGAGCTGGCGCAACGACTGAAGATCTTCACCACGGCACTCGAACCGCTCATCATCATCGGCATGGCCGTGGTGGTGGGCGCGATTGTGCTAAGTGTCTTGTTGGCGGTATTTGACATCACCGCCGGCATTGGAAGGTGACGATATGCAACGCAACAGACAACACGCATTCACGCTGGTCGAAATCATGCTGGTGGTGGTCATCATCGGCATCTTGATGACCGTGGTGGTGGTCAAACTCGGGGGCCGCCAGGAGGAAGCGCGCATCACCGCTGCGCAAGCCGACATCCGCGCGTACAGCCAGGCGCTGGATTTGTATGAGTTGGACAACGGATTTTATCCGACCACCGAGCAAGGTCTGGCGGCGCTCGTAACCAAACCGACGACTCCGCCCGAACCGCGCAACTGGAAAGGCTACTTGCAGACCGGCTTGCGCAACGACCCATGGGGCAAACCCTATATTTACCGATACCCCAGCGAACGAGGGCGTACCGGATATGATCTGTTTTCCGCCGGGCCTGATGGCGTGGAAGGCACCGAGGATGACATCACCAACTGGAAGTAACCCCACCCGGCAGCCCGCGCGGCGTGTCAACGGGTTGACCACCCGCGGCGGGTTTACGTTGGTGGAATTGACGATTGTCATGTTCGTACTTGCCACGATCATGGCGGTGGTCGTGCCGTACTTTGTTCACTACTACCACCAAGCGCGCGTGGATGCCGCCGCGCGTGAGCTGGGCACGGCGACCCAACTGGCCCGACTGCATGCCATTACACGACAAAAAACCGTGTGGCTTGAGTTTGATCTCGACCGCCAGATGTATTGGCTCAGCCGCTCCAGCCCCGACGAAGCGTTGGCCGAGGATGCACTCATTGCTGCGTTTGAACTACCGGGCACGGTTCGCTTGGCTGCCGTCCAAACCGGTGACCGACCGCCACGAGATGCCGGTCAGGTGGCCACGCGATTTTTCCCCAACGGCACGTGCGAGGAGTTCTGGGCCATGCTGCGCGGCACGCGCTCCCCACGCACCATCACGGTCTGGTTGGACCCGGTCACTGCACGACCGGCTTGGATTGACTGAATGAGGAACCGGTCACCCACCCCACCGGCTGATGAACGCACTCGGAGACCTCCTCGGGGTCCTGCCGGTTTCATGCTGTTGGAGGTGGCGCTCGCGGCCGGGTTGTTGGGGTTGGCGTTGTTTGGGCTGGTCGAGGGACTGAACCGCTGCGTGGCGGCAGTGCAATCGGTCCACAACTACGCGATCGCGCAACGTTTGTTGGCCAACAAAAGTTTCGAGTTTCGCATCGAGCGCGCGACCGACACGCTCGATCAGGATGGCACGTTTGAGGATGAACCGCGATTCTCATGGTCGCGCCGCTTCGAGCCGACCGATGTGGAAGGTCTGTGGATCCAAACGATCACTGTCGCGTGGTACGAGCGCGGCCAGCTTAAAACCGACCAGCTTGTCGAGTACCGATGGTTGCCGCAAAAACAACGCTAATCATTCCGGTAGCATCGCGGACTGGGCTGGCTCGCGCCGGTGGTCGAGCGCACCGCTCAGGCGGGGGGCGCAGCTCCGCTTTCACTTTGTTGGAGGTCATGTTGGCGGTGACGATCTTGTCGCTCGTGGTCACCGTGACGTAC
>JANWVU010000105.1 GCA_025056465.1 Verrucomicrobiia bacterium | reverse complement strand
GGTTGTGGCGGAGTGCGCGGCGGATGGCGTGGTCGTCCACGTGTGCGGCGTTTTGACCGGGAAACCAATGACCGGCTTGGCCAAGTAGGTTGTAGCGCATTTTGGCCCACGCAATCATGTCGAGGCCGGTGGCGTAGGTCCAAAGGCGCAGGATTTCGTGGACGTTGATTTGGCCGGGGATGTCCTGCCATTCGGGGATGTTTTCCCACCAGTGTTGCATCCAATCGCGGCCGTGAACGCGTTCCAGTTCGGCGGCGAGTCGGTCAGCAATGGTGGCGGAGAGGTCGGGTTGTTGGAGGGCGGCGACATGCTCGTCGAAGTCGGTGGGTCGCGCGGCGCCGATGCTGAGAGTGTGAACCTGGGGCCGGGCAAGGCAGAATAGGTCGTTGAACTGGATTGGGGAGAGAGGTGCGCAGAGGCGGCGGAGTTTGTCGGAGGGTTGGTAGAGCATGCCGCCTTTGTCGCTGGGACTGATGATAAACACGCCCATGTCGTGCGCAGCCGCGGCTTCGACGGCGGGCCAGGTGAACGGATTGACCCAGTACCAGTGGAGGTTGACGTAGTCGTAGGCACCGGTGTGGATTGCGGCGAGGATGATGCGGTTGGGGGCGTGGGTCGAGAAGCCGACGTGGCGGCAGCGTCCTTCGCGTTTCCAACGCAGCGCCAACTCGAGGCAGCGATGGGACCACTGGAGTGTTTCGTCGTTGTTGATGCCGTGCAAGGCGAGTAAATCCACATACGAGAGACGGAGTCGTTGGAGTGAGATTTCGAAATTGCGCGCAAACTCGGCAGGGTCGGCGGTGGGGGCGATCTTGGTTTGGACGATGATTTGGTCGCGAGGTAAACGGGGGAGAATCTGGCCGAGTTGAAGTTCGCTGGTGCCGTAGCCGCGAGCGGTTTCGATGTGATTGATGCCGAGTTCGACGGCGCGGCGGATGGTGGCTTCGAGGTTGGTTTGGTTGTCGGCTGGTATGTCGGCGAGGGTTTTGTCCTGCCAGGAGTGTTGGTATCGCATGCCGCCACAGGAAAAGACCGGCATCATCAGGCCGGTGCGACCGAAACGTCGTCTTGGCAGGGTGAGGGTCATTTTCTAGTGTGACGCGGATGAGATGGATTTGGGTGTGGTTGCTTGTAGCACAGGTCGGAATGGCCGACCAGCCGGTGGTGCGTGTGCGGGATGCGGGGGTGCTGGATCAAGGCACCGTGCGAGCGGAGCGCGTGCGCGAGATGGTGCGCGTCGGGATAATGCGGTTAACCGGGGCGAAGACGGAGAGGGAGGCGTGGCAAACGTTGTTCGGTTCGAATGATGTGGTCGGGATCAAAATCGCCACGATGTCGGCGCCGTTGCAGGCGACACGACCGGCGGTGGTGGCGGCGATTCGCGACGGGTTGGTGTCAGCCGGTGTGGCGACGACCAATGTGGTGGTGTTCGATCGCGACCCGCACAAGTTGCGGGCGGCGGGGTTTTCCGACGCGTTGGCGATTGCCCCGGACGGGTGGGATGAGGAGCAATTTTACGAGTCGCGTTTGGTGGGACGGTTGATTTGGGGCGACCGGTTATTTGGGCGCGAGGAGCACGGGTTTGACACGCGCTCGCATTTGCCATTGGTGGTGACGCGGCGGGTGACGAAATTAATTAGCGTACCGGTGCTGCAGGATCACGAGGCGTGCGGGGTGGCCGGGACCTTGTACAACTTGTCGTTGGGGATGGTTGACAATGCGCGGCGGTTTGAAACGTCGCACCAGAACGGCGACCCCGACATCGTCGCGATCAACGAGATGTCAGATTTGCGTCAGCGCGTTGTGTTGCATGTGATGGATGGATTGGTTGGTGGGTATGCCGGTGGGCCGGTATTTCGGCCGAAATTTTCGTGGGAGGCAAGCTGGCTGGCGTTCAGTCGCGACCCGGTGGGTTTAGATGCGATGGCGTTAGGCGAGTTGGAACGACAGCGTCGCGAGGCCAAGATACCGGCGATTGGGAAAAGGGCGGCGCACATCCAGACGGCTGCGGCGCGCGGTTTGGGACGTATGGACGCACCCCTAATCGAATTGACGCTGGAGGCCGGTGGCACGAGCCAGCAGCCGTAGGTACTCGGCGCGCGGGATTTCGTAGGCGCCGAAGCGCGCAAGGTGGGGCGTGAGCCATTGCGTATCCAGCAGAATGAATCGGCGAGCGCGGAGCCGCTCAACCAACGCCACGAGGGCGATTTTGGATGCATCGGTTTCGCGGTGGAACATGCTTTCGCCGAAAAAGGCACCACCAATGGCCACGCCATAGAGCCCACCGGCCAATTTTAGTTGGGGCGACCATTTCGGGGGTGCATTCGGAGGCAGCCGCCAGACTTCGACGCTGTGCGCGTGGCGTTGCTCGTGCAGTCGGGTGTAGGCGCGAATGATGGCCGGCGAAATCCACGTGCCTTCATCGCGGATGGAGCACTCGCGAATCACGTCGCGAAACGCGCGGTTGATAGTGACGAGAAATCGCGGAGCAGCCGGCAGCGGTACCGGCGGAGCGTCTTCGATGACGACTTTCTTAAGCGTGCGTCGCAGACTGTGGCTAATGTGGAAGCGGTCATCCAGAGGGATAATTGCGCGCGGGTCTGGTGAGAACCATCCGATGCGTTGGTCAGGCCCAACGGCCATTGGGAACACGCCGAGCCGGTAGGCTTGCAGCAATAACGGGGTGGGGAGCGGGTCACTCAAAGCTGTTCAACACCCGGCCCGGTCGGCGCAGCAACAACGGGTCGAGCACAAACATTCGCAGGCACTCCCAAAAGGTGATCGGGGGGCTGTGCCACTGAACTCGTCCCTGGCGGATGGCTTGAAAGATGGTGCGCGGCTCAGCAGGGGCATCCACCATTGTGTAATGGCGGCCGAACATCCACAGGTTGTGCGCGTCGGAGTTGGCGACGATGGGTTTGTTGTAGCGGGCGGCGATAGCACAGGCGCGCTGGTTGAAGTTCAGCCATGGCAAATGGACTTGTGCATGCTCGATGGCATCGAAGACGTCTATGTTTGGTTCGAGTCGGTGTTTGAGGCTGTGACCTACCGGGTAGAACGGGTGGGGTGCGATGATGAGCAAGTCATCGCCCTTGGCGCGTTTGAAGGCACGCAGGTCGTCGAACGACCGGATGCGTTCCACTTCGCGTTGTGAGACGTTGTAAAGGAGCACATCCACCTTATGGATCGTCCATTCGCAGGCGGGGATGAGCAACAACCCGCGTTGCTGCGCGTAGGCGAACACGCGCGGGTCATCGAGCACTTTGTCGTGGAGCGTGATAGCGATGGCATCGAACCCCAGCTCCACTGCGCGGTCGATCAGTCGCACGGCGGGATAATTCAACCCATCGTGCGGGTCTTCGCCCGAATGCATATGGAGGTCCACCTTGATCATGGATGATTGACGACAGGGCATCCCACCGGCGGCGGGGTGCGAGATCCGGCGTGCTTGAAGGTTTGGCGTGGCAGTTTGGTAGCGAAGTTGGTATCCGTGGCGGTTCGCATGTTGATTTTGCAAAAATATATCCTGCGGCAGACGGCGGTCACGTTGATTATGACCGTGACGGTTTTCACTGTGGTGTTGCTGCTAGCGGGGGTGGTGCGGCAGTGGGCTGACCTGTTGATTCACCGGCAAATTGGTTGGTGGACAATTGTGAAGTTTGTGTTGCTGGCGGTACCGGGTCTGCTGAGTTACACGCTGCCGATGGCGATGCTGGCGACGGCGCTGCTGGTGTTTGGGCGCCTCAGCGCGGATCATGAGTTGACTGCCATGCGGGCCAGCGGGATGGGATTGTGGCAAATCGGCGCGCCGGTGGTGGCGGTGGGGTTGGTTTTGTCGGCGGTGTGTTTTTACCTCAACGGTTTTGTGGCACCGCAATGCCGGTATCAGATGCGCACGTTACTGTTGCGGACCGGAATTGAACGGCCGTTGGATTTGCTGGAGGAGGGCCGGTACCAGCGGGATTTTCCCGGTTATGTGATTTACGTGGGGCGCAAGCTACCGGATTCGCTGGCGAACGTGGTGGTCTACTCACTGGATGATCAGGGGCGAGTGGTATCGAGTCTGCGTGCGGCGCGCGCGACGGTGCAACTGCAACGTGAAACAAACCGGTTGGTGCTCGACTTGCAACAGGTTCGCGGTGATTTGCGCGATCCAGAGGAGCCAACGAATCCAAGGCGAATTCGGGCCGGTACCTCTGCGCAACGGTATCCTTTGGAACTGGACTTGAGTCGGATTTTGCGAAAAGCACGCGCGACGCGGAAATTGTCGGATTACACCCTGCTGGAGTTGCGTCGGGAAATCGGGCAACTGATGGAGGGTGGGATTTTCCCGGCTGCGGCGTTGCTGGAAGGTCATCAGCGGGTTTCGCTGGCGGTCGCGTGCGTGGCATTTACGTTGATAGGGATACCGCTCGGCATCAAAACCAATCGCCGCGAAACGTCGGTGGGGATTGCCCTGAGTCTTGGGTTGGCGATGTTGTTTTATTTCGTCATCATTACTGCGAACGCTGTCAAAGACCGTCCCGCGCTGTACCCCGACGCCATGGTGTGGGCGCCGAATTTCATTTTTGAGTTGGTTGGGTTTGGTCTGCTGTGGCGGATGAACCGCATGTGATCAATCGCAACGTCAAGGCGAGGTGACGTTGCCCGGCCAGAGTGCACCGCGGTGACGGATTAGGTGGAGTCGGGGGTTGCGGTGTCCGGTGCGTGTGAGTCTGGTGTGGTGGTCAATGCCGGTAAAAGTGTGGGAGTGGCTTGCGGGGCGAGGAAGGATTCGAGTTGTTGGTACACGCGAACGATGGCGGTGTCGGCCGGCCACCACCATCGGGATGGGTCATATTGAGAGAGGCCGACCGGCCGCATTAGCGCAAAGGTGGTGGCTACCAAACAAAGGATAAGCGCCCCACTGGTCGTGCCGAAGACAATGCGGCCGGCAACCTCGAGCGGGCGTGGGTATTCGGGATACGATTTGTCGGGCAGTCGGTGGGCGGCAATCAACAACGGTTGCAGCGACAAGGTAAGCAACGCGAGAAATGCGATGAGATGGATCACCGGCTCACTCACCGGTACGATACCGGCGATCACCGCACAAGCGGGTGACCAGAATCGAAGGGTGACGAGCGTGGCGAGCAGCAGCCCGCCACAGGTCATCAGCGCAAAGAACAATCCGCGCAGCGCAATCCAACGAGCGACCAGCCCGGCAAGCGCGAGCGCCCCAAGGTTGAACACCACGTCAGACATAGCTTAGCTCGGTGCTGAGCGCGCGCGTGGCGTCGGCCAAACTGACTTGGCCTTGGAGGATTTTTTCGAGGGCGTCCGCGCGGAATTGTTGCCAGGGTTTCAAACTGACGCGCTGGACAAGGTCGGTTGGCGAGCCGACATCAAGCACGATGCGTTGGATGGTGCGGTCCGTGGGCAGCCATTCCCACAACGCGCCATCGCGACGGTAGCCGGTATGCTGACAGGCGGAACAGCCGGTGGCACGGAATGCAATCGGATTGTGCGGCACCGTACCCAAGACGCTCCAATCATCAGGCGCAGGTCGGTAGGGTGAGCGGCATTCGCTGCACAGCCAGCGAATCGGTCGAACGGCGATGATCAGTTGGAGTGGGGGAATGATTGGCGCACGCGCGCCATGCCATTCCACCCAGCGGATCAAAGCGTCGAGGGCGGTCGGGACGGACAGCGGCGTGGCAACCAAGTGATGGGTGGACGCTGTCTCAGCAATTTCGGCGGCGCGGACCGGTCGGGTTGGCTCCTCGGTTTCGAGCAAATCGGGAGCAAGATGGGTGTTGATGGAGCGGATGACGGTTTTGGTCAGCGATTGCGGTCCTGCGATCAGGAGAAGTCCGTTTCGTTGGGAGGCGACACGTCGCAACTCCTGCGTTAGCGGGGCTGGAGCGCCGATGTGTTCGAGGCTGGGTGCGACGGCGGAGTGGCTGTGCAATTCGATATGCAGTTTTTCGCCAAGGTTACCGGCCGTCGCTCGAACCGCGACCTCGAACTCGCCTCGCGTTGCGCGACCGCGAAAACGGCCCACTTCAGCGGATGGTTTGGCAAGCGGCAACCCTGCCAAGTGTTTGAGCGTAGCAATGAGTTGTAGTCCCTCAGCCAATGAAACCGTGCGATAACGTTGCGAAGCCGGACCACGATGCCAACGAACGACGCATTCGTGGCGTTGCGGTTCAATCACTATCTCGTGGATGTGTTGGTGCACGGCATCCGACAACACCTCGCGCGCAGTTTGCCAACCGGCCCATACTCCACGAGCAGCGCGCGGCTCGAACCGTTTGCCATCGTTTGAAAGCAACTCGACCCACTCGCGCTCGTGCATGCGGAGCCGCAGGCCACACGATGCCTCGGCCTGAGGCTCGGTGATTTGTGGTGAGCCTGGGGATTCTGCGGCGCGGCGAGTCGTTTTACCCGATGGACGGCAAATCGCGTAGGCTAGCGCGCCGATGAGCGGTAGCAGAAGGGCAACGGCGTTCCACCGATGTCGGACAGGGGCTGCGGTGTCGTACACGCGACGGTTGTCGCGATGGACCCAAACCAAGGATGCGAGCCACAATGGGAAGAAAATCGCCGCGAGACACAACCAGCCATCCATCGTGACCGGCCATGGCAACACTGCCAGTAAGGCCACGCTGGGGCACGGCGCGATGCCCTCAACTCCCTGAGCCATGCAAATAAATTACGTCTGGTATCCCTGCCGGAGCAACTCCGAAAAATGCCAGACCCTGATCAAATTGGGTACTAGCCGCCTCGCGGCCCGGCAGACTTCGCCTCGTAAGGCTAGCTGGGCCGCTGTAAAGGGATGCGTTGGACGCGGGTATAAATCGGTTGACCGGTAGGGGTAGGGTGGGCAGACTGATTCAACCACGAATTACAGCGCGGTGTGACATGCATCAACTGGTGGTTTATCAGCCGAAGCGCCATCCGCAGCCGGTAGGACTGGACGAGGGCTGCCTGACGATTGGTCGGGCGGTGGATAATTTGTTGGTGCTCGACGATCCGAGCGTGCAGCCACACCACGCGTTGGTGATCCGGGAGGGAGAAGGCCACCGGCTATGCGCGCTTGACCCAAAGCACTCGCCAACGGTCAATGACAGAGCAGTGCACGACCATGTCCTGCAGCCAGGTGACGTGATTCGTGTGGGATTGGTTGAACTGCGGTATCAAGCCTTTCCGGTGACGTCCATCGGTGCCGGTGAGTCGGTGCACCGGTTTTTTGACCGGCGTGGGCCGTGGATTGGAGTGACCGTGGTGGCGTCGGTAGTTAGCGCGGCGGTGACGTTTCTTCTAACCAGTCGCGTGCCGGATCGAGCGATCGAGGTGGCCGCTCCGCGAATGGCAGAAGCGCGCCCGACAACGGCCGGCACGGTGTCACACCGGTTGGTTTGGGTGCCGGAGTCAATGGTGCGCGACGGGCATGGTCGGTTCATCTGCAAAAAATTACCGGGTTGGTCGTGGGAACAACGTGAAGAGGGGCTGACAAGCGAGCTGACGTTTCGCCAGGGCTACGACGAAGTGCGATTGCGCGTACAACCGGCAGGACAGCGACGATTGGAGCCGGTAATT
>JANWVU010000104.1 GCA_025056465.1 Verrucomicrobiia bacterium | reverse complement strand
AGGTCCCCGTAGCTGCGCGCTTGGGCGATTTCTTTGCTGAGGGCCGGTAGTTTTTTGGTGACGATTTCTTCCAGCTCGGCACGGCGCCGCTCATAGCTGGCGCGCGAGACGATAAGCGGAGGTTGTTTGACGACGCGCGTGACAAGCAGCTCTTGGACGATGGGAAATTCTTTGACGATACGCCCCATAAGAGAGCGGCGGTCGAGTTCTTCGAACGCGGTGCTGGCGAGCAGTTGGCGAGCAAAGTCGCGAATCATTTCGTCGTTGGCTTCGGCGAGCAGGTCGGTGATGAGCGATTCTTCGTTGAGCAAAAGATCGCGGAGCCGTTTGCTAGCGGAGCGAGACGGGGCGTTTTCAATGGCGCTGAGGATGGCTTGCAGCAAGGCGTAGCGCGGAACAGTGTCCACCCAGTCGGGGGCGTTGGGACGGTTGAGGCAGCGGCAGAGCCAGACGAGGAGGTCCACGCTGGCGGTTTGGTTGTGGACGAGTTGGATGAGGCGTGCGGCGATCGGTTCGGCCGCGGAAGTAATTTCTTCGAGGAGTTTGGCAGGTAGTTGGTTGATGTGACGAAAGAGCTGGTCGGCGTTGGTTTGAAGGAGACGCGCGGCGATTTTTTTCTGCGCGGGAGTGCTCAGGGCTTCGACAAGAGCCGGTAGGTCGCGCGTCTCGCGCAGGATTTCCTCGATAAGCGGAACCGGTGGGGTCGGGATGAGTTCCTCCAGCAGAAGCGCCGCTTCGAGGCGATCGGCGGCTTTGGCGTTGGGAAAGCGCGCGAGGGCGTCGTGAAGCCCGTCGTAGAGTTCCTGTCGCAGCAGGTCGGCGTTGGGTAGTTCGTCACGTTTTTTGAGGAAGTCACGCACCACGGCAATGCGGCCGACAAGTGACGGGCTGTCGCGGAACGCTTGCAGCAGTTCGTCTTGTTGGCTGACTGGCGCGGTTCGCAGGATGACGGGGTCGGTTTTCCGTGTGGGGAATTCAAAATGCGGGTCGCGTTTCGCGAGTTTTTTGACGTTGTCCCACCATTTTTTCCAGTCGGCTGCTGGGATGACGTCGGGGCATAGTGCGGTTTCGATTTGGTCGGGGCGTGCGGCGCGATTGAAACTGACAAGCACGGTGCGGAGGAGGTTGAGCGGGTCGTTTTGGGCAAGTTGTCGGAGGCCGGGAAGGTCGGTGCGTTTGCGCACTTCGATGTGGTCCGGGGGGAGCGGCGTGAGGCTCTCGGCGGCGTAACCGAGTTGCATCGAGTGCTCGGGATTGTGAGGGAATTGGACGACCAGACGAAGCAAGGCGGTGTCGAAGGTTTTGACCACGCCAACACCCCAGCTTTTGTGTCGGCAATGCGCGCCAACGGTCAGTGCCAACAGCGTGTCCGTTTTTGTCACGGCGGCGGGCAGTTGTGTGCCGGGTTGGTCAAAAGCGGCGGTGGCCAAAATTGCGTCGAGCCGTGGGTCACCGGCATAGGCCGCGCGATATGCAGCCGGCAGTTCGGTGCGCAGGGTTTTGTCGGTTGGCTTGGCGTTGGCAATCAGTTTCAGGGCGAAGAGCCATTCATGGATTTTGCCGGCTGTTTTGAGCTGGGGGACGAGTAGCTCTGCGAGGTTGGACGCGAGGGTGGGCTGTTGCGCATCGGCCAGTTCTTTGATGAGCGACAACAGCAACTCGGTCTGGTCTGGAAATTGCGCGGCGAGATCCAACCAAAGGCTCTGGGCAGCATCCCAGTCGCCCTGTTGGAGAAACTCTTTGAATTGTTGATGAGACTGGGCCAGCACGCTCATGCGAGAAAATCAGATTGGCGGCGGATGCCATCGAATGCAAACCAAAAACCCGACAGCAGAATGCTTGACGGTTTCGGGGGTGAGGGCTACTGTTTTTCGCCCATGCCTCGGATAATTTTCGCTCTGTTGGCCGCTGCGGTAGCGGTGGGGTGTGGCGGTGGCAAAAAGGATACCGCCAAGATCTTGACCAACGAGGAGTTCCGTAAACTTGAGTGTCCCTCGGAGAACATTCCGCCGCCGGGTATGGAGATGGCCAAAGCAACGGAAGAGGAAGAAGCGCAAAAAGAGGGGGAGGAGCCTGAGCAAAAACCTCAATTGATCGCGCCGGGTGCGCAGCTCACGATTTTTGTGGAAGAAGATCCCAGTTTGAATCGGCAATACATCGTGCCGTATCGGGGTTGGATTGAATTTCCGCCGTTGGGACGGATTCAGGTCGTTGGTTTGTCCGGCACCGAGCTGGCCGCGAAAATCAAAGCGGGGCTTGAACGCGATTATTTCCGGCGCGCCACGGTTGAGGTAATGATTGAGTACAATGTCGATAAAGGGAGCGGGATTATCTACGTATTGGGTCAGGTGGGGCGTGCCGGACCCATTGCGATTCCGACCGATGGTTCGTTTACTCTGACGAAAGCCATTTTGGCGGCGGGTGGTGGCAGCACGTTCGCGAACTTGGAGAAGGTGCAAATCATCCGCTACTGTCAGGACGGGTCGAAATACAAAACGTTCGTGAATGTCGGGCGCATCATGGAACGGGGCGAGTTTGAAGATGATGTCGCACTGCGCGACGGGGATTGGGTGCTCGTGCCCGAAAAGTTGATCAATTTGTGGTGATCATAAAGGAGCGTGCCGCATGAACCCTCCGTCGTTTCTCGAAACCAAGAGCGAATCGGTAGACGTCAAAGAGTATTTCGCGATCATTCTGAAGCGAAAGTGGCTAATTCTGATTTGCTTCCTGCTGTCGTTGGCCGGTACGAGCGTGTACCTGTTTACTCGCCAACCGATTTATCGGGCAAGAGCCAAACTCCTCGTGGTGCGCACCGGCAGCGACCTGCCCACCGCTAGCGTGCGGATTGACGAAGACCGCAGCTTCTATAGCACCGAGTTGGACATCATGCGCAGCCACACCATGCTTCGTCGTGTTCAGCAACGCATGCGCAAAACCAACGAGGAAATGACGGAGTTGCTCAAGGCGCTGCGCGTTGACCGACTGGGTGGTGCCGACTTGATTCTGGTATCCGTGGACAGCCCCTCAACGGATTTCGCCAAGGAATTCGTCAATACGCTTTGCGAAGAATATTTGCGCTACCGGGATGAGCAACGGGCGCAATCATCGGAGGCGGCATTGCTGAGTCTCACCCGCGAAATCAACCGACTCGGTCAGGAACTTCGCGCGGCCAACGAACGAATTTTGGAGTTTGCCAAAGAGAAAAATCTCAACTCACTGGACAGCAGCCAGAGCCTGATTCGGTGGCAGTTCTGGCAGATGTTGAACCGCATGGGCGATGCCGCGTCCGATCTGGCGGCGGCCATCGCCTTGAAACAGCATCTCGAATCACGCCCGAATGTCTCCGTGATTTTGCGATGGTTGATGGACCCCGAAAGCGATTTGACCACCACCTCCTCGCAGCCCCTCACGCAGGAAGAATCCGCAGCGGCACTCGCCCTCCTCACAACCCCCCCCGCACCACCGCCGGTAGGCGAGCCAACTGCCGTACCCCTGTTGACCGGTCCGACGTCCGGACTGTCGTTGCTAACACCCACAAACCAAATGGCGGGGGCCGGTCAGATGGCCGGTGCCGCCCAACCTGAACGTCCGCGCCGACCGAACATTTTCGCGTTATCGGAGACACGCGCGCGGCAACTGATGGACCTCGAACGCCGACGCCATACGTTGACTCGCCAACTGGAGGAAATGCGGCAGATTTACCGCGAAAAACACCCGGCGTTGATCAAGACCGAACGCGAGTTGGCGGAAGTGCAACAGCAACTGGACATCGAAATTGAGTTCATCCGCCAGACGACCGAAGCCAGCATTCAAATGGCGCAACGCCGATACGACCAACTCAAAGCCACCTTCGACCAACTCGGTCAACGCGTGATGTCTGAGAGCACCGTGTACATGGAGCTGAACGCGCTGACCGAAGACGCCAACCGCATCAAGAGCTTTTACAATATCCTATTGAATCAACTAATGAAGATCGATGTCGCCAACAGCTTTAGCGCGCGCGTGGTTTCCATCCTCGAACAAGCCATGCTCGAACCCGAGCCGGTCTATCCCAAGAAGACAAAAGGGTTGCTCGTAGCGGCGGCGTTTGGGCTCGGGCTTGGTCTCGCGCTAGCCTTCTTCATCGAGTACATCGACGATTCAATCAAGCTGGCCGAGGAGGTTGAGCGTGACCTTCAACTTCCGTTCCTCGGCATGGTGCCGGCTGCGCAGTGGGATCCTGAGGACCTCACCGCTCACCGGCTCGACAAACTCAAACAGCAAGGCGGCGTAGCGGAAGCCTACCGGGTCGTGCGTTCCGCCGTTATTTTCTCGATGCCGCGCGATAAGCTCCGTTCGATGCTCGTCACCAGTGCCGTGCCTCGTGAGGGCAAAACCACCACCGCTGTGAACATGGCCATCGGTTTCGCGCAAGTCGAAGACCGTGTGCTCTTGGTGGACGGTGACCTACGGCGCGGTGAGATTAACAAATACTTCGGTTTTGAACGCAATCGCGGTCTTGCCGATGTTCTTCTCGGTGAAGCCTCACCCGAGGAGGTGGTCCGCCACACCGATGTGCCCAAACTCGATGTCATCACCTGCGGCAGCTATCCATCCAACCCCGCCGAGCTGCTTCTTGGTTGGCGTCTGAAGGAATTTCTGGATTGGGCCTATCAACATTACTCTCGCGTTGTGTTCGATGGCCCACCGGTCATGGGCATCGCGGATAGTGCCATCCTCGGCGCGGCGGTGGATGGAGTCATGCTCATCATTTGGGCCGGCCGCACGTCGCGCCGGTACGTTCGGGTGGCCAAGATGACCGCCACCAGCCGCGGCGCCAAAATTTTCGGCTTCATGCTTAACAACCTCGAACCTGGTCGCGTTGGCTACTACCACTACTACCCGTACTACTACAGCTATTACTCGCGTGGTTACTACTACACGCCGAAGGGCGAGCAGGTTGAGGTTGGGGCCGATGGCCAGGTCAAAAGCGTTGAAGTCCCGCCCGAAAAAGAAAAAGAGAAAAACATCGAGGACGTGTACTAACATCGCAGGATAGCTCACTTCCAAGCCCTGCGTAATCCGAATACCGCCCGTCCTACGCGCGAAGTCAATCGGTCGAACGGAGCGTACCCCGTCAAGGGCACCGGTCGCGGATGCGAACCGGCTCGGTCAATTTAGATTCTTCCCGGCTATAAAAAACCATGTTCTTATCCGTCACTTGTTTGGTACGTTGCCGGTTCCGAGGAGATGCAGGTGCCCGCACTGGAACATGTCATCATCCCGGCATCCGTGGCGCATGCGATGCTCGTGCTGGCGGTGACCATAGCACTCGGACTAATCATCGGCCAAATCCGCGTTGCCGGTGTGAGTCTGGGAATTGCCGGCGTGCTGTTCGCTGGCTTGCTGTTCGGACACTTTCGACCAAACATGCCCGCCGCGGTGCTCGACTTTGTTCGAGATTTGGGACTCGTGTTCTTTGTTTACACCATCGGCATTCAGGTCGGTCCGGGTTTCCTTGCTAGTTTTCGCCGGCACGGTTTGGGGTTGAACGCCACCAGCGCGCTGATTGTCGTACTGGGGTGTGCGCTGACCGTGGCGCTGCAGTTCCTCGGCTCGTTTTCCCCTGCGGTGTTGGTGGGACTGCTTTCGGGAGCGGTTACAAACACCCCAAGTCTCGCCGCGGTTCAACAGGCACTACCTCCCCCTGACGCCGCCAGGGCGGGGATGGCCTACGCGCTTGCGTATCCGTTCGGGATTCTCGGCGTCATTCTAACCATGGTGCTGGTCCGCCGGTGGTTTCGGGTGGATTTGACGCAGGAGACGGAAGCCTTCCAACGCACGTGGAGCGAAACCACCGAGTCCCCGGTCACTCTCAATCTCGAAATCCGCAACCCCGGTTTGGACGGCCAACCGCTCCGTGTGCTGAGCGAGCTGGCACAGTCACAGGTTGTGTTCTCGCGCCTCTGGCGAAAAGGCGCCTGCCAGGTGCCAACGCCCGCCACGTTGTTGCAACCGGGCGATGTGCTTTTGGCGGTCGGTACACGCGCCGCTCTCGACAAACTCCGCGTCGCGACCGGTGGCGTGAGCTCCATGGATTTGCGCGAGGTTGGGTCCAACCTTGCTTCCATGCGAATCCTGGTCACCAAACGGAGCGTCCTCGGTCGCTCGGTCGGCAGCCTGCCATTGTACGGAGCAACAATGACACGCGTGTTCCGAGCTGGTGTCGAATTCGTCGCTGCGCCCGGCGTCCGCCTGCAATTCGGCGACACGGTCACCGTTGTGGGCGATGAGACAGTTCTGCAACGCGTGGCTGACGAGTTGGGTAATTCCCCTCGTGAACTCAACCATCCAAACATTCTGCCCATTTTCATCGGTATAGTCCTCGGCGTTGTCGCCGGCAGTCTTCCGCTCCAAATACCGGGGTTGACGCAGCCCATCAAACTCGGTTTGGCCGGTGGCCCCTTGCTGGTGGCCATCCTGCTCAGCCGCCTCGGTAACATCGGGCCGGTCTCGTGGTACCTGCCTCACAACGCCAACCTCATCGTCCGCGAAATCGGCATCGCCCTGTTTCTCGCGTGCGTGGGGCTTCAGGCCGGTGAGCATTTCCTCGAAACAATCTGGCGCATTGAGGGTCTGTACTGGTTGGCCGCCGCCGCAACCATCACTCTGATCCCGGTGCTCTCCGTGGCGCTGCTGGCGCGCGCTGTGTGGCGCACCAACTACCTCGTCCTGTGCGGCCTTTTGGCCGGTAGCATGACCGATCCACCGGCCCTCAGTTTCGCCAACACAATGACCCGCTCCGACGCGCCCGCCGTGACATACGCCACCGTTTATCCCCTCACCATGTTCCTGCGCGTGACGATGGCGCAGGTGCTGATTACATGGTTGACCCGCTGACCACTGCCGCCAAACTCCACTCCGCGCCGATCCGCCGCTCCTCCTGTAGGCGCAACTGACCGCACGCGGCATTGATGTCCGTGCCCTTCTCCATGCGCAACGTGACCGCCACCCGATACCGCTTAACCCATTGTTGAAATTGCCGGCATTGCGCCTCGCTCGGCCGCTGCCACGGCAAACCCTCCACCGGGTTGTAGGGAATTAAGTTTACCTTCGCCGCCAACCGCGCCGCCAACGCCCCCAACGCCCGCGCCTGCTCCTCCGTATCATTCACGTCTTTTAGCAAAATGTACTCAAACGTGATCTGTCGCTGGCGCCGACGCCGGTACTCCTCGCACGCCCCGATCAACTCGCGCAACGGATACTTGCGATTGACCGGCATGATGCGACTCCGCACTTCATCCGTCGCTCCGTGCAACGAAATCGCGAGCCGTATCTGCATCGGCTCTTCTGCCAACCGCCGAATCTGGGGCGCCAACCCCACCGTGGAAATTGTCATCTTGCGTGCACCAATCCCCAGCGACCACGGACTATTCAAAATCTTCAGCGCTCGTAGCACGGCCTCATAATTCGCCAACGGCTCGCCCATCCCCATCATCACAATGTTATGAACTCGCTCCCCACTGAGTCGTTGCACGTGCACCACCTGATCCACAATTTCTGCGGCCGACAGGTTGCGCCGTACCCCGGCCAATCCCGATGCGCAAAACCGACACCCATACGCGCAACCCACCTGCGAAGACACACACACCGTGTGTCGGTCGCTTTGCGACGTCAGCCCCGGCGTGGCCGGAATCAACACCGTTTCAATCAACGCGCCGTCGCTTAGTTGGAATAAAAATTTCTCCGTCGTGTCGCCCGCCTGCCGCACGCGCAACGCACGCACTGCGTTCAGCTCCATCTCCTCGGCCAACCGCTCGCGCAACCCCACCGGCAGATTGGTCATTTCCTGAAAGCTTCCCGCCCCGCGCTCGTAAACCCAACCCAGGATCTGATCCGCGCGGTAGGCGGGCTCCCCGGCGCTCATCAACCACGCCACCAGCTCCTCACGAGTCATTCCTTTGATGTTGGGTTTGGACAACACACCCAACCACTACCAAAATTCGGGCGTTGCGAAAGCAACTCCAAACGATGGTTGGCGTTGCGCTCACCACCGGCACTTTCCATCACGGTGCCTT
>JANWVU010000103.1 GCA_025056465.1 Verrucomicrobiia bacterium | reverse complement strand
TGAAGCTGCCCACCGACACGTTTCTGCTTTACGAAGCGATCCCGGTCACGGTGCTACTGCGAAACACCACCGGGCGCACGATTGAGTTGGTTGAAGACCCGGAATCGCCGTGGTTGGATTTCTTGATCATGGACGGTCGGGGTCGGGTAATTCAGCCTACCGGCCGACCAAAACAATGGGGCGACGTGTTAATCCCACCGGGCGATACAGTCCAACGCACCTTCAACATCACACCGCTGTATGAGTTGCGCCAGCGAGGGCAGTACCGGCTTCAGGCGGAAGTTCGAACCGAAGCAATCCACGAAATTTCCCGCCCGGCTCGATTGATTCTGTTGTCGGGCCATGAATTGTGGCGGCGGAGTTTTGGCGTGCCCCATCCTGAACAAGATCGCGTAGAGTACCGCACATACCGGCTGTTACTAAAACGCACCGCGGAAGGCTCGACCTTGTACGCCCAAACCGAAGACGAGCAGCGAAATCTCGTCCTCAGCATGTTACCGCTCGGTCCTTACATCCCATTCGGACAACCGCAAGCGCAGGTGGACGCGCGCGGACATTTTCATGTGTTACATCGAAACGGCCCGCAAACGTTCGCGTACCACGAAATCACGCCAGATGGGGAAATTGTGACGCAAGAGTTGTATAGCGAGTTGGCGTCCGTTCCCCGACTCGAAACGCAAGCCGGGGGCATTGTGAGCGTGATTGGCGACCGCATCCCATCAGCCATGGAACGCGTGTTGACCGAAGAAGAACTCAATCCACCTCCGCCGCCACCACCACCCCCCGAGCCACCTCGCAAGCGAGCTCCCTCGAAAAAAACGCCGGCCCGGTAGCGTTGGCGACCGGGTTCAGGCCACCGCCCGCGTGGGTTGGGTGGCTCCCAACAACCGCAAGGCCTCCTGATCGTTGGTAGTCTTGAACACCGCCCAAAAAACCGGCGCACCGCTACTGGAGGCGTACGAGTACAAAATATCCACGCCTGCTCGCTGCAACGTTTGTCCCAAGCGCGCCGCGGCGCCTACGCTGTCGGTTTCCTGTACCAAAATTACCGGATTGGCCCGGCAGGGCAGGCCGCTCGCTTCGATTGTGCGTTTGGCGAGCTGCGGATCATCCACGACCATGTGCAGCACGCTGGCGTCGCGGTCCCAATACGAGCAGTAGGCCAGGATGTTACAACCTTGTTGAGCGATGCGGCTCAAGACATCTGACAACGAACTAACGTTTGCTGCGATGCGAACAGTTAGTTCGACGTGCTGACGGGCTTTTGCCATACGCAACTCCTCCGCCGCAGCGGCTTGAGTGTAGCGAGCCCGCAACAAAACTCAATCTGTTTCATCCACCGGTGGGTTTGCAAGTCGCCGACCCCGTTGCCGTAATTCGCGAGCGGTCCGGCGCGGTCGACGGAAATCAAACCGTAAAGTGCTGTTGCGAGCGCAGGATCGCACGGGCAACGCGCTCGTCGGCTTGAAGTTGGGTACGCAGCGCGTCTGGTGACGGGAATCGTTGCTCGTCTCGTAGCCGTTGGATGAAAAAAATCTCCAAGTCGTCACCGTATAACTCCCTGTCGAAGTCGAACAGATGCACTTCCAGCCGCAGGTCACCGGTTGCGTCGCTGACGGTGGGGCGCGTTCCGATATTGGCCATGCCGCCGTGGCGGATGCCGGCATGTTCCGCCAGCACGACATACACGCCGGTGGGGGGCATGACCTCATTGTGCGGGTCCACGTTGGCGGTGGGATAGCCCAAATGACGGCCAAGTTGGTCACCACTTACAACCGTGCCCAGAATTGAGAACGGCCGACCCAACATGGCCGCAGCGATGTCGAGCCGACCGGCTTGGACGTGACGTCGGATGGCGGTGGAGCTGACGAGTTCGTCGCCGACGCGCTCACCCGGTACCTCTTCGGCGACGAAGCCCAACTCTTTTCCCAACTCGACCAACAACTCGACATCGCCCCGGCGTTGATGACCAAATCGAAAGTTGGGGCCCACGCACACCCGTTCGAGGCCCGGTATGTTGCGTCGCAGTTGAGCGACGAAATCCTCGGCTGACGTCTCCGCCAAACTGCGGTCGAACGTGAGCACCATACAAGCATCCACGCCGAGCGCCGACAACAACCGCAGTTTGTGTTCCGTGGATGTCAGCAACGGCGGCGCGGAGGCGGGTTGCAATACGCGCGCAGGGTGGGGATCAAACGTCACAACGACCGACGCCGCATCACGTTCGCGGGCGGTGGCGTTGGCGCGCGCGATGACTTTTTGATGTCCGCGATGCACGCCATCAAACACACCGATGGCCGCACAAACCCGCCGGTAGTGTTGCCCCAACGTAGCCAAGTCGCGAAACACCTGCATGGCAAATCGGCCTAGCGCGCGGCCAGTTGCAGCAGCGGCACGATGTGCGGCACCAACTGCTCACGGGTCAACGTCATCACGCGGTCCAGCGGCAGCGCATCGCTCACATCGAAGCGGCCTGATCGCGTTCGTCGCAACGCGGCAAGATGACCGCCACAACCAAGGGCCACGCCGATGTCATGACAAAGGGTGCGCACGTAGGTGCCCTTGGTGCACGTGACGCGGAGGCGAACGTCGGGCGGCTCGAATTCCAGCACGGTCAATTCGTAGATGTGGACGAGGCGCGGTTCACGCTCGATGACCTGGCCTTTGCGCGCCAGTTTGTACAGGGGTGTGCCGGCATGTTTGACGGCGCTAACCATGGGCGGAGTTTGCCAAATATCGCCGCGAAATTTCGCGAGCACCGCTTCGAGATCATCTGGCGTCAGGGGCGGAACGGGTTGCTCGGCAACGACACGGCCGTCGGCGTCATGGGAATCGGTGATGATGCCCAGTCGCAAAATCCCCTCGTAGGTTTTGTCATCGGACATGAGACGTTGTTGGATTTTGGTGGCGCGTTCCAACACCAACACCAACAGACCGGTTGCCATGGGGTCGAGCGTCCCGCAATGACCCACCTTGCGAAATCCAAAATGGCGTCGGACCTGGTCCACAACATCATGCGAAGTCGGGCCGCGTGGTTTGTCCACGAGCAACACGCCATCGAACACTGTCAGTTCAGGCCGCATCACAATCCGGCCGCTCGCAACGCGGCGCGCGTTGCGGCCAGCACGTTGCGCTCGACGGTGGCCGGAGCGCCCTCGATGCGCGCACCGGCCGCTTCCGGGTGGCCGCCACCGCCGAATTGTTTTGCGATAGCGTCCACGGCCACGCGGCGGTCTTTGGAGCGGAAGCTGACTCGCACCCTGCGGGGTTCAGGCAACTCCTCAAACAAGATTGCCACCACCACACTGTCGATGGACCGCGCATAATCAATCACGCCCTCGATGTCCTCGCGTTTGGCGCGGGATTCCTCCAGCATTTCATTTGTGACCCAGTAGTACGCAATGCGTCGGTGGTGTATGAGTTTCAACTCGGCCAACACCCGTTGCAACAGATGCAACCGCGCAGAGGGATAGCTCTCATATACGTGACGGCTGACGGTGCCGACATCCACGCCGCTGGCGACGAGTTTTGCGGCCATCCGCAAGGATTCCGCTGTCGTGTTGGCGTAGCTGAATGAGCCGGTATCGGTGGACAATGCCACAAACAATGCCGTGGCCACGTCACGTTCGATTGGCCAGCGAGCGGTTTGGATGAGCCGGTAAACGAGTTGGCCGGTAGCTGAAGCGTTCGGTTCAACCCAGTTCAGATCGCCGTATCGCTCGTTGCTGACGTGGTGGTCAATGTTGATGAGGCAACGACGGCGCGCGATGCGTTCGGCGGCGGTGCCCAGCCGCGACCATGTGGAGGAGTCTACGGCCACCACCACATCAAACGCACGCGGCTGGCGCGATGGAGTGGTAATTTGTTCGCTACCGGGCAGGAACCGAAATTTGGCGGGTACCGGGTCGTCGTTCCACAAGCTGACTTTTTTACCGGTGCGTTGCAAGGCGAGGCCCAAGGCTAGTTGCGAACCCACGGCGTCGCCATCAGGCCGGTAGTGCGTGAGGACCAACACGGACCGCGCTTCGCGCAACTGGCGAACGATCTCGCGCCGCAGGTTATTCATCCGGGGGCGGGTTCAATTCGTCGAGCAGATGCTCGATGCGCGCGGCGCGCGATTCGGTGTGATCGAGCGTGAACGTGAGGCGTGGGGTGTATTTCAACACGATGCGACTGGCCAGCTCGCGCTGGATTTCAACATGCCGGGCTTGCAGTTCGGCCAAGGCTCGTTGCTGTTGCTGGTCGGTCCCAATCACGCTGACATAAATGCGGCCTTCCTTCAGGTCGGGACTGATGGCGGCGTCCGTCACCGTGATGAACCCGCAGTCGGGAAAACTGTGCCGTTCGAGGATTTCGCCGATTTGTTCTTTGACCAACTGGCAGACTCGCTGCATTCGGTACCGGCTCATGTTGTTTTCCCCCCTGCCACCACGACCTCGTTGGTGGAACGGCGAGTTCGTGCATACGCACCATCTCCGCGTAGAACCGCTCAGGTTTTCGGTGGAGCCTTCTCCACCATAAAGCATTCCAAAATGTCGCCGGGCTGAAACGCGTCGAAGTTGTCCAATCGCAAACCACATTCCATCCCCGCTTTGACCTCGCGCACGTCGTCCTGGAAATGGCGCAGACTGACGATCTTGCCTTCGTACTGCACCGCGCGCCGGCGCAACACCCGCACACGCCCGTTGCGCACCAGTCGGCCGCTCGTGACGTAGCAACCGGCCACTTTGGGTCCTTTGGACAATTCGAACACTTGTCGCACCTCGGCCTGACCCAATACGGTCTCTTTCACTTCGGGGCCGAGCATGCCTTTGAGCGATTCTTCGACCTGTTCCAGCAACTCGTAGATGATGGAATACAACCGAATTTCCACGCCCTCGCGTTTGGCCACCTCGCTGACACCACTTTCCAACTTCACCCGAAAGCCGATGATGACCGCGCGCGCGGCACTGGCGAGCAACACGTCGTTTTCTGTGATGCTGCCGACCGCGGCATGGATGACTTCGAGCTTCACCTTGTCGCTGGATAGCTTGGTCAATGCATCATGGATCGCTTCCAGCGACCCTTGCACGTCGGCCTTCAAAATCAGGTGTAGGGTTTTGACCTCGCCCGTTTCGGCACTGCGCAGCAAATCTTCCAGCGAGAACCGTGGGCCGGCAGTGGGCGTGCCGCGACGCAACTCGGCCAATCGCTGCTCGCTGATTTCGCGAGCCTCCTTTTCACTGGCGACCACCGTCAGCTCGGCGCCGGCATCCGGTACGCCCCATAATCCCACGATTTTGACCGGCTGGGCGGGGCCGGCTTCTTTGACGTTTTGCCCTTTGTCGTTGATCAGCGCGCGAATTTTGCCGCCATGAGGTCCGCACAACACCGCCTGACCCACCTTGAGCGTGCCCTGCTTTAGCAGGACGGTCGCCGTGGGGCCACGCCCTGGCTCCAGTTGCGCTTCGATCACGTAGCCGGCAGGGGGTGCTTTGGGATCGGCCTTCAATTCGAGAATGTCGGCCTGCAACAGAATCATCTCCAACAGGTGATCAATCCCTTTTTTGGTGTGGGCCGACACTTCGCACATGATCGTTTCGCCGCCCCATTCTTCCGGGGTCAGACCGTGTTCCTGAAGTTGTTTGCGGACACGGTCGGGATTGGCGGCGGACAAATCGCATTTGTTGATGGCCACCATGATCGTGACGCCGGCCGCCTTGGCGTGGTTGAGAGCTTCAATGGTTTGGGGCATTACGCCGTCGTCAGCCGCCACGACCAACACGACGATGTCAGTGACCTGCGCGCCGCGCGCGCGCATTTTGGTGAATGCTTCGTGGCCGGGCGTGTCGAGGAAGGTAATTGTGCGACCGTCGGGAGTGGTGACCACGCTGGCGCCGATGTGCTGAGTGATGCCACCGGATTCGTGGGCGGCCACATCGGTTTTACGAATCGCATCGAGCAACGATGTTTTGCCATGATCCACGTGGCCCATGAACGTCACCACCGGTGGGCGCGGCACGAGGTGGACGGGCGTGGGTTTGGCAGCCACTTCAGTTGCGGAGTCCGCTTCGCGCGGCTTGCGCGGAGCAGGTGCATGGCCGCGTCGCTCAATTTCCAGCTTGAATCCCAAGCGCTCGCACAATGTTTGCGCCACGTCTTCCCGAATGGCTTCGTTAGGGGTCGCAAAGACGTTCAACTCCATCAACTTCGCCAGCAGATGATGCGGTCGCTGTCCCATGCGAGTTGCCAAGTCGCGCACGACAATCGGGGGACGAATGTGGATGACTTTGTTGCCGTGCTCGTCCACGGTGAAGCTCGGGCCGGTGGCCGGTTGGGGTGCGGGTGGTGCAGGGCGAGCGGTGGGCACAGTGATGGTGCGTGACTGGGGAACAGAGACTCGCTGCGTTGGCGCAGTTACGGTGGCGGTAGCGCTTGTTTGAGTGCGCGCGCTAGCCGTTGCCGTGCTGATTGGGGATGGGCGCGGTGGCGAAATGGTGGTGGTGGCCGGTGGGGTTGTCCGGGTCGTGACCGTCACGGTGGGCGCCGATTCAGGATGAACGGAGATGGGTGCGACCGGTTTGGTTGCGGGCGGGGTGTGACTTACCGGTGGTGGTGGCGGTGCGGCGGGGGCTGGCTTCGACGGTGGTTCCACGACGGCAGCGGCTGTACTGATGGCAGGTGTGGAGGCCTCCGGCTGAGTCGCGGCTTCGGCGACGACCGGGCTGGTTTCTGAGGTCGGTGCCGCGACCGCTGCGGCGGACGATTCGGAAGCCGGTGGAGGTGGCGCGTGGCCATATTCCTTGATGAGGAAATCTGCCGTGATTTTATCTACCGTGCTCGAGTGAGTACGAACCGGATAGTTCATGGATTGGAGCTTCTCGATGATCTCCTTGTTGGAGACGCCGCACCGCTTGGCCAATTCATGAACTCGCATGCTCATGGTTTAACTACCGGCTGCCGATGATTGTTTCTCGGTCTCCTCCTGCAACGCGCGCAGAACGGCTTGAGCCCGCTCCTCACCCAACACCTCAGCCAAATCCGCCGCGTCGGCGTCCATCAAGCCTTCCACCGAGTGAAAGCCGCTGTTGACCAACAACTCGGCCGTTTGGTGATCCAACCCGGGCAGTTTCTCCAGCGAGGCAATGGCGAGTGCTTTTTTCGCCTCGAAATCCAGCACCGCGGTTTCCTCTTTCTCGATCTCGATGTTCCACCCGGTGAGCTTCGCAGCCAACCGCGCGTTTTGTCCCTTTTTACCTATCGCGAGCGAGAGTTGGTCGGGATCCACCAACACCTTGACCGCGTGACGCGCTTCGTCCACGGTCAGGTCTTTGAGTTTAGCGGGTGCCAGTGCGTTGGCGACAAACTGCCGGATGTCGGGCGCCCAACGGATGATGTCAATTTTCTCACCGCCCAACTCGCGCACGATGTTTCGGACGCGCATCCCGCGCATGCCCACGCAGGCGCCGACCGGGTCCACCTTGTCGTCCTTGGAGGCCACGGCGATTTTCGTGCGATGACCGGCCTCCCGCGCGATGGCGCGAATCTCAACTGTCTTGTCGTTGATCTCGGCCACCTCCAACTCAAACAAACGTTTCACGAAATTGGGATGACCACGCGACAGGATGATTTCGGGATTTGATCCGCTCGAGGTGACACTCAGCACCAAACACCGAATTTGATCACCGATCTGATATTGCTCGGTGGGCACCCGTTCGCGGCTCGGCATCACCGCCTCGATGCGTCCCACGTCCACAAATACATCGCCCCGTTCGAACCGTCGCACGGTGCCACTGACGATGTCACCGACTCGGTTTTGGTACTCCGCAATAACCCGTGAGCGCTCGACCCGCCGGATCAACTGATTCATCGTTTGACGGGCGGTCTGAGCTGCGATTCGGCCAAGGTTCTCGGGCGTGACCTCAACCTCCACCCACTCGCCGGGCTGCACATCCGGTTTGAACCGACGCGCCTCCTGCAAGCTGATCTCGGTGTGACGGTCGCGCACCACCTCGGTCGCGGTCAATTTGGCGTACGCGCGAATGTGTCCGCTGGTGCGGTCAATCACAATACGAGGTTCGCGCGCGGATCCCAGTGCCTTCCGACACGCCTGCAACAGGGCCTGCTCGATCGCTTGGATCA
>JANWVU010000102.1 GCA_025056465.1 Verrucomicrobiia bacterium | reverse complement strand
CAGTTGATTCCCGACGCGTGAGCACGCCACCGTTTTTTGATCTACAGGTCAACGGATACGGGGGTGTGGACTTCAACCAAGACGACCTCACCGCCGAGCAGTTTCATCATGCGTGTGAACGATTGCTGGCCGACGGCGTGGCCGGTATCCTAGCCACCATCATCACGGAAGAAGTCCCACGGATGTGCCACCGGCTGCGGCGCATCGTTGAACTGCGGGCGGCTGACCCGCTGGCTCAACGCGTGGTTGCCGGGTTGCATGTCGAAGGCCCGTTTCTAAATCCTGAGCCCGGCTACCGAGGTGCGCATCCAGTGGACGCGATTCAGCCGGCTTCACTGAATGTGGCGAAACGATTGGTGGAGGCCGGTCAAGGTCTGGTTCGGCTGGTTACGCTGGCGCCCGAACAGGATGCCGGTGGCGTGGTCACGCGCTGGTTGGCGGGGCAAGACATCGTGGTCTCTGCCGGTCACACCAACGCCAGTAGGGAGCAGTTGCAGCAGGCGTTGGACGCCGGGCTGACGATGTTCACGCATCTCGGGAATGGCTGTCCCATGCAACTTCCCCGCCACGACAACATCATCCAACGCGTGTTGAGCCTCGCTGACCGATTTTGGATCTGTTTCATCGCCGATGGCATTCACGTGCCGTTTTTTGCGCTCGGCAACTACCTAAAAGTTACCGGCCTGGCCCGTGTGGTGATCACCACCGATGCGATGGCTGCGGCCGGCCTTGGACCCGGTCGCTATACCGTGGGTCGCTGGGATGTGCGTGTGGGCGAGGACATGGCCGCACGGTCACCGGATGGTTCACACTTGATCGGCTCAGCCATCACGATGCAAAGAAGTTTTTCCAACTTGCAGACACAGCTCGGACTCACGGAGGCGGAGGCCCAGCTTTTGGTGAGCGACAACCCACGCCGCGCGTTGCGATTGGAGACCGCAAGATGAATCGGCGCCTTTCGATTCACGAGCACTTTGTGCCGACGGGAGACCGCTTCCAGCCTCGGTATCGGTTCGCGGGCACTACCCGTCAGGATTGGGAACAATGCGCGGGCTGGATTTGCGGAGGTTGATCGCACCGCAGCCGTTGCTGGTGGAGTGGTGCAGCCGACCGTTGTTTCGCTATTGAGTCGGCGATGGCGTGTTTCCGTGAAACGGAAAAGAGTACGCGACCGCCGGCTCATGTGACCGCTCATCAGTTTCTGTGACGTGGCCCGTGCCGGTCGGTCCAACAAGACCGACCGGCGTGTGGGGGTGAACGCTGCGTCCCGCGCGACTATTTAAGGAAGGCGGAGTGGAACTCTTTCCAGTCATCAAGGTTGTTGAGGCTCACAGCGTCGGGGATAGAGCCGTCGTCTTTGAGGCCGTTGGCCTCCAAGATGGCTTTGCGGGTGGCGTCGTCGTGAATGTAACCGGTAATCGCCGCGTTGAGTTTGATGATGGTGGCACGGTCGAGTCGCACCCCCGGTTGGCTTTTGATCCATGCCTCAAATTCGGGATATGTGGGGCGTTTGTTGCGGATGAACGCGAGAGTTTTTTCGCGGTCAAGGTTCAGCGCATCGAGGACCATTTGGTCGTAACCTTTGCCGCAGGCGGGGTAGCCATCCGCGAGCAAGCCGCGCGCGTCAAGCGACGCTTTGAGCCACAGGCGAGGCAGATGCAGGACGCCGAGCGGGCCCGCGGTACCGGAACTGATCAACGGGACGATTTTAGCCATGGAACGAGTTCTCCTTTCGGTGTTTTGGGTTATGCCAAGACTCTCGCGCGCACGTCCGCCACGCGGCGCGGTTTGGCCGAAATTTTTTCTACGCGAACGGCAACAACCTTGTATTCGGGACAACTGGATAGGATGTCCGCCGAGCTGGACAACAGGGAATTGAGACGATTGTCGGGGAAGTGGAATGTGGTGAAGACTTGCCCCGGCGCGACCCGTTCACTGAGCGCTGCCGGCAGTTCAATCGCCGCGCGCGCGCTGACCAACCGAACGAGTTCGCCGTGGCGCACGCCCAATTCGTCGGCATCCAACGGGTGGATTTCCAAAACGTCCTGGTTCACGAATTCGATGAGTTTGGAATGTCGGGTTTGTGCGCCGCAATTGTAGTGGTGCAAGACTCGACCGGTCACCAGCACGAACGGAAATTCTTCCGTGGGTTCCTCGCCGGGCGGCTGATACTCGACCGGCGCAAAATGACCGAGTCCACGGGTGAATTGTTCGGTGTGCATCACGGGGGTACCGGGGTGGTTGACTGCCGGTACCGGCCACTGAAGGCCGAACCCGTTATCGAGATTCTCGTACCGCACTCCACTCAACGGCGGGGTGAGGCGCGCGACTTCCTCCATCACATCTGCTGCCGAGCGATACGACATCGGATAGCCCAGACCGGTGGCCACCCGACAGATTTGCTCGCCGTCGGGGATGATGCCGTGCATCGGCTCGATGACCTTCCGCACGCGCTGAATGCGGCGTTCGCCGTTGGTGAACGTGCCGTCTTTCTCAAGGAAACTGGCCGCCGGTAGGACAAGGTGTGCGAAGCGGCATGTCTCGTTGAAGAACAAGTCGGTGACCACGAGGAATTCCAATTGGCGCAACGCGCGGTGGACTTTGTTGAGGTTCGGATCGGTTTGGGCGACGTCGTAACCGATGACCCAGAGACCGCGCAACTGACCAGCCAACGCCGCGTCCCACATTTGCGGGATTTTCCAACCCGGTCGCTCCGGCATGGGACGGCCGGTGACGTCGAGGAACTTCTGGCGCACGGCGGGATCGTTGAGTTTCTGATAGGCGGTGAAGTAAATCGGCATGGACCCCACATCGCAGGAACCCTGAACATTGTTTTGACCGCGCAATGGGTTGATGCCGGTGCCCGGTCGCCCCACGTTGCCGGTGAGCAATGCCAAGTTGCACAACGCCATGACGCCGTGGCTACCGTATTTGTGCTCGGTCATGCCCAAGCCGTGTGCCGACATCGAGGCGCCACTGGTGGCGTACAACTCCGCCGCGCGATACAGCCGGTCGGGCGGCACACCGGTAATTGCCTCGACCCGTTCGGGCGTGTACTGCTGCACGACCTCCCACCATGCATCGAAGTTTTCCGTGCGGCGGGCGATGAACTCACGATTGTGCCAACCTTCGCGGACGATGATGTGCGCCAGACCGTTGAGCAACGCGACATTGGTACCGGGGCGCAATTGCAAATGCACCTCGGCATACCGGCACAATTCGATGCGACGCGGGTCGGCGACAATGAGTTTCAGTCCGCGGCGAATCGCGCGTTTGATGCGCGCGCCCGTAACAGGATGTCCCTCTGTGGGATTGGCACCAATGAGGAACAACAGCTTGGCTTGTTCGATATCGTTGAGCGAGTTGGTGGCGGCCCACGTACCGAACACTTCCATCATGCCGCTGACGGTGGCGCTGTGGCAGACGCGGGCGCAATTGTCCACGTTGTTGGTGCCGACAGCGCACCGCATGAATTTTTGCATCAGGTAGTTTTCCTCGTTGGTGCCCCGGCTGGAGGAGATACCGGCCAGCGCATCGGGTCCGTACTGATCGCGGATGCGGCGGAACTCGCGCACCACGAGGTCGAGTGCTTCATCCCAACTCGTCTCGATCCAGCGATCGCCGACGCGACGCAGCGGTTTTTTGAGTCGGTCCTCTGAGTAAATGTAATCCCAGCCGAATCGTCCTTTGACGCAGGCATGTCCCCAGTTGACAGGGCTGGCGTCCACCGGCCGCATTGATACGATGCGCCCGGCCCGAACCCCCACGTCAAAGTTGCATCCGACGCCGCAATACGCGCAGGTGGTGCGCGTAACGTAGGTCGGCTGACCAAACTCGGCGATCGCTTTTTCGTAGAGCGCGCCGGTCGGACACTCTTTGACGCAGGCGCCGCAGGAGACGCAGTGGGAGGCGGCGAACCCCACGTCGTTACCGGCCACGACTGTGGAGTGAAAGCCACGCCCATACATCGTGATGGCAAAGGTGCCCTGAATCTCGTCGCAAGCACGGACGCAGCGCGCGCACGCGATGCATTTGTTCGGATCAAACGCGAAATACGGGTTGGATTCGTCGCGGGCGTATTGGCGGCGTTTCGGTCGCCGGTAGCGGATGCGCTGCAAACCGAAGCGGCTCGCCAGCGTGCGCAACGTGTCACTGGCGCTGAGGGCGTCTTCGGGTTGTTCGGAGAGATACAATTCGAGAATGTTGCGGCGCAGTTGATTCAGGGCCAGCGAGTCGGTGCGTATGCGCAACCCGTCGCGTACCGGTGTGGTGCAAGAAGCCGGGAACCCGCGCTGCCCTTCAATCTCACACAGGCACACCCGGCAGGAACCGTAAGGCTTCAAATTGGGCGAGGCGCAAAGCGCCGGAATTTCGATGCCGGCGGCGCGCGCTGCCTGCCAGATGGTTTGGCCGGTGGTGGCCTGAATAGGTTGGCCGTCGAGGTAAATGGTGACCGAGTTCATAGGCGTCTCCCGAAATCATTGGGGAAATATTCGAGGGCAGTCAGGACCGGTGCGGGGGCCATGGCGCCAAGGCCGCACAGGCTGCCGTTTTTCATGGTGTCGCCCAGTTCGCGCAACAGGGCGATGTCTTCGGGCACGGCGTCGCCATCCAGCACCGCCTGAAGCAACTCGCTGGCGCGGGTGGACCCAATGCGACACGGCGTGCATTTGCCGCAGGATTCGTTCGCGGTGAACTCCATGAAATGGTGGGCGAGTTGCACCATGTCGGTCTGGTCGTCATAAACGACAATGCCGCCGTGACCGAGGATGCCACCGGCTTTGGCGAGGGCATCGAAACAAATCCGCGTGTTCAGCAGCCGCGCGGGGAACAGGGCACCGAGCGGTCCACCGACCTGCACGGCTTTGAACCGGCACCCGCGCGGCAGCCCGCCACCAAAATCATAGATGACTTCTTCGAGCGTGAGGCCGAACGGAACCTCCACCAAGCCCGGTTGCCGAATTTGACCGGCCAACTGCAATGGCATGGTGCCTTTGGAAGTTTCCGTGCCGAGCGAGAGATGCCAATCAGCTCCGCGCAGAATGATATCTGGCACGGTGGCCAGAGTGATGACGTTGTTGATGACGGTGGGTTTGCCCCACAGACCTTCGACAGCGGGGAACGGTGGTTTGTAGCGCACCATACCCCGTTTACCCTCGATGGATTCGAGCAAAGCGGTTTCCTCGCCGCAGATGTAGGCCCCGGCCCCAACGACGACGTCCACGTCGAACTGCGACTCGCTGAGCACGCCGAACTCACGCGCCTGCGCGATGGCGGCCCGCATTTTTTGGATGGCAGCCGGGTACTCGCTACGGATGTAGATGTAACCCTGCCGGGCGCCCACGGCTCGCGCCGCAATCATCATCCCCTCCAACAGCCGGTACGGCTCGCCTTCGAGAATCATCCGGTCGGCATACGTACCGGGGTCGCCTTCGTCAGCGTTGGCGACGATGTATTTCGGTTCGGTCGGCGTGTCAGCGGTGGTTTGCCATTTGATGCCGGCAGGGAATGCTGCGCCGCCTCGACCGCGGAGGTTGGCGCGTTTGATCTCGGCCAGAATTTGCTGGGGGGACATCTCCCGGGCTTTCTGCCACGCGCGAAAACCATAGCCGGCAAGGTCGAGTGGTTCGTTCTCGCCGAAGCGCGCGAAGGTGTAGCGGGTTTGCTTCGCCAAAAATGGGATGCGCGCCAGGGGTACCGGCTTTTTGCGGAACAAACCGGGCACCTCGCGGGGTTGGACGTTCAGATAGGCGGCGCGTCCCTGCGGCGTGTCCACTTCCACCATCGGTTCGAGAAAAAACGCCCCACGTGAGCTGGTGCGCACGACGCGGACATTCGGCAGCCGCGACAGTTCCGCCGCCACGCGATTGGCTCCTGCCGCGATTGCCGTGGAGTCGTCGGCCACGTACACCGTTTGTGGTTTGGCGGCGGGCGCGATCATGGGTGATTTTGCAACGCCGTGATCACCGAGCGTGGAGTAAGTTGCGCGTACGTTTCCTCGCCGATCATCATGGTCGGTGACAACGCGCAGTGACCGAGACAGTACACTTTGGTCAGCGTGAACCGACCGTCGGTCGTGGTCTCGCCGAAATCGCACCGCAGCCGGCGGGTCAACGCCGTGAGTGCGCGTTCGGTGTGTTTGGCGCGACAGGAATCGCCAAGGCAGTAGCGAATGATGTGGCGACCGGGAGGCGATGTGCGCAAGTCGTGATAGAAGCTGATGACGCCCCGCACGTCTGCGTCCGTCACCCCGAGATGCGCCGCGATGCGGGGGACGTGTTCGAGCGGCACAAACCCGAATGCGGCTTGCACCTGTTGCAACGTCGCCAGTATATTGGGCGGCGAAGAACGGCAGCGGGTCAGCACCGCGTCGAGGGTCGTCACCACGTCGAAAGTCTTGATAAATCACCCGTCAAAGTCAACCCCACACGAGACACGACACCGTCCGGCCGCGACAGTGCGCGTGCGCATCCGGCGCGTCGAAGCCAGCGCGGAGCGCATCGTCGAGGACGTGGTGGCGACTGAAGAGCCTTTGGAAATTCGCGTGGCCAGTGGCGGGCAAACGCATCCGGCAGCGGTCACGATGCGTACTCCGGGAAACGATTTTGAGTTGGCAGCGGGGTTCCTGCTGAGCGAATCGGTGATTCGGTCGCGTGAGGAGATTCGCGCGATCCGGTACTGCGCGGAGCCGCAAAATTACAACGTGGTGACGGTGCATTTGGAGCCGGGCGTGTTGTTCGACCCAGCGCAACTCAGCCGGCACGTGTACACCACCTCGAGTTGCGGAATCTGCGGGAAGGCGTCGCTGGAGCGCGTGCGCGCGGTGTGCGGAATGCCCGTAGTGCAGAGCGACCCGTTGCCGGCGACGTTCTTTCGTTCCTTGCCACGGCTGGCGCGGGCCGAGCAATCCGTTTTTGCGCGGACGGGCGGGTTGCATGCCACTGCGATTTTTGACCGGGAGGGTCGGCTTCAGTTGTTGCGCGAGGATGTAGGACGGCATAACGCAATGGACAAGGCGATCGGGCGATTGCTACTGGATGGTCGGCTGCCGGGTTCGGAACTCGTGGCGTGGGTGAGTGGTCGGGCGAGTTTTGAGTTGGTGCAAAAGGCGGTGATGGCGGGCATACCGGTGTTGGCCTCGGTGGGTGCGCCGAGCAGTTTGGCGGTGGACTTGGCGCGCGAGATGGGGCTGCAACTGGTCGGGTTTGTGCGCGAGGATCGCTGCAACATCTACACGCCCGACACGCGCGTGGAGCGCGGCGTTTGACAGCACACGGCGCGCGGGGGTATCAATCGCGCATGCGGCGAGCGAAAGTGGATCGGGATTTCATGGATTTCACTGATCAAGAGCCGTGGCGCGTGTTTCGCATCATGGCTGAGTTTGTGGACAGTTTTGAGGAAATGAGCCGCGTGGGTCCGGCAATCAGCGTGTTTGGGAGCGCGCGCGTGCCGGTCACGGATCCGTGGTACCGTAAAGCCGAGCGGTTCGGAGCGTTGCTGGCGCAGAACAAACTGGCGGCCATCACGGGGGGCGGACCCGGCATTATGGAAGCGGTCAATAAAGGCGCGGCGGAAGCCGGTGGGATGTCGGTGGGCTTGAACATCGAGTTGCCGCATGAACAAAAACCCAATCCATATGCGAATTTGCAGCTTTGCTTTCGGTACTTTTTCATTCGGAAAGTTTGTTTCGTGAAGTATGCGTTGGGGTTTGCATTGTTCCCGGGTGGATTTGGCACATTGGACGAATTCTTTGAGGCGTTGACGTTGATTCAAACGGAGCGGATCAAGCGATTCCCAGTGGTGGCGTTTGGCCGCGAACATTGGGGCGGGTTGGTCGAGTGGATGCAACGTCGGTTGGCCGACACGCACATGATTGCGCCGAGCGACCTGGAATTGTTTCACATCGTGGAGACACCCGAGGACGCGATGGATTATCTGCTGGCGCATTTGCCACATGTATAACGTCAGCAGTCTGTCCAACGGGTTGCGGGTGGCGACCTGCGCGATGCCCCAAATGGAAAGTGTCGCGGTGGGTATTTGGGTCGGCGTGGGTGGCCGGTACGAGTCGAAATCGCATTGCGGCATCTCGCATTTTCTGGAGCACATGGTGTTCAAGGGCACCCGGCGTCGCAGCGCGCGGGAAATCAGTGAGG
>JANWVU010000101.1 GCA_025056465.1 Verrucomicrobiia bacterium | reverse complement strand
GCCACGGTAGAATGTTTCGATGCGGATGCAATCGGCGACCGATTGTGGGTGCGAGCGTGGCGCGCGGGGGACCGGTTTCAGCCGCTGGGCATGAGCGGCACAAAAAAACTTCAGGACTTCTTCGTAGACGAAAAAATTCCGCGCGCGACACGCGGACACATCCCTTTGTTGTGCGCCGCCGATGGTCGCATTGCGTGGGTGGTCGGCTACCGGATCGCCGAGCCGTTCAAGGTCACCGACCACACGCGCCGCATTCTCCGCGTGCGTGTCCGCCCCACCGGGTGACGCGAGTTACCGGCTCTCTTTCGGGGAACAGTGACTCGTGGGCACCCTGACAGGGTCCGTGTTGATCCCGCCAACTTCTCAGAGCTTTAATAGGGCAGCGGGAATTGGGCGGTCAGCTCACGCACTTTGGCGCGGACGCGTTGGGCAACGGCGTCGTCACCGGGCGCTTGGAGCACTTCGTCAATGAAGCCAGCAATCAATTCCATCTCGGCTTCTTTCATGCCGCGTGTGGTGACCGCCGGTGTGCCCAACCGAATGCCACTGGTGACGAGCGGTTTTTCGGGGTCGAACGGGATGAGGTTTTTGTTGCAGGTGATACCGGCACGGTCGAGGGCTTCCTGCGCCACTTTGCCGGTCAGCTTACGCGGCCGCAGGTCGACCAGCATCAGATGGTTGTCGGTGCCGCCGCTGACGATGCGAAATCCACGTCGTTGCAAAGCGGCCGCGAGTGCGCGCGCGTTGCGGACGATTTGTTGCTGATACTCTTTGAATGCCGGCTGCATCGCTTCGCGGAAGCAGACCGCTTTGGCGGCAATCACGTGCATGAGCGGGCCGCCCTGAATGCCCGGTAGCACCCAGGAATCAATGTCTTTGGCGAACTTCGCCTTGCACAAAATCAAACCGGCGCGAGGTCCACGCAGGGTTTTGTGCGTGGTCGTCGTCACGAAATCCGCCCACGGGACCGGGTTGGGATGCAAACCGGCTGCCACCAGCCCGGCAATGTGCGCCATGTCCACAAACAAAAGCGCGCCCACCGAGTCGGCCACCGCGCGCATCTTCTCAAAGTCAATCACCCGCGAATACGCGCTGGCCCCGGCGGTGATCATGCGCGGGCGATGTTGTTGTGCCAATGCCGCCAGTTGGTCGTAATCAATCTGCTCGGTATCCGGTCGCACGCCGTAATGCACGACTTTGTAAAACAGCCCCGAGAAATTGCGCGGCGAGCCATGCGTGAGGTGTCCGCCATGCGCCAGCTCCATCGTTAGGATGGTGTCGCCGTGCTTCAATTGGGAGAAATACACGGCCATGTTCGCCTGCGAACCGCTGTGCGGTTGGACGTTGGCGTGCTCGGCACCGAACAGTTGTTTGGCACGATCAATCGCCAGTTGCTCGACCACGTCCACGTATTCGCAGCCGCCATAGTAGCGGCGACCGGGGTAACCCTCGGCGTATTTGTTGGTGAGCACCGACCCGGTCGCTTCCAGCACGGCAAGGCTGGTGAAGTTTTCGCTGGCAATCAGCTCGATGTTTTCCTGTTGCCGGCGTCGTTCCTGTTGAATCGCCTCATACACATCGGGGTCGGTGCGTCGCAATGGCGACGTAGCCGTCGAGATTAGAGCAGGGGGATGATCCATTTTGTGTACGCGCCGTGCATGGCGCCCTCCTTCAAACGATGTTTTGAGCCACACCTCCAAAATCCGCACCGCTTGCTCGGCGGTCAGTTCGAGACCCGATAAGACCAGCACGTTGGCGTCATTGTGCTCGCGGCTCAGGCGTGCCCATTCCTCGTTGTTGACCATGGCCGCGCGGATACCGGGAAATCGGTTGGCGGCAATGCTCATGCCGATGCCGCTTTTGCAGACCAATACACCGCGATCCGCGCGGCCCGACAAGATGGCCTCGGCCACGGCAAACGCATAATCGGGGTAGTCCACCGGCTCCGTCGAATCCGTCCCTAAATCGGTACAGGGAATGGCTTGTTGACGCAACCACCGCACCAGCGCCGCTTTGATTTCCACGCCACCGTGATCACCGGCCAAAACCACGCGGTCGGCCGGTTTCGCTTCGGCAGGCAACGGCATCCGCAACACCAACTCGCGGACGTACGGCAACGCTTCACGGATTTGGTCGCGGGCGCGCCGGTATTCCTCCACCGACCCCCCGATGGGATCGGCTACGTCGGGTAACTCGTCGGGCGACAACGGCATGAGCTCGCGCAGAACATAAACTTTGTGCGCTGATTCGGGATACAACGCTTGCAACACATCGCGTTGCTGGCCGGTCATGGTGATCACGTAGGTCGCTTGGTCAATCAGCCCGGGTCGCACGCTCAGGCTTTGATGATGGGTGATGTCCAGCCCGATTTCGCGCATCACCGTCACCGAGTGAGCGCTGGGCGGACAACCTTCCATTGCTCCCAGCCCGGCCGACAACACGCGGACATCATCGCGCCCCTTCATCATGTCGGCGAACAACGCCTCCGCCATCGGACTGCGACACACATTGCCGGTGCACACAAACAACACGGTTTTCATGCGGTCAAAACGCACCCCTCGCGACGTTCCTCACCTCACCGTGAGCTACGGTCCCGCCAACAACACCCGCGCGCCTTTCAACACATCCACCGCCCGTTGCAACACCACATCGCGCACACGCTGCAATTCCGTGGTCTCCTCGCCACCGTCGCGCGACTCCGTGTCGTCCTCGCGGTTTGTGTCGAGCGCCTCGCCTCGAAACACGCGCATCAAATCGGCCTCCGACAATCGTTTCTTCTGCACGCGCGGCTGCAAACTCACCGTCAACGTGACATTGGTGGCGCCATGCAACACCACGTTGCGTTCTTCGCCGAGGTCCATCATCACAAAAATATCGGGCACCAGTCCGTTCGGGAAAATCTCGCGAGTGGCCGTTTCCTCCGCTCCCTGAACGATGACCTTTGCGGTGGCCACGCGGAGGATTTGGTCCTGACCCACCGGGATGTCCATCACGCGCGCGGGGGCACCCGCTGTCGGGCTGCCCATCAACAACCCGCGTTCCTGTGCGCGCAACGTCCCCGCCAACGCCTCGGCTGCGCCACGCGTTTCATTATTGACCAACACCACCAACGGCGCCGAGGTCAACGGATCAGCGCCTGTCGCGCGCGCCGGTGGCTCGGCCCGAAATCGTTCGTCTTTGCCGTCCGCCGCGCGCACCACAAAAACCTCCCGGGGTTGATCCAAAAATTGAGCTGCCACCGCGGCCGCCGCACCGTAATCCGTGCCATTGGCAAACCGCAGGTCGAGCACCAAACCTTCGCATTTTGATTCGCGGAACTTTGCCAGCTCCGCATCCACAGCCGACACCGTGGCCTGCGTCAACTCATAGATGCGGACGTATCCGATGTTCGGCTCGATAATCTCCGCCCGCGCCACCGGCCCGCGCCACGGCATCTCGGAGTCCGCTGCCTCACCGAGTGGCGCGTTGGCTTCACTGGCCGGCAGCAACTTCACCCCCGGCCCGAGCGCTTTGAGAATGCTTTGCACCGTGGCCTGCTCAACAACCGACTCAACCTTGGCGCCATCCACAAAATGCGTTTGCAGCAACCGCACCAATTCCGCCGGCGGCAACATCGGGGCGGCTGGCTCTTCCGCCGCACCCGGCAGCACTACGACCGCCCACGCCATCCATCCCAACCAAAACCATCGTTTCATGTTTGCACCATCACGTTGCTCAACGCTCGCGCCGCAATGTCACGCCGATACTGCGCGCCCGCAAACCGCACCTGCGCCACGGCCCGGTACGCTCGCGCCACCGCTGCCGCGAGGTTGTGCTCCCACGCCGTCACGCCCAACACACGGCCGCCATCCGTGACGACGCGACCCGTGCCATCGCGTTTCGTGCCGGCGTGAAACACGCACACGTTAGCCAACCCCGACACGGCTGGCAATCCCTCGATCACATCGCCGCGTCGGTACTCACCGGGATAACCGGCCGCCGCCATCACCACACACACCGCCGCGTTGTCGTGCCACCGCAACGGGCAGGACGACAACGTACCGGTTACGCACGCTTCCAACACCTCCACCAGATCGCTGTCCAAACGCGGCAACACCACTTGCGTTTCGGGATCGCCGAAACGACAGTTGAACTCCAAAACTTTTGGCCCTTCCGCCGTCATCATCAGCCCGGCGTACAGGACACCGCGATAGGTTATGCCGCGCGCGCGCAGCCCCGCCAACGTGCGCTGAAAAATTTCATGGATTGCCGGCTCCCAACGCGCGCTGACCACCGGCGCCGGCGAGTACGCACCCATCCCACCGGTGTTCGGCCCGCGATCGCCATCGAATACCCGCTTGTGATCCTGAGCCGGTGCCAGCAGCCGGTAGGTTTGCCCATCCGTCAGTGCCATTACCGACGCTTCTTCGCCCCCCAAACACTCCTCGATGACCACCCGCTCACCGGCCGCACCGAAAACCCGCCGTTCCATGATATCGGTGATCGCTTGTTCCGCCTCGGCCACCGTACCGGCCACCACCACGCCTTTACCGGCAGCCAACCCGTCGGCCTTCACGACAATCGGCGCGCCCTGTTTGCGCACATGGGCGCGGGCGGCGGCGGCATCAGAAAAAATCTGCGCAGCCGCCGTGGGCACGCCGGCTTCGAGCAACAGTTGTTTGCAGAATGCCTTGCTGCCCTCCAGTTGCGCTGCCGCGCGCGTCGGCCCGAAGATACGCAACCCGCGCGCTGCAAACACATCCACCACACCGGCGCACAATGGCGCTTCGGGCCCGACCACCGTCAAATCAACCCGATGTTCGCTGGCAAACGTCGCCAATTTCTCGATGTCGGTAGCGGCAATCGGCACACACTCGGCCAACTCCGCGATGCCGGCATTACCGGGCGCGCACCAGATGCGACGCACCCGGTCGGACTGTTTCAGTTTCCAAACCAGCGCATGCTCGCGCCCGCCCCCGCCGATCACCAACACGTTCATGAGCCGCGTTGTTTACCGCCGCCCGACCCACTCGCGCAAAACAAAATCCGCGCTGCCAACAGCACAAGAACCCGGTACGACTCCGCCGCCGCTCTTACAGCGGACTGAGTTGCGGTTGCGGAGCCCGTGCCGGTTCCGCTGCCGGTGGGGTGGGCCGAAAACTCCGCCACCAACGGAGCGGTAGCAACCCCAGCGCGATGAACGCCAGTTGCGACGCGTTGAATGCCATCAGCCAGTGAAACGCCGCATCCATGAAGCCGTAGCTGTGCAGGCCGATGCCAAGCATGTTCGTGCCAAACCACGAGAACGCGGTGATGATGTTGCCGAAGATGGCGAGGTTCATCAGACCCCGCGCCCGCACCAAGCCGCCCCAGCGCGCGTGCAAAATCAACGCGTTCCACAGCACAATCATCAACGCGCCGTTCTCTTTCGGGTCCCAGCCCCAAAACCGTCCCCATGATTGGTCAGCCCAAATCCCTCCGAGTACTGTTCCCGTAAAACTGAACAACGTCGCAAAACACACCACGCCGTACACCATCTTCGTCAGCGCATCGCCGAGGGAAACCTCGCGTTGCTGGCCGACCGGCCATCGCAGCAGGTTGGTGAACACACCCAACGCCACATACGCCAGCGCCAGCCCACCGGCCACGAACGTTGCAGAATATCCCAGCGTGATGACCACCACATGCGTCGCGAGCCAGAAATTGGTATCCAGCACCGCCCGCAACATCTCCATCGTATCGCCACCCAATGCCAGATTGTGCGCAATCAACAACGTCACAAACCCCGCCAGCCCCGCCACCGCGCTGCCCAACCCCACCCGGTAGGCGCGTTCCAAAAACAGTCCAAACACACACGTGCCCCATCCGATGAAAATCGCAGACGAATACAAATTGGTTACCGGCGGCCGTCCCTCCAACATCATGCGAAACACCAAACCTGCCGTGTGCACTGTCAGCGCCAAAACCACGAGATAAAACGCCGCGCGGCGCAACGCTTCCGACACGTTGGCCGCTGCGCCCCACGTGACAAATGCGCCTACCGCCAACACAAACGCCGCGATGTACAGAATCGTGGCGCGCAGAAACAATTTGATCTGATTGAAATAGTGCTCGGCGCGCCCCTTTGCCTTTTGTTGCGGGAACCGCTCGGCGAGCCATGCTCGGTAATCGCCCACGGCGCGATTGAATCGCGCCGCGTCGCCGGCCACATACGCGCTGGCCATGTGCGCGTACCATTCCACCGCCGGATGAATCGTACCGGTTTGCAACGCCTCCAACGCCGCTTCGCCGAGGTTGCGCCACGCATCTTTATCAACCGGGTCCGCTGGCGGGATGATCATCGGACGCGCCATGCGCGCCACGCGATCGAACTGCCGGGCAAGGTCGGAGAGTTTTCGCAGCGCGTCATCGTCCGCCGCGTTACCGCTGGTACTGGCGCGCGCCGCCGCCACTCCGGCAGGAATCGCCGCCCGGTAATCTTCCAGGAGCCGGTAGAGGTCGCGTGTTGTTTCCGGTTGGACACTGTTTTTGAGTTGCTCGTACAAGCCAACGGCGTTGGCCAGTTTCAACACCTGTTTTTGATACGGCGTGCGTTGCGGGTCTTTCAACCGCGCCGCCTGCCGGGCCTGCTCAAACACGGTGCCCAATACCGGCCTCAACTCCTGGTAGGTGAAATACCGCAGACCCGAACGTTCCACGCCACGGTCTTGGAGGTTCAACGCACTGAGTAGTTCGGGATGGTGGATCAAAAAGATCGGTCGCTCATCCGCGCGGTCCGGTCGGAAAAACACCTCGGCCAGCCACTCCGTCGCACGCAATTTGGGTGGGTGCCGCCAGAATTGCCAACCGGGGACATTTTCCAGCGGCACATCGCTGGTGCTGCGCATCTGCAACAGGGAGTTGCGCCCCACACTGTCGAGCGGCTGCACGCGGCCATTGAGCAAAACCGGTAGCCGACCAAACTCCGTCATCCACCACTCGCCATCGCGGCGCGGGCGCAACGCCACCAACACCTCGAGGGCAAACACCGACACGATGAGCCACGGCACAATGCGCACCATGCGGTTCATGCCGGTCGTCTCCGTGCCAACCAGCCGGTCAGGTGTTGGCCGAATTGAATCATCATGCCCACCGTGACGATGACGCAGCCAAAATACGGCGCCAACCAACTCGGATTGCGGACCACCTGCAAAACGGTGCCCTGATCATCCGGATCGAAACTGGCCTGGTAATAGGTCTCGCCGAAGTACCGCAACGGGTTGTTCATGTAAATGAGCACCTCGCGATCCTCGCCCGTGGCGGGACGCACGATGCGAATGCGACTGGAGAAATTTTTCGGGATCTCCGTGCCGGGATAACGGTCATGACGGAACTCCAGCAGCGTGATGAAAAACGGTTTGTAATAACGAGTCTGCCGCAACTCCATCCGGTAGGTTCGCCCGTCATGCGTCAACTCGTGCGGTCGGGTGAAATATCCCGATACGACATACCGGCCGAGGGATCCCTCGCGCGTGACGAGCTCGACGACCGCCGATGGCACATCACGCCGGTCAGGATCAGTCTCGAGCGGCAACCGTCGCCACCACAAACCCGTGCCAAAGCCGGTGGTGGCAGGTATGGGCCGGTAGCCCTCGGTCGGCCGGTCGGTCAGCGATGAGTTGGGCAGGTACTCACGGATGCGGACGGTGAATGGCAGCGTGGCGATTTCCACATCACCGCCGCGCGCCAACCGATGCTGCGAGATCGCCACCACCGTGTCGCGTTCGGGTGTCGTGGTATCCACAATGGCCAACTCAAATTCGCGGCTGGCTTCGGAGTAATTTTTCGTCTCGCCGTGACGCAAGTGGAGTTGGCTTTCCACGGCCAATAAATCGGTCAGGAGCTGGCCCACCAGCAACACCAGGATACCGGAGTGAATCAGCACAATTCCGATTTTTCGTCGGCTCGGTTGGTAGTATCGGAAATGTGCCGCCAACAGGTTCGCCACCATTAGCCACCCCAACAGGTAACCACCGGGAAATATCGGCACGCGCCACGCCGACCAGGCCGGTTGCCAGTACACAAAAAAGCTCCGGAAGAAATCATTCTGCGCCTTGTACAACCCCTGCGTCACCTGCGCCATCGTCCCCCAAAACACCAACACCACCGCCAACGCCAACAGCGCCACCGTCAGCCGCACCGACGACAAACACGCATAGATGCGATGTGCCCAGCTCCCCATCTCAGTACTCCGTCTCCCGCACAAATTGCCAAAACACCTCCCGCTGCGCAGCCGCCAACGCCGGTGGCGCGGTCAACTTGTAAAACCACGTCTCACTGGGCCGCGTAACCATCGCACCCAACACGGTCGTGTCGGCCGACTGCAACTCCACGAACACCGCCGGGCCGCCTTTTGTTTCCGCCTCGCGCACCGCTTGCGCCACCT
>JANWVU010000100.1 GCA_025056465.1 Verrucomicrobiia bacterium | reverse complement strand
AACGGAAGTTGCAAGCGGAGGGGTTGTTCGATGCCGCCCGCAAAAAACCGCTGCCGCTTTTGCCGCAACGCATTGGAGTTGTCACCTCGCCTACTGGTGCGGCGATTCGCGATTTCCTGAACATCATTCAGCGTCGTTATCCCAATGTCCACATCCTCATCTATCCGGTTCGCGTGCAAGGTGCCGGTGCCGCGCAAGAGATTGCCGCCGCGATCGACGACCTCAACGCGCACCAACTCGTTGATGTGATCGTGGTCACGCGCGGGGGTGGTTCGCTCGAAGATTTGTGGGCGTTCAACGAGGAAATTGTGGCTCGCGCACTGGCGCGGTCGCGCATCCCCACCATCAGCGCGGTGGGTCACGAAATTGACTTCACGATCAGCGATTTCGTGGCGGACGTACGTGCACCCACACCCAGTGCTGCGGCGGAGTTGGTAGCGCGCGCCAAACATGAGTTTGAGCAACATTTGGACGCTCACCGGCAACGCTTGCATCAAGCAGCCCGCACCCAGTGGTTGCATTGGAAAAACCGGCTGAACGAACTGGCAGCGGAAGCAACCCTGCGCCAGCCCGCAGAACGCATTCGGCAATACCAACAACAACTCGACGACCTCGACCATCGTGCCGCACAAGCCGCTCGACAGGGGCTGCGTCAGTGGCGCGAACGGCTGCAAACGTTGGCCGGTACCTTTCAGGCGCTTAGCCCCAAACGGCGCGTGGACACGTGGCGATTGCAGCTCGACACGGCACGGCGCCGGTTGCACACCGTCGGTCAACACCGTTTGGATCTCACCGCCCAGCACCTCAAGGAAGTGCGTACGCGGTTGGAATTGCTCAGCCCACTGGCGGTACTCAATCGCGGTTATAGCATCACGCGACTCAGCGACGGTCGCATCGTGCGCAGCGCCCGGCAGGTGCGCACGGGCGATTCCATTCACACCCGAGTGGCCGACGGTGAATTTGTTTCCGTCGTGGGCGCTCACCCCGTTGCACCGTCGCCGCCTAAGGGTCGTCCCCATAGCAAGTGACCCACCTGCCGGCCGCCACGACGCGAGGCCTCGACGCCGGCAGGCAGGGGCAGCGCTTGCGATACGCGACAGTGCTCTGATACGGTGACCGGCCGTGATTACGGCGGTGATTTTGGCGGCGGGTCAGTCGTCCCGCATGGGAGGCGGGCACAATAAGCAATTCCTCACACTGCGCGGGCGACCGGTTGTTTGGTATTCGCTTGTTGCATTCCAGGAGTGCGCGGAAGTTGATGCCATCGTGTTGGTGCGCCGACCGGATTACGCGGCACAAGCAGAGACGTTGGTGCGCGAGTTTCCCAAGGTGACGGCGTTTGCCGATGGCGGCAAAGAACGACAAGACTCGGTTTGGAATGGATTGGAAAAATGCGATCCGCGCACAGAGATAGTGGCCGTGCAAGATGGTGCGCGGCCGTTGGTCACGCCCGAGCTAATTGCGGCGACGATTGCGAGTGCCCGGCAGTTTGGGACCGGCATCGCCGCGACAAAAGTGGTGGACACAATCAAAGAGGCCCGCGCCGATGGTGTGGTGGAGCGCACAGTGGACCGGACGAAGTTGTGGGCGGTCCAAACGCCGCAAACTTGCCGGTTTGATTTATTGCGGCGGGCCTACCGGAAGGTGTTGGATGAGGGTGTGGTGGTCACGGATGAAGCAGCGGCGGTGGAGCGGTTGGGCGAGCCGGTACGGTTGGTGCCCACGCCATTTCTCAATCTCAAAATCACCACACCCGCCGACCTCGCGGCGGTGGAAGCGCTGTTGGCCGCGCGCGCTGGTTGCGAGCTTGGCAAACCGGGCATCGCTCGGTAAACGTCAGCCGGCATGAATCGTGTGGGGATTGGGATTGATGTGCATCCGTTTGCCGAGGGGCGCAAATGCATTATCGGAGGGGTAGACATCCCGCATTCGCGCGGATTGGCCGGACACAGCGATGCCGATGTCTTGGCGCATGCGGTGGCCGACGCGGTGTTGGGCGCGGCGGCGTTGGGCGACATTGGGAAATACTACCCGCCCAGTGATCCACGCTGCAAAGACATGGATAGCTTGGTGATTGTGCGCGAGTGCGGCGAGCGGTTGCGAGCGGCGGGCGGACAGTTGCAAAATGTGGACGCCATGATCGTGGCGCAGGAACCGCGGTTGGCGCCACACATCCCGCGCATGCAACATAACCTCGCGCAGGCGTTGGGTGTCCGACCGGATCAGGTGGGCGTGAAGGCCACCACCAGTGAGTATCTGGGTTTCACAGGACGGCGCGAAGGGATTGTCGTGGTGGCCATCGCGAGCGTGGACATGCCGGAGCCGAAGCCGGTAGGGAGCGACTGAGCCGTGGCGCTGGAATTTTTTAATACATTGACGCGCCGCAAAGAGGAGTTCGTGCCCCTGAATCCGCCGCACGTCGGGCTCTACACATGCGGGCCGACGGTCTATAATTATGCCCACATCGGGAACTTCCGGGCATTTGTGTTTGAGGACCTCTTGCGCCGGTATCTCGAGTACAAAGGCTACCAGGTCCGGCACGTGATGAACATCACCGATGTGGAGGACAAAATCATCCGCGCCGTGCGCGAGACCGGCAAGCGTCGGGAGGAGCTAACGGAGTTTTACACGGCGGAGTTTTTACGGGATCTCGATACGTTGCGGATTCGGCGCGCGCACGTGATGCCGCGAGCCACGGAAAGCATCCCCGCCATCATCGAGTTGATCGCGCGGTTGATCGAGAAAGGGCACGCTTACGTGAGCGAAGATGGGTCCGTATACTACTCGATCCGCACATTTCCGGAGTACGGAAAGTTGTCGCATTTTAAACTTGATGAATTGCGCAGCACGGGTCGTGTGCAGCACGACGAGTACACGCGTGAAAGCGTGGCGGATTTTGCGCTGTGGAAGGCTTGGGACGAGGCCGATGGTGAGGTGCGCTGGGCGTCGCCGTGGGGGTTGGGCCGACCGGGTTGGCACATCGAGTGTAGTGCAATGAGCATGCAACACCTCGGCGAGACGTTCGACATTCATTGCGGGGGCGAAGACCTAATTTTTCCTCATCATGAGGACGAAATTGCGCAGAGCGAGGCGGCCACGGGCAAGCCGTTCGTGCGGTATTGGCTGCATAACGCGCATTTGTTGGTGGACGGTCGGAAGATGAGCAAGTCGGCCGGTAACTTTTACACGTTGCGCGATCTGTTAGCGAAAGGGTGGAGCGGCCGCGAAGTGCGCTATGCGCTGATCTGTGCGCATTACCGCGAACCGCTGAACTTCATGCTGGACGGCCTGCATGCGGCGCGCGCGGCGTTGCAACGCTGGGACGAGTTTCTCACCAAATTGCAGGACACTGCTGGGGACTGCACCGACGGCCCGTTGCCGGTAGGGCTGGTGCAGGCGTTTGAAGCGGCGTTGGACGACGACTTGAACATCAGCGCAGCGTTGGGCGTGCTGTTCGAGCACATTCGGGAGACCAACAAACGATCCGTGACGGCGCCTGAGGCAGCCGGCATGTTGGCCGCATGGCAACGGTTCGATGAGGTGTTGGGGTTTGGGATGCCGGAGCGGGCCGAGGCACCAGCGGACGTGCTGGCGTTGGTGGAACAACGGCAAGCCGCCCGACGCGCGCGCGATTTTGCGCGAGCCGACCAGCTCCGTGCCCAACTCCTCCAAATGGGTTGGGTGGTCGAGGACACGCCCCAAGGGCCGCGTGTGAAACGCGCAGCGGGCCGGTAACCGGCGATTAGTCCGAGACGATGGGTTTGGGCGGAGCCGAGCGCCGGCGGTTGCGATCAGCCCCGTTTCCGTTGCGAAGCTTGTCGGTATCCACTTTGAAATAAACGGAGTTTTCGCCCAACAGAGACTCGGCGGCCCGGGCGAATGACTCCGTGGGGTCCACAGCAAATTGCGTGTCGGTGTCAACGTAGACCACTTGTCCCCGATCTTGAATCAGGCAGAGGTAAACGGGGCAGGAGCCTTTATATTCACGGAGCAACTTGGCCAAGCGTTGCAGCAGTTCTTCCGTGAGCTGGCCGCTCGCAATCCGTAGATGGACCTGTTTCGTGTAGCGACGCGGCAGGTCAGTAACCGGCAGGACTTCATCGGCAGTTATTTTAGGTTTTTCCTCGCGGCGATTGACCGTGCCACGGACAAACACCGCCGCGTCGGGTCGCAGATGCACGTTGCAGTTAGCGTAGGCGTCCGAGAACACCAGCACTTCTACCGGTCCGTCGAGGTCGTCGAGGGTCAGAACTGCCATTGGTTTGCCGGCTTTTGTGGTTTTGAGTTGGATTTTTGTGATGATTCCAGCCATGCGCACCGGTTGACCGTCCGCGAGTTCTTCGAGTTGACCGCTGCGGGTCAGATCATAGCGCGCCAGCAACGCCTCGTATTGCGACAAGGGATGACCAGTGACGTAAAATCCCAAGAGTTCCTTCTCAAACGCGAGCATCTGGGCGGTCGTCCATTGAACCGGCGGAGGCCGACCGGGCGAGGCGTGCCGCACGTTAACCGTCGGCACGTCGAACAACGCAGCCTGGCCGCGTTCGCGGTCTCGTTGGAGATCCGCGGCACGCTGCAACTGGTAATCAATCTCCGCGTACAGCTCGGCACGCGACCGCCCGAGCGAATCGCAGGCACCGCATTTCACAAGGCACTCCAGCACCTTGCGGTTGACGACGCGCGGATCAACCCGCGCGCAAAAATCCTCAAAGGAGCGGAACGGACCACCGGCTTGCCGCGCGGCGATGATGTTTTGCACGGCGATTTCCCCGACGTTTTTGATGGCAGCCAACCCGAACCGAATGCAACCGTTGTCCACCGTGAAGCGCACACCGCTGGCGTTGATGTCGGGCGGAAGCACTTCGATTCCCATTTGCCGACATTCGTTGATCAAGACTTGGATTTTGTCGGTGTTGGCGAGCTCATTCGATAACAGGGCGGTCATGAACTCGACCGGGTAATTGGCTTTGAGCCACGCGGTGCGATAGGCCACGACAGCATACGCGGCGCTGTGGGATTTGTTGAATCCGTAGCCAGCGAACTTGGCCAGCGTGTCGAAAATTTTCTCGGCTTTCGCGCGCGGGATGTTGTGTTTTTCCGCACAACCCTTGATGAAAACCGCGCGTTGTTTTTCCATCTCCTCGGGTTTTTTCTTCCCCATCGCGCGGCGCAGGATGTCGGCAGCGCCGAGTGTATAACCGGCCAACACGTTGGCCGCCTGCATGACCTGCTCCTGGTATACGAAAATTCCGTAGGTTTCTTTGAGGATGGGTTCCAGCGCCGGGTGGTCGTACTCAATGGGCACCTTGCCGTGTTTGCGCGCGATGTAGTCCTCGATGAACTCCATCGGACCAGGCCGATACAACGCAATGAGCGCGTTGATCACATCAATTGAGTCCACACCAATGCGGCGACACAAATCCCGCATGCCACTGGATTCCAATTGGAACACGCCAATCGTGTTGGCCTTTTTCAGAAGATCGAACGTCTTGGGGTCATCGAGCGGGATTTTGTCGATGTCGATTTGGATGCCCTGCGTTTGTGCAATCAGCTCCAGCGCGTCCTGAATGACGGTGAGGGTTTTGAGGCCGAGAAAATCCATCTTCAGCAGCCCCAAATCCCCCAACGGATTCATCGCGTACTGAGTAACGATGTCGTCGGGGTTGGTGCCGCGCGCGAGCGGGACGAGATTGGTCAATGGCTCTGCGCCGATGACCACACCGGCCGCATGCGTCGAGGCATTACGGGCGAGCCCCTCCAGCACGAAACCAAAATCAATCACTCGCTGCACGGTGGGTTCCTGCTGGTAGGCGGCCTTCAACTCCGCGACGGTGTCCAGCGCTTTGCGTAACGTCATGTCCAGCGCGGGCGGGATCATCTTGGCGATGCGGTCGCATTCTCCGTAACTGAGGCCGAGCACGCGCCCGACATCGCGCACAACCATTTTCGCGCCCAAGGTGCCGAAGGTGATGATTTGCGCCACGCGGTCGGCCCCGTATTTGCGACGCACATAATCAATCACCTCGCCCCGACGGTTGTAGCAGAAATCCATGTCAATATCGGGCGGCGAGATGCGCTCGGGGTTGAGAAATCGCTCGAAAAACAACCCGTACCGCAACGGATCAATGTCGGTGATCCGCAGCAGGTAGGCCACGAGGCTACCGGCAGCGCTGCCGCGCCCCGGGCCTACCGGGATGCCGTTGCTACGCGCGAAGTGGACAAAGTCCCAAACGATAAGAAAATAACTGGTGAAGCCCTGTTTTTCGATGATCCGCAGCTCGTGCTCGGCCCGCTCCACGAGGCCACGCTCGCGTTCGTCCCTCGGGTGGTGCCAGTCCACGCCAAAGCGCTCGCGCAAACCTTGCTCAACAAGATGACGCAAGTAACCGCTGCGCGTAAACGGGGCCGGTGGGTCGTAAACGGGGAACCGCAGTTTGCCAAACTCCAGCATCAAGCTGCATTTTTCCGCCACCTCAAGCGTGTTACGCAGCGCCTGCGGTACCTCGTGGAATAACCGCGCCATTTCTTCTGGTGATTTGAGATAGAACTGGTCGGAGTTGTACCGCATGCGTTTCGGGTCGTTGAGCTGCGACTGAGTCTGCAAGCAAATCAACACATCATGCGCTTCCCAGTGAGCGTGCTCGAGGTAATGAACGTCGTTGGTGGCGACCACCGGTAGGTTTAGCTCACGCGCCCACTCCAACAACACACGGTTGACCCGCCGTTGCGCTTCCAGACCGTGATCCTGCAACTCGACATAGAAATCACCCGGTTCAAAAATCTGCCGGTACTCGTCCAACGCGGTGCGTGCCTCGCGGATTTGATCATCGAGGATTTTGCTCGGGACCTCGCCTTTGAGACAGGACGTAAACCCGATGAGTCCTTTCGCGTGAGCGGCGAGGAGTTCTTTGTCGATACGCGGTTTGTAATAGAATCCCTCGAACTGGGCTTTGGTGACGAGTTGTACCAAGTTGCGGTAACCGGTCTCATCCTTTGCCAGCAACACCAAATGATACGCCGCATCCCGCGCATTCACAGCCTTGCGCTCGTGACGGGAACCGGGCGCCAGGTAGGTTTCGCAGCCGAGGATGGGTTTCAGACCGTGTTTTTGGGCGGCCTGATAAAAATCAATCACGCCATACATCGCGCCGTGGTCGGTGATTGCCAGCGCCGGCATTCGGTATTCGCGAGCTTTTTGGACGACTTCCTCGACACGGCAGGCGCCGTCCAACAAGCTGTAATCGGTGTGCAAATGAAGATGAACGAACTCCGCGTGTTTCATCCAGATCGCCCTCGGCACTGTAGAAGTGCGCTACCGGCAGCGCAAGCCTTTAGCCATCGGCAGTGAGTTAAGACGCAGCCCGTTTGCATTTGACTGCCTGCCCCGCGCTCGCTACCAACGCGGCGCTATGCGAATCTTGGTCACTGGCGGTGCCGGCTTCATCGGGTCACACCTCGTCGAACACTTCCAACACCACGCCGAAGTGCGGGTCCTCGACAACCTGCGCACCGGTCATCGCGAAAACCTGCAGGGACTTCAACACGAGTTTTGGGAAGGCAGCATTCTCGACCGGGATCTGGTGCGGCGCGCGATGAACGGCGTGGACTATGTGTTTCACCTCGCTGCGATGGTGAGCGTACCGGAATCCATGCAACGTCCCATCGAGTGCAACGAGATCAACACCACCGGCACCTTGACCGTGCTCGAAGAAGCGGCCCGCGCGCGGGTGCGCAGACTGGTGTTCAGCAGCTCAGCAGCGGTGTACGGCGACAACCCGGTCGTGCCCAAAGAGGAAACCATGACCCCCGAACCGAAAAGCCCCTACGCGATCACCAAGCTCGATGGCGAGTACTACTGCGCGTTGTTCCAGCGCGAGGGTTGGTTGTCCACGGTGTGTCTGAGGTATTTCAACGTGTTTGGACCCCGGCAGGACCCGAAAAGTCCGTATGCTGCTGCCGTGCCGATTTTCATCGCGCGTGCATTGCGCAACGAACCCATCACAATTTTTGGCGACGGCACCCAGACGCGCGATTTCATTCATGTCAGCGACATCGTGGCCGCCAATGTCCATGTCGCACAGCAGCCGACAGCGACCGGCGTATACAACGTCGCGTACGGAAAGCAACTAACCATTCGCGAACTGGCCGAGGAAATTATCCGCCTGACCGGCTCGCGTTCCGAGATTCGCTACGGCCCGGAACGTCCCGGCGATGTGAAACATTCTGTGGCGTCCATCCAGCGATTGTTGGCGACCGGCTTTGAACCGCGCAGCTCGCTGGCGAGAGGGTTGAAAGAGACCATCGAGTATTTCGCCGCGCGGATGCAGGGAAAAAATGAATCTGGTGCGCCCTGTAGGACTTGAACCTACAACCTAGTGATTAAGAGTCACTTGCTCTGCCAATTGAGCTAAGGGCGCACCGGCTGAAAAAACCGTATCAAAGCCCCGCACCTCATGCAAGAGGCTCGACTTACTCCCATTCGTTCCGTATCCACTCGGAGCATGCGCGCCTTGATTCAACGCGTCAGCCGCGCCGCCGTCCATGTGGACGG